>CP154795.1:2453462-2760145 GCA_039565995.1 Propionibacteriaceae bacterium ZF39 | reverse complement strand
CGGGGGAGAAGGTCGGCCTGGTCGGGCGCAACGGCGCCGGCAAGACGACGATGACGCGCATCCTGGCAGGCGAAGGCCAGCCCGCAGCCGGCCACGTCACCCGGACCGGCAAGATCGGCTACCTGCCCCAGGACCCCAAAACCGGCGACCTCGAAGTTCTCGCCCGCGACCGCATCCTCTCGGCCCGCGGCCTCGACGGGATCCTGCGGCGGCTCGAGACCTATTCCGAGCAGATGGCCGACCCGGAGACCCACGACAAGGCCATGGCCTCCTACGCGCGGGCAGAGGCGGAGCTGATCGCCGCCGGCGGGTACGCCGCAGAGGCCGAGGCCGCGCGCATCGCCGCCAACCTCGGACTCCCGGATCGCGTCATGACGCAGCCCCTGCGTACCCTCTCCGGCGGCCAGCGCCGCCGCGTCGAACTCGCCCGCATCCTCTTCTCCGACGCCGATTCGCTGCTCCTCGACGAGCCGACCAACCACCTCGACGCCGACTCGATCATCTGGCTGCGGAGTTTCCTCCAGGGATATTCGGGCGCGGTCGTGATGATCTCCCACGACACCGACCTGCTCGAGGCCACGGTCAACAAGGTCTTTCACCTCGACGCCAACCGGGCCGAGCTGGATGTCTATTCGATGGGCTGGAAGAGATACCTCCAGCAGCGCGAGACCGACGAGAAGCGCCGCAAGCGCGAGCGCCTCAACGCCGAACGCAAGGCCGACCAGCTCCTCACCCAGGCCGCCAAGATGGGCGCGAAGGCCACCAAGGCCGCCGCCGCCCAGCAGATGGCCAAGCGCGCCGAGAAGCTGCTCGCCGGCGTCGAGGGCGAGCGCGCGCAGGATCGCGTGGCGCGCATCCGCTTCCCCGAACCGCATCCCTGCGGCAAGACCCCGCTCACCGCGGCCGACCTGTCCAAGTCCTATGGCTCGCTCGAGGTCTTCATGGCCGTCGACCTCGCCATCGACAAGGGCAACAAGGTCGTGGTCATCGGCCTCAACGGCGCGGGCAAGACGACCCTGCTGCGCATCCTGGCCGGGGTCGAAAAGCCCGACACCGGCGAAGTCCTCCACGGCCACGGCCTGCGCATCGGCTATTTCGCCCAGGAACACGACACGATCGACGGCAACCGCACGGTCCTCCAAAACATGGTCTCGGCTTCGCCCGACCTCAACGACACCGAGGTGCGCAAGATCCTCGGCTCGTTCCTGTTCACCGGCGACGATGTGGACAAACCCGCTCGCGTACTCTCCGGCGGAGAGAAAACCCGACTCTCCCTCGCGATGCTCGTCGTGTCCGGTGCCAACGTCCTGCTCCTCGACGAGCCGACCAACAACCTCGACCCCGCGTCACGTGCGGAGGTGCTGGAAGCGATCCGGACGTATGCCGGCGCGGTCGTCCTCGTCACCCACGATGACGGGGCCGCCGAGGCGCTCGACCCGGACCGCGTACTCATCCTTCCGGACGGTGTCGAAGACCACTGGAGCGCCGAATACGCCGAGCTCATCGCTCTCGCCTGACCCTTTTCGCTGCGCTTGCGCGTCGATTGGGCCGGCACCACCATGGGGGATAGGGTTTCGGCGAAATCTCGCAAACTGACCAGTCTGTCGGGGGAATCGGCCGGTTGGGGAGTTCTGCCCTCAGCGGCTAAAGTCGACTTTCACACTCACCCAGGAGGTTGCTGCCATGGCTTCTGCCCAATCCGGCAGTTCGCCCAAGGGCGCGCGAATCGTTGGCGACGCCCGCTCCGCATTGGCAGATCGCCTCCGCATTCGTTATGAGGCGGGAGAGTCGATTCGGTCCCTCGCGTCCGATTTCGGGCGGTCCTACGGCTTCGTCCAGGGACTGCTCAAGGAGAGCGGCGTCGAGCTGCGTGGACGCGGTGGCGCGACCCGGGGAGCGGCGGCCGAACAGCGCCGTGCCGAGCTCAAGCAGGCGATCGACCAGGCCCGGGCTGCGGAATAGGACCGTCCGGTCAGGCGTTGCTCTGCTCGAATGAGCCTCGATCTCTTGAGCGCGGAGAGGTGAGCACGACGAACGCGCACGACAGGATGGCCGCATGAGCATGGGCATGGGCGGTGGCGGCGGCTGGGGTCCCCTCGGCGGCATGCGCAAGGACCGCGACGTAGTCCACCACAAACTGAGTCAGGGCATCGTCCGACGGGTGCTCGGCTATGCCGGGGCCTACCGAGGGATGATCGCCCTTTTCCTCGTGTTGATCAGCCTGGCCGCGGTCTTCGGTGTCGTGCCGCCGCTGCTGTTCAAGGAGATCATCGACCGGGGCGTGCTCGGCGGCGACCTCGGGCTCGTCATCCGCCTCGCGATCATCGTGGCCGTTTTGGCGCTTGCCGAAGCCGTGTTGTCGCTGGTCCAGCGGTGGTGTTCGGCCCGCATCGGCGAGGGCCTGATCTTCGATCTGCGGACGCAGGTCTTCGATCACGTCCAGTCCATGCCCATTGCCTTCTTCATGCGTACGCAGACCGGCAAGCTCGTCTCGCGCGTCAACTCCGATGTCATCGGGGCCCAGCAGGCGTTCACGTCGATGCTGTCGTCGTCGGTGTCGAACATCATTTCTTTGGTGCTGGTGCTTGCGGCGATGCTGGTTCTGTCGTGGCAGCTCACGCTCGCAGCCCTGATCATGCTGCCGATCTTCCTCATCCCCGCGCGGATCATGGGTGCGCGGCTCGCTGGTCTCACGCGGGAGCAGATGCAACACAACGCCGACATGTCGGCGACCATGACCGAGCGCTTCAGCGTGTCTGGGGCGCTGCTGGTCAAGCTGTTCGGCCGCAAGGGTCGGGAGCACGACCTGTTCGCCCAGAAGGCCGGGTCCGTGCGGGACGTCTCCGTCAAGATCGCCATGAATACCCGCTTCTTCATGGCGTCCATGACCCTGGTGGCCGCGCTCGCGACCGCGCTCGTCTATGGCGTGGGTGGCTGGATGGCGGTGGGCGGGTCGCTGACGGTGGGTACGCTGACCGCCCTCGCGGGGCTCCTCGCTCGGTTGTATGGGCCTCTGACTCAGCTGACCAACCTGCGCGTCGATGTCATGTCCGCGCTGGTCAGCTTCGAGCGGGTCTTCGAGGTGCTCGACCTGAAGCCGGCCATCGCGGATGCGCCAGATGCCAAGCCCGTCAGCGGGCGGGGTTCGGTCGAGTTCGACGACGTGACGTTTGCGTACCCCGATGGCGGCACCGCCGGCCTCGCCTCCCTCGAGGTCGCCCGGCCCGAGAGCCGGAGCGACGAGCCGGTGCTGACCAACATCTCGTTCATCGCCGCGCCGGGGGAGACCGTGGCGCTCGTCGGGGCCTCCGGTTCCGGCAAGACGACCATGACCCACCTGATCGCGCGGCTCTATGACACGACGTCGGGGACGGTGCGGGTCGGTGGCGATGATGTACGCGATCTCCAGCTCGACTCGCTGCAGGACAACGTCGGCTATGTCACCCAGGATGCGCACATGTTCCACGACACGGTGCGGGCCAATCTGGCGTACGCGAAGCCGGAGGCGACCGAGGAACAGATGTGGGGCGCGCTGGAGGCGGCTCAGATCCGGGGGCTCGTCGAGGATCTCCCGGATGGGCTCGACACGGTGGTGGGCGAGCGGGGATATCGCTTGTCCGGTGGTGAGCGGCAGCGGCTGGCGATTGCGCGGCTGCTGCTCAAGGCTCCGCCGATCGTCGTGCTCGACGAGGCGACGGCGCATCTGGATTCGGAGTCCGAGGTGGCCGTGCAGCGGGCGCTGGACACCGCGATGGAGGGGCGTACCTCCATCGTCATCGCCCACCGCCTCTCCACCATCCGGCATGCCGACCAGATCCTGGTCCTCAGCCGCGGGCGTATCGTCGAGCGTGGGCGCCACGGGGAGTTGCTGCAGGCCGATGGTTCCTATGCGGACCTGCACCGTACGCAGTTCGCTCAGCAGGTCTGACCTTCGGAGGCTGTGATGATCGATCCCGACACTCTGCCGCGGTCGGATGTGCGGTTTCGCGTGGCCGTTGGTGTGGCGGCGCTGTTGTTGGTGGCCCTGGTCGTGCGGAGCCTGGATCCGTTCGGATGGTTCGTGCCCGGGGTGGAGGAGAGCCCGGCCGCGGCTGGGGATGTGACAGTCCTGGAGATCCGCGAGGCGGCGGAGTTGAAGGCCGCGTCGGGGACGTTCTCGGTGCCGGTCGTGATCGATGTCGAGAAGACGGGTCTGCGGAGTCGACTGCCGGATTTTGTCGATGGCGAGACGATCGTGGCGATCTATCAGGGAGATGTCGATGCGACGATCGATCTGCGGGGGCTCACGGAGGACGGGATCACGGCTGATCCGGAGACACGGACGATCACCGTACGCGTGCCCGCGCCCGTGTTGTCGCGGCCGTCGATCGATCACGACAAGTCGCGCATCGTTTCCCATTCGCGCGGCGTCGTGCAGCGGTTGGACGATGCCCTGGGCAACGGGTCACTGGCGGTGAAGGAAGACATGGATGCCGCGGCAGTGACGGCCTTGGCCCGCGCGGCGGACGAGTCCGACCTCCGCGACACCGCGCGTACGCAGGGCACCCACTTCCTGACTCTGCTCTGCCAGCAGCTGGGCTACGAGCACATCACCATCGAGTACGCCGAGCCCCCGCGGTAGTTCCCCGTCCTCCGCGCTCCTTCCGCCGAGCGCCACGTTCGTGGTCTGTCCTCCGGGCTTTCTTCGCCGAGACACCTCGGAGTGCGTCGAGACGTCTGCTCGAGCAGTGGTCTCGTGTCAGGCCAAGGGGTCTCGTGGAGCGGTGTCACGATCAGCCAAATCATTGCGCCAGACGTTGGAGCAGCTCGGCGTACTCCGCGATCGTCTCCTTGGCATAGCGCGCGACCATCGCACTCTGAGCTTCGCGCCCGCCAACCTCGCGGATCGCTCGAAGTGCCGCTTCGTGCTTGCTGATGCCATGCAACTGAGCGAGCGACTCCAGTAGTGCGTCATCCTCAGCGGTGGTGCGAAGGATCATGGCCATACCTGCGATGGTATCGCCATCGTCTCACTCCCGAGCTTTCCGAGGACCAGCAACGAGGCGTACGCCGACCCGCGGGCCGGCGTACGCCTCGTCGTGACTCAGTGGGCGATGGCTGCCGCGATGGCGTTCGCGTACGCCTGCTGGCCCGGAGCGTTCGGATGGAAGCTCCGCTGCCAGACAGCCGACTTCTCCTCGGGCAACACCCTGAGATCCAGCGATCCCCGGTGTCGCACAGGCGATGGGTCGCGAAGGCGGGATCGACGTCGACGGGGAGGGTCGGGATGTCGTTGAGGTCGCCGTCAGCGTTGGAGTTGTCGATTCCAACCCCTGCCAGGATCTGGCCGTTGACCAAGGTGATCAGGTAGTTGATCCCGTTGGCCTGGTCGGCGGAGACCCGGACCTGGCCCTTGCCGAAGTTGCCGACGCTGCACGACCCGGAGAACTGGCCGAACAGCTGGGGGTATCCGGTGATGACGACCTGGGCGTTGGGCGCCGCCTCGTGGATGGCTTCCAGCACCGTCGCGACGTCGGTCCTGAGCACGCTGAGAGCGCCGAGTGCCTGGGTCAGCGCGGCCTCGCAATTGGGGGAGGTGCCGTCGGATGAGCAGTCCTTGAGTACGCCCTGCCAGCCGAGATTGTTGATGCCCATGGTCAGGGTGACGAGCTGGGTCGCCGGGCCGAGATCGGCGACCGGCAACTGTGTGGTGAGTACGTCGGTAGTGGTCGCGCCGCTGCACGCCTCGGAATCGACCGGCGCGCCGAGGGTCTTGGCCAGGAGTTCCGGATGGGCCCGACGCGAGCGCAGGCAGTCGGCGTCGACATAGGGCTTGTTGCCTGTGCCGGCCGCAATAGAATCGCCGAGCGCGACATAGGGCGCGCCGGGGACGGCCGCCGATGCGGGAGCTGCTCCGCCCAGGGCGGACAGGCCGAGCGCTGCCGCTCCGAGGATGGCAACCAGGCGACGTTTCATGGGGACTCCTCTGCTTGCATAACTTATGTTATAGATACATTAGGGAACGCTGAGGGGAAAGAACAGTCGGATCACCAGAGTTCTGTAAACGGCTCGGAGGCAGCGCCTTCAGAGCAAGCTAGGGACTCATAATCCTTGGGTCGTGGGTATGAACCCTCCGAGTTAGCTGATGACGAATCTGAGCTGCCCACAGGCGCTGGCATTGACCTGCCGCGCAGGGACGAAACGAGCTGGATAGGCGAGCCTTCGCGGTGAGGTCGTGCGTGGCGAGGCGTAGACGCCAACGACTGCTCGGTCCATCGGCCCCGAGGTGGGAGTTCTCTCCCGCAGCGCGTCCATCTTGTCCCCCCAAACAAGGACATCCGCAAAGCAATAACTACCGATAAGTTCCTGTCGGCCGACCTCATCGGCCTATTAGGGGGAGAAATGAAACGGACAACTATTGCCTCTGCGTTTGCGCTCAGTTGCCTACTGACGCTAAGTGGGATCTCGACAGGTAGTGCGGTCGCCGCGCCCGTGGAGCCAGTGGCGGGAACGGCGGTTGTTGGCTCTGCGCCCACCACTCACTTCGTCGTTGACGTCTCCGGATCTATGTCGGGCGAACCCTTGAAGCAGGCGCAAGATGCGTTGCGTACGTTGGGATCCACCATCCCAACCGGTGCCATGGTCGGCATGCGGACTTTCTCCGGGTTTTGTGGCAACGGTGGCGCTCTGGCTGTTCCCGTTGGTCCCCATGACCCGACTACCTTTGCCGCCACGGTCGACAGCCTTGTTGCTTCGGGAGGGACGCCGACACCGGACGCACTCCGGGCGGCTGTCGCCGATCTGCCCAAAACAGGCGACCGGACCATCGTGCTCATTTCCGATGGCCAGTCCACGTGCGGCAATCCGTGCGCGACTGCCAAGGAGCTTGTGGCCGCGGCGGACGTCAGCTTCAAGGTCCACACTGTCGGCTTCAAAGCCACCGCAGCCACTGGCGACGAACTCACGTGCATCGCAGAGGCGACTGGCGGCACATACCACGATGCCACAGACGCCGAGGGGCTGGTTGAAGCAGTAACCTCCGTTATCGATCCCAGCGTGGCCTGTCCGGACCTGGCGATTTTTGGGCTCCGTGGTTCGGGCCAGAAGCGTGACCATCTCGGAGGGTTCGGTCGGGAGGCCTGGATCGTGCAGGAACGGATCAAGGCGTTGGCCAATGAGCGCGGGCTCACCGTCTCTTCCACAGCCATCCTTGAATACGATGCTCTGCCGGTCAGTGCGTTGGGCGAAGACTGGTCGCAAACGAAGGTAGGCAACCCGCTCAAGCGCCAGCCTGTCCTACAGGCGTCGACTTCCTACGCAGACAGCATGTGGGGTGGTTCGGATGCGCTCCACAGGGCTGTCGACAAGTACGAAGCGTCTTGCAAGCAGGTCGAGAAAGCGCCGGGGAAGATGGCGTTCGTCGGGTACTCGCAGGGTGCCGCGGCCGTCAACTGGGCGTCACGTACCATGTCTCGCGACCAGGTGGGGCGCAGCGTCTTCGTCCTGGTGGGAGACCCTCTGTCGCACCCGGGCGACAGCCCCCGCGCCCGCGTGGGGAATGCGCGTCCGTCCAAAGGTCTCCTCGTATTGCCGCCCACCAAGCTGAACACCACCTTCACCAAGCTGCCCAAGAACGTGGCGGACCGGACGGTCACGCTGTGTGATTTTGGCGACGTCATCTGCGACACGATCCATGTCTACGCGTTGGATCCTCTGAAGGTCCATACGAGTTACACCATCGAGCAACTCAGCGCTGCGGGGGGACAGGCTGACCAGATCTGGGGCAACTGATTCCTTGGTCCTGGTGCGTCCAGCACTGTGAGACCTGAACAGGAGGGGGCGGCATCCGAATGCGGATGCCGCCCCCTGAACGTTTTTCCTTTTTTCGACACGGAGGCGAGCTCCCGATCTCTACCGGAGTCAGCAGAGCTGGAACAAACTACCCATCCCTTCGGGGGCCCGGCTCGCAGCAGTGTGTCTTCACTTCTGGGAGGCGTGTCCACTCCTTCGCCATCAGGGTGGCCCGAGTTGGTGCGGCGAGTGGGGCTCGAACCCACGACCCAGGGATTATGAGTCCCTTGCTCTAACCGGCTGAGCTATCGCCGCGTGCAGTGCTCGATCCTAGCGGCACCGCAGAATTTGGCTTGAAGGATTTTGCCTGCCCCAGCGCCAAAATCCTTCAACCCAACTCACTCGTCAGCCGCCGCGCGGGCAGGGACCGGCTCCCCGGGCGTACGCTCCTGCTCCCGCAGGGTCAAAGGCAGCCACGGCAAGCCCTGGCGCCGACGCTCGACCAGGGCGTACCCGATCGACAGGGCGAACAACGCCATGCCCAGGATCATCGAGCCGCCGTCGATGATCTTCTCGCCGAAGGTGTAGGTGAACTCATCCCGCCCGTCGGTGAACTGCATGAACGGGGCATACATCACCCAGAGCGAATAACCCAGCCCGAAGAAGCGGATGAAGTCCGGCAGGCCCTTGTCGGTGATCAGCACCGCGGCTAGCACAAGCACCCACACGAAGTGGTGGCTCCACGAGATCGGCGAGGCCAACAGACCGGTGAAGGCGGTCAGTGCGACGGCGTACGACACATGCCCCAGCCGGTGCCACAGCACCGCGGCGACAATGCCCACCAGAATCACGATCATCGCCAGGACGAGGCCGCCGAGGGGAATGCTCTCGGGCTCGTTCTCGGTGAAGCGGATATAGGAGCCGATGATCGACTGGTTGGTGAAATACTTCATCCCGGCATTGAGCCCGGAATCGCCCCCGGCCAGGCGGCCCCAATAGTCGATCGACATGGCGGGCAGGACGATGAAGCCGATCACGGTCGCCGCCACGAACGACACGAAGGTCACGATGGCGGCCTTCACGCGGCCGGCCAGGAAGAGATACACCGCGAAGATCGCCGGCGTCAGCTTGATGGCGGTCGCGATGCCGGTCAGCCAGCCCTGCGGCAGGATCCGCTTGCGATCGCCGAGGACGCGCGGGCCGGGCAGCAGGTCGTACGCCACCAGCGCCATCAGGAACAGGTTCACCTGCCCGAAGCCGAGGGTGACCCGCATCGGCTCAACGAGCCAGATCGCAGCCACTGACACCAGGCTCAGCTGCCAGCCCTTGAAGCCCAGTCGATGGACGATGGCGATAAGCATCAATGCATTGACCAGAAGCCAGAAAATCTGGCCCACCGTCACGCTCATGAACGCGAAGGGCACAGCGAGCAGCGCTGCGAACGGCGTATAGAGCCACGGCAGCCACGCCTCGACGTTGTAGAAATCCTTGCCCTCGAGCACCAACTGCGCCGTGCGCAGATAGACGTCGAGGTCGATCATCACGGGCTTCCACGGCCAGAACGAACCGTCTGCGATCTCGGTGGCCCCGGAATACAGTGCCGCAAACAGAGGCGGGATCAGATAGATCACCGTCAATGCGCCACGTTTCACCGCATTCATGCCTTGCTGTCTCCATCCGTAGGTTCGCCGGCCGTTCGGCGAGCGGGTGCGCGGACGCGCCCGCGGGTCATACCGACCCATACCAGCAGCACCGTGAGCAGAACGACAATATCCGTTCCGGCTGCAAAGACCTTCTCCGCCACGGAGTATTCGTGGATCTCCGCGTGCGCCCACGGCGCACCCTTCAGAGCGAACTGTGGCTGCACCGTTCCCCAGAGCGCCGTGATCAGCACCGCCCACCGCAGAACGTCCGGCAATCGATCCCGCAACCCGACCACCGCCAGGGGCAGAACCCAGGTCAGGTGATGCACCCACGCGATGGGATTCGCCAGCGACGAGACCATGCCGAGCAGGGCGACACCGAGCACATCGTGGCCGTGCTTCCGCGCCACCACAGCCGCGACCAGGCCCAGCACGACGAACACCGCTGACAGGCCGAGCCCCACAACCGTGCCCACCGACGTCACATCGGTGAAGCGATAGACCGCCGACAGCACCGAGATATTGGCCAGCCAGCCGTACGCATCGGGGTTGGCCCCCGAGTCCCCGCCCGCGAGGCGCATCCAATACCCCCACGACGGCCCCGGCGCGACGGCAAGCCCGATCAGAACCGTCCCCAGGAACGTCACCGACGCGACGATGCCCTGCCGGTATCGCTTCGTCAGGAAGTAGTGGACGATGAACACCGCCGGTGTGAGTTTGAGTCCGGTTGCGATCCCCGTGAGTACGCCCGGGGGGAGCAGCGGCTTGCGTCCGGCCCGCAGGCGCGGTCCATCAGTCGCATCAAGCAGAACCAGCGCCATGAGCAGAATGCCCAGTTGGCCCATGCCGAGGGTGATGGTGAACGGGGTAAGAAACAGGATCGCGGCCGCAGCGGCGATGCTGACGAGCCAGCCGGGGCGTACGCGCAGGTGACGCAGCACCAGCACGACCACCACCGCGTTGGCAACGGTCCAGACCAACTGGGCGATGGTCCACGGCACCACCAACAAAGGCAGAGCCAACACCGCCGCGATCGGCGGATAGATATAGGGGAAGACACCCTCGAGCTGATAGAAGTCGCGGCCCTCGACCAGCGCCCGCGCGGCCTCGCGATAGACGTTGAGGTCCTCGGTGCGCGGCGACCACGGGACGAGCGTCCCGCTGCCGATCGACACGGTGACCGACCACAGGGCCGCGAGCGTCGGCAGCAGGCAGATCAGCGCGAAATGCCCCGTCCGACGACCACGACTCACACCCACTCCTGGATCATGCGCCCTACGGCCGATTCTGCGTTCGACCCGATCCGGCGTGCCTTCGGAAGATCGAACAGCACGGGATGGGACTCGGCCATCACGAACGGCATCCCCGCCCACGACAACATCGACAGGTCGTTGGGCATATCGCCGAAAGCCGCCACCTCGTTGGCGGCGACCCCGAGCGACTCGGCGTACCGGGCCAGCGTCGTCGCCTTCGTCACTCCCGGGGCAGACAATTCGAGCAAACCGAGATTGCCCCAGGTCGAATGCGTGACGGTCAGGGAGTCCCCGATGAGCTCGGAGACCTGATGCGCGAGGTCGTCGGAGCTCAGGCAGTCGTGCTGGACGAGCAGCTTCACGAACGGTTCTCGCGCCATGTCCTCGATGTCCCCGGTGAAGAACTCGGGCCGGGCCAGGGCCTCATCGCGCTGCAGGCCGAGGCGATATTTCGCATCGAAACCGAACCGCATGCCCTGCTCGAACCCGAACGACGCCTCCGGCAATTCGGCCCGGATCGCGTGCACGGCCGCCACCGCGAGCGTGGACGGGATGGTCTTCGACCACAGCGCCCGATTCTCCTCGATGTCCCACAGCATGGCGCCGTTGCTGGCGATGACGGTGGGGTGGGCGAGTGGCAGGTCGGACAGGACGCCCAGCCAGCGCGGCGGTCGCCCGGTCACAAAGACGAGCGGCAGACCCGCGGCGGCAGCCGCAGCCACCGCCTGCTTGTTCTCGTCGCTCACCGTGCCGTCGGGGGACAGGAAGGTCCCGTCGAGGTCGGTGGCGATCAGTCGTGGCCTGATCAACCCCGCCTCACAATCGTGACGGTGGGGTCGGGGTCCCTCCACCGCTCGGGGTGTCCCCGGGGCTGGGGCTGGGAGAGCTGGTGGCCGTCGGCGTACCTCCCGGAGAGGGGCTCAAGGTCGCGGTCGCTGAGCCGGTCCCGCCCGGCGACGCCGTCTGGCCGGCCTGGGGTGGGGGTGCCTGCGGCGGCGCGTTGCGGAAGACGAGAATCGCGATGATGACCGCGATCGCCGCCATGAGCAGCATCAGCAGCCACGACACGAGAATCGTCACCCAACCGGCCCGGTCATAGCGTCCCGGCCAGGGCAGGGGCCAGATCCGGTTGGTGCCGGGGCGGTTGCGGTCGATCCAGTGCAGCCGGAAGTCCGGTCCCGCGGGGCGGCCCAGATGCGGCAGGTCGAGCAGGTCGACCTGGGCCAGCAGGTCATCGGCCAGCCGGACGAGCCCGTCGTCCCCGGCGTACGCCAGCGCCACCCACGGCGCCAGCGGATGATCCTCATCGGGATCGACCGGGTCGTCGTCCTCGTTGCGGAAGCGCCGACCCAGCCGGCCCTGGTCCTGCTCGTGCCCGCCCCGGGCGAGGACGACATCGATGTGGAGCTGATTCACCAGCCCGGCGAAGCGATCGCGGGCGGCCTTGTCGGCGGCCGCGCCCTCCGAGAGCTGCACCAGGATGACCTTGTGGTCCGGGTCGGTCTCCTCCTGGCGCGTCGGATGCAGCAGGCCGTCGCCGTGCGCGGCCCAGGCGACACCGGAGGGACGGGTCACGACCCGGCCGTCGAGCCAGAAATCGCCCACTTTGACCGGATCGTCCGGCCAGGTCGGGGTCAACTCCAGGCCGGGCCACGTGGGGCCGGCCCCGGGAGTGCTGGGCTGTTTCGACATAGGGCCCCATTGTGCCCGATGAGTGGGCGCGGGCCGGGGTGAGCGTGCCGGTGGGGGAGCCGATGGACTCTCGCCTGATGCGGCCAGAACGGGGTCGCACCGGGCAGCGGGTACGCTGTCGGGGTCCCGCAGACACGCAATCAGGAGTCAGCTTGTGACCAGTCCGAGCACGCAGCCCCAGCTCAGCAGCAGCGAAGCCGCGCGACTCGTCGGAGAGGCCATCGGTCAAGTCCAGCGCGTGATCGTCGGCCAGGAGCACATGGTGGAGCAGCTCATGGTCGGGCTGCTGGCCAAGGGCCACATCCTCCTCGAAGGCGTGCCCGGCGTCGCCAAGACTCTCGCGGTGCGGTCGTTCGCCACGGTGGTGGGCGGCGACTTCGCCCGCATCCAGTTCACGCCCGACCTGGTGCCGTCCGACATCGTCGGCACCCGCATCTATCTGGCGTCGCAGGAGCGGTTCGAGGTCGAACTCGGGCCCGTGTTCGTCAACTTTGTCCTCGCCGACGAGATCAACCGCGCACCCGCCAAGGTGCAGTCGGCGATGCTCGAGCTGATGGCCGAGAAGCAGGCGTCGATCGCGGGGCGTACTTATCCGGCCCCCAGCCCGTTCATCGTCATCGCGACCCAGAACCCGGTCGAATCCGAGGGTGTCTATCCGCTCCCCGAGGCCCAGCGCGACCGGTTCCTGCTCAAGGTCGATGTGCCCTATCCCCATGGCAACGAGGAGTTCGAGATCCTCCGCCGCATGAGCGTGCGCCCGCCGGAGGCGGAGCCGGTGCTCAACCCCGACCTCGTCCGCCAGCTCCAGGACCAGGCGTCGCAGGTGTTCGTGCACAACCTGGTGGCGGAATACATCGTCCGGCTCGTCCTCGCGACGCGTACGCCCGTCGAATTCGGCATGCCCGACCTCACCCCCGTCATCCAGATCGGCTGCTCGCCGCGTGCGACGCTCGGCCTGGTCGCCGCCTCCCGTGCGCTCGCCCTGATCCACGGCCGTGATTATGTCCTGCCGACCGACGTCCAGGCCGTCGCCAGGGACGTCATGGCCCACCGCCTCGTTCTCGGGTTCGATGCCGTCGCCGACAACATCGACCCGGCCCAGGTGATCGAGCGCATCGTGGCGATGGTGCCGCCGCCCACCCCGGTCTGGAACCAGCAGGTGCGGGCCGAATCCCATGACCAGCACCATCATCAGCCCGACTTCAGCGGATGAGCCGACCCGACTTCCGCGCAGACCCGGCGTACGCCAAAGAGGCCTATGCCTCGGTCCTGGGCGCGCCGACGCGCGCCACGCTGCCGCTGCACAAGCTCGCCCCGGAGGCGGCGCTGCGGCGGCTGGAGCTCGCGGTGGTACGCCGGCTCGAGGGTTTTCTGCACGGTGACCACCTCGGGCTCCTCCCGGGCCCGGGCTCGGATGTCAACGACGCCCGTGAATACGTCCCCGGTCAGGACGACGTGCGCAAGATGGACTGGGCGGTCACGGCCCGCACCACGGTCCCGCACGTGCGCGACACGATGGCCGACCGCGAACTCGAGGTCTGGGCGCTCCTCGATGTCACCCCGTCGATGAACTTCGGCACCGCCGGCATCACCAAACGCGACCTCGGCATCGCCGCCATCGCCACGATCGGCTTCCTCTCCCAGCGCATGGGCGACCGGTTCGGCGGCATGGTCATGCGCCCCGACGGCATCACCCGACTCCCGGCGCGCTCCGGGCGGACCGCGCTCTATGGCCTGCTGCGGCGCATGCTCGAGGCACCGTTCGTGCCCGACCACGCCGGCGGCACCATCGACCTGCCCGAGGGCATCGAACAGCTCGCCCGCACCCAGCGCCGCCGCGGCATGCGCGTGGTCGTGTCCGATTTCCTCACCCCGGGCGATCACGAGCTCGACCCGAATATCCCGCCGCCCTGGGAGCGCCCACTGCGTCGACTTGCGGTCCGCAACCAGGTCCTGGCCATCGAGGTCGTCGACAAGTTCGAGCTCGAGTTCCCCAATGTCGGCGAGATCCTCATCCGCGATCCCGAAACCGACTTTGAACGCTATGTGAATACTGGAGACCAGGCAGCCCGGAAGCGGATGGACGCAGCCAGCTCGGCCCAGCGGGAGCGCATCAGAATCGCGCTTCGCCGGGCCGGAGTCGGTCACATCCAGCTCCGCACCGACCGCGACTGGGTCGCCGACATCGCCCGATTCGTGCTGGCCTATCGCCGGGTCGCCAGCATGCTGCACGCACCACCCCAGGGGGTGAGCCGATGAGTCTCCCGGGCTGGTTCCCCGACTTCTCCGAACCCATGCGGCTGCTGTGGCTCCTCGCGGTGCCCGTGCTCGTGCTGCTCTATGTCTGGGCGCGCCGCCAGCGCAACAAGCGCGGCATCCGCTTCACCAACACCGGCATGCTCGGCGCTGTCGTGCGCCAGCAGTCGCAGTGGCGCCGCCACCTGACCGTTCTGTTGTCATTGCTTTCGCTCATCGCGCTGACGGCTGCCTGGGCGAAGCCGTACGCCCAGGTCGAGGTGCCGCGCGAGCGCGCGACCATCGTGGTGGTCCTCGACATCTCCCAGTCGATGCAGGCGACCGACGTCCGCCCCGACCGCATGACCGTCGCCAAGAACCAGGCGATCGACTTCGTCAAAAGCCTGCCGCCGCAATACAACGTGGCGCTGGTGACGCTGTCGGGTGCGCCCGCCATGGTCGCGCGGCCCACGACCGATCGGTCGGCGATCATCCGGGGCATCGAGACCCGCAACCTCCAGGACTCGACCGCCATCGGCGAATCGATCGTCGTCGGCCTGCAGGCGCTCGACCAGGCGCCCAAGCCGAAGGGCGCCGACGAGGAGGCCGCGCCGGGCGCGATCGTGCTGCTCACCGACGGTGAGAACACCAACGGTCGGCCCGGAGATCAGGGCGCCGCGCTGGCCAAGGCCGCCGGGGTGAAGATCTATGCGATCGGCTTCGGCACCGAGAACGGGTACGTCGATCTCGACGGCAAGCGCGAGCCCGCGCCGGTCAACCACGACCAGCTCCGCCGCATCGCCGAGATCTCCGAGGGTGAATACTTCCGCGCCGCGACCAACGATCAACTCAAGAAGGTGTACGCCGACATCGGCTCCTCCGTCGGTTATGAGCTCGCGCACCGGGAGACCACTGCGGCGTGGGCGGGCTGGGGCCTCGGCTTCGGCGTACTCGCCGCCCTGGCCGCCATCTCCCTCGCAGCGAGGTGGCCCTCGTGATTCCCGAGTTCCTGCACGAAGGCCGGCTCTGGGCCCTGCTCGCGCTGCCGGCGCTGGCGCTGCTCTATCTCGCACTCGTCTATTTCCGCCGCGACGGCGGAGGACGACTGCCCATCAACACCGATCGACCCTGGGTGCGCCACACCGCGGTCGCCCTGTCGATCCTCAGCCTCGGCCTGCTCACCGTCGCCTGGGCGACGCCCCAGCAGACGATCCAGGTGCCGCGCGACCGTGCCACCGTGGTCATCGTCATGGACGTGTCGCTGTCGATGGAGGCGGCCGACGTGCCGCCCACCCGCCTGGCTGCGGCGAAGGAGTCTGCGAAGGAATTCGTGCTGTCGCTGCCGCCCGGGTTCAACGTGTCACTCGTCGAGTTCGCCGGCACCGCCTCGATCGCCATCGAGCCGACCATCGACCGGGGCGCCGTGACCGCGGCCATCGACAACCTGCAGCTGCGGGAGTCGACGGCGATCGGCGAGGGGATCTATGCGGGGCTCGATGCCCTGCTCATGGTGCCGCCCGATCCGGACAACCCCGAGAGCAACCCGCCCGCGGCTCTCGTAGTGCTCAGTGACGGTGAATCCCAGCGGGGCCGCAGCCCCTATACGGCGGCGCGCGCGGCCAAGGAAGCCGGCGTACCCGTCAACACCATCGCCTTTGGCACCGACTGGGGCTACATCATCGACCCGCGCACGGGCCGGCGCGAGATGGTCCGCGTCAACCGCGAACAGCTCGCGGAGATCGCGCGCGAGGGGGGCGGGAAGAGCTACTACGCGCCGTCGGCCGAGCGCCTGCGTGAGGTGTACGCCGAGATCCGCCAGACCACCGGCACCCAGGAGGCCTATCAGGAGGTCACCTCGCGCTATGTCGGTGCCGGGCTGGTCGTCGGCCTGCTCGCGGCGTTGGGCATCGTCTCGCTCGGGGCGCGTTGGCCGTAGGTTGGGCCCATGACCGAAGCAACTCCCGTCGATGTCGTAGCCAATCTTGCTCTGGTGCGGGATCGCATCGCCGCCGCCTGTGAGGCGGCGGGGCGCGATCGTTCGGAGGTACGCCTGCTCCCCGTGTCCAAGACCCACGGGCAGGACGTGATCCGCAAGGCGTACGCCGCAGGGGAGCGGATGTTTGGCGAGAACCGGGTGCAGGAAGCGGAGTCGAAGTCGGTCGAGCTGGCCGACACGTTGATCCAGTGGTCGGTGATCGGTCATCTGCAGACCAACAAGGCCAAGAACCTCGCGAAGTTCGCCGATGAGTTCCAGGCGCTCGATTCGCTGCGGCTGGCGGCTGAGCTCGACAAGCGGTTGCAGGCCGCGGGGCGTGGGCTGGATGTGATGATCCAGGTCAACTCGTCGGGGGAGCCGCAGAAGTTCGGGTTGCCGCCGGAGGAAGTGGAGGACTTCGCGGCGCAGCTGGGGGCGTACTCGTCCCTGCGGGTCAAGGGGCTGATGACCCTCGCGGTGTTCTCGTCGGACCCGGCCGAGGTAGGGCCGTGTTTCGAGCGGATGGTCGAAGTGCAGCGCCGGCTGCGGGACAGTGATCGGGCCGTCGGCACGTGGGATGAGCTGTCGATGGGCATGAGTGGTGACTTCGAGTTGGCCATTGCGCATGGCTCGACCTGCGTCCGGGTCGGCCAGGCGATCTTCGGGGCGCGGCTCGACCCGAATGCCTACTGGAATACGCAGGCTGCGCGCGACTGACCACGCCGACAACTTCCGATTGTGATGGATCGGAGATTGGTGCACGTGTGGTTGGTGGTGCACAATGGACGCATCGGTCCCAGGGCTGGCGAGAGTGTCGGGGAAGGCATAACTCGAAGCCTTGGAGGACCCGATGAGCACGACCCGTGGCGTGATGTACGTCCATTCGGCGCCGTCCGCGCTGTGCCCTCATATCGAGTGGGCGTTGGGCGGCCTGCTTGGCGTACCCACTCGCCTCACCTGGACCGCCCAGGAAGCCGAGCGCAACACCTATCGCGCCGAGCTGTCCTGGTCCGGACCCGACGGCACCGCCGCCAAACTCGCATCCGCGCTCAAGGGCTGGCAGCGGTTGCGGTTCGAGGTGACCGAGGAGCCGACGTCGATGAGCGAGGGTGTGCGGTATTCCTATACGCCCCGCCTCGGGATCTTCCAGGCAATGACCGGCATCCACGGCGACATCCTCATCCCCGAGGAGCGCCTGCGTGCTGCGATCGCGGCCGATGCCGTTGGCACCAAGCCCCTGGCCCAGGCCCTCGATGAGCTGCTCGGCAGGCCCTGGGACGACGAGCTCGAGATCTTCCGGTACGCCGGCGAGGGCGCCCCCGTGCGTTGGCTGCATCAGGTGGTCTGAGGCGTACTTGTCTCGAACGTAAGCCGCCGCGCGCGATCGGGTATTGCGACGCGCCCGGGTTCGGGGGTGATCGCGCCACCTGCCACGACTTCCCATCTGGCGCGCGGTGTCGCGGGCCACGTCGTGACATCTGGCGCGTCCGACCTTTTGGCGTCGGCGTGTGCGGCGTCCGGGAGAGGGGTGATGTGAGCGCCCTATGGAATTGCGCCTGCAGGGGAAATGCCCCTGGGGTCAGGGGTCTGCCCTGCCCGAGGCCCCCCTGCCCGGGGATGCCGATTCCGAGACGTCCGTCGCCAGAGTGGGCTTGCGGACCTCCGCTTGAGGGATCGGCGTGGATGGAGCTGTTTGGATGTCGTGCTCTTGCGTCTTCGCTCGGCTTGCGCGCAGCTGCTCGGATTGCACTGTCTTCGCGCGTGATACTTCACGCGCGAAGAGGGGCGTACTCGCGCGGCTCCGCCTAACCCGCGAAGATGCCCGGGATTGCCCGAATCAGCTCCCCATGTCCGCTTGAGCTTGCCATCACCGCTTCAGCGTGCGCCCGCTCACTTATGGCTTGCCCGAACCTCTCGAGCTTGCGGTGCACCGGGGGCGGAGTCGGCGAAGGCGAGCCCATTGACATCCCGCGCCGAGTGCCGGCCCGCTGAAGCTGACCGGAACGGACGCTGAGTCAGAGAACAAGTGCCCCAAAATGGGCCGATCTCGTCGGTTGACGGTCGGTGCAGAGGTACGCAAGCTGAATGCCGACGCTCACGCGTGCAACCCCGGCTCCAGGGGTGCTTCCGGAGCGGACGCAATTCCGTAGCACGCGCAACCCATCCCTGGGGGTGGTACGCAGCGTGGGCTGCCGGTCGTCGTGGGTGGAACAGTCCACTCCACAGGCGCTTCCAAAATGGAAGCAACTACATAGCACTCTGACGCCTGCAAGCGCCTACGTCGCCTCGGGTGACTCGGATGGCACCGAAAGCTCGGCGACCCGGCGTACGGATTCGGACTCCTGCGCGTGCTCACTGAGCGCGGCGCCGAAGAACCGATAGGTCCACTCCTGCGCCAATGCCCGGTTCTCGGCGAAGATGATCGGCACCTGCGGGAAGCGCGCCTGACACTCTCCGAGCGCATCGGCCACGACGGCTGGCCGGACGAAGTCCAACTTGAACACCGACGAATAGCGGTCCTCGACCACCACCGCTGCACGCGGCAGGCCGGCCAGGTCGGACAGCTGATAGCGCAGTTTGCCACCGGTGAGACCGCCCACGAGATCGGCCAGATTCTTTCGCTCGACCGCGGCTACAACCTCCCCGTCGGCCTCCACCGCATAGTCCCCGGCGGGCAGGCCTCGCTTCACCGTGCTGGCCTGCTGATCGGAGAACTTCCAGGCATAGCGCTCGTGCGAATCGACGATGATCTCCATGCCGGCGACCCCGGACGCGCGGGCCGTGGGGAACACCACCTGCGGCCGCGCCTGCTTGGCCACCCGGGCGGTCTGCCAGAACACGGCCTCGCGGCCTCCGCGCACCCGGGTCATCACGAACTGCGAGCGGTTCTCCCGACCGCGATCCAACACGAGGTCGATGGCCGCACCCCGGCGTACCACCGAACGAACCGGCACCCGCTCCACAATCTCCGGATCCACGACCCACTCCGCGCGGTGGCAATAGAGCTTGCCGGTCCGCGGCCAGGTCTCCTTGGTCTTGAGCACGATGCCGTTGTCGAGGGGGATGAGCAGGAGATAGGGCAGCGCGGAGTCGTCATCGGGGTTGCGTGCGATCAGGAACTCCTTCGCCATGGCCACAGTCTCGCAGGAACACCCCGAAAAACAGCCGAGCCGGGTCGGAGGCGTACGAACCGCATCCGACCCGGCTCAGCCGAGACTGTCAATCAGACCGAACTCAGACCTCGGTCATGTTGGCGTTGGTGAAGGCGATGGCCACGTTGGGCCCGCCGAAACCGAACGAGTTGTTGATCGCCGCAAGGTCACCGGCCGGCAGCTCGCGCGGAGTGTTGGCCGCGATGTCGATGCCGAGATCGGGCTCCATGTTCTCGAGGTTGATCGTCGGGGGAATGGTCCGATGGCGCAGCGCCAGGATCGTCGCCAGCGACTCCAGAGCACCCGCCGCACCCAGCAGGTGGCCGGTCATCGACTTGGTGCCCGTCACGATGGCGCGGTTGTCGTCACCGAGCGCCGCCCGGATGGACCCGGCTTCGGTGATATCGCCCTGGGGTGTTGACGTCGCATGCGCATTGACATGGTCGATGTCGGCCGGAGCCAGCGACGCATCGGCGAGGGCCCGCTTCATGGCGGACGCCTGGCCATAACCCGTCGGATCGGGCTGGACGATGTCGTGGGAGTCTGCGGAGATGCCGGCGCCTGCGAGGGTGCCATAGATCTTCGCGCCCCGCGCCTGGGCATGCTCCAGAGTCTCGAGCACCAGCACGGCAGCGCCCTCACCGAGCACGAAACCGTCGCGATCGACATCCCACGGACGGGACGCACGCTCGGGCTCGTCGTTGCGGCGCGACAGAGCCTGCATCTGGCCGAAGGCGGCGATGGGCAGCGCGTGCACGACACCCTCGGTGCCACCCACGACGCACACGTCGGCGCGGCCGTAGCGGATGATGTCGAGGCCCTGGGCGATCGCCTCGTTGGAGGAGGCACAGGCGGAGACAGGGGTGTGTACGCCCGCCTTGGCGCCGATGCGCAGACCCACCTGGGCCGCCGGGGCGTTGGCCATGAGCATGGGGATCGTGTAGGGGGAGACCCGGCGTACGCCGCGTTCCCTCAGCGTGTCCCAATTCTCGAGGATCGTGTGGAGACCGCCGATGCCGGTGCCGATGGACACGGCCAGTCGGTCGCGGTCGAGGGTGTTCTCCTCGCCGAGCGAGAAGCCCGCATCGGCCCACGCCTCAAGGGCGGCGACGACGGCGAGCTGGCTGGAGCGGTCCATGCGGCGGGCTTCGACCCGGGGGATGATCGTGTCCGGCTGGACAACCACGCGCGCAGCGAACTTGGTCGGCAGTTCCGCAGCCCAGTCTTCCGTGATGGTGTGTACGCCGGAACGCCCGGCGAGCAGGCCTTCCCAGGTGGAGGCCACGTCCCCGCCCAGGGGCGTCGTGGCGCCCAGGCCGGTGATGACAACGGTGCGGCTCATGCCTCTGCTCTCGTTAGTCGGATAGTGAGGAAAAATAGAGGGCGCTTCGGCGGGATCCCGGCTCGGGATCCCGCCGGAAGCAGGAAGGCTCAGGCCTGCGAGCGCTCGATGTAGGCAACGGCGTCGCCGACGGTCTTGAGGTTCTTGGCCTCTTCGTCGGGGATGGAGACGCCGAACTTGTCCTCGGCCGCATAGATGATCTCGCTCATGGCGAGGGAGTCGGCGTCGAGGTCGTCGATGAAGGACTTGTCCATCTGGACGTCCTCAACCGGCACGTTGCAGACCTCGTGGACGATCTCGGCGAGTTCGGCGCGGATCTCTTCAGTGGTAGCCATGTTTTCTCCTTGGTTGGTTGGCTTTGGTTGGTTCTCGGTTGGATGAGGCGATCAGGCGATTCAGGGCAGGACGATGACCTGGCCGGCGAAGATCAGGCCGCCGCCGAAGCCGACGATGAGGGCGGTTTCGCCGCTCTTCGCCTTGCCCTCCTCATAGAGGGTCTCGATGGCCAGCGGGATCGAAGCAGCCGAGGTGTTGCCCTGGCGCTTGATGTCGCGGGCGACGGTGACGTGTTCCGGCATCCGCAGCGTCCGCATCATGGCGTCGATGATGCGGTTGTTGGCCTGGTGCGGGATGAACAGGTCGAGATCGTCGACGCTGAGGCCCGCCTTGTCGAGCATTTCGGTGGTCTTGCGCGCGACGGTCTGGGAGGCCCACTTGAAGACGGCCTGACCCTCCATATAGACGGTCGGCGTCTCGTCGCTGGAGTCGTCGTCCCAGGTGCGCGTCATCTTCAGGACGTCGGCGGCGGCACCGTCGGCACCCCACACGACCGGGCCGATCTTCGGCTCATCGCTCGGGCCGACGATCGCGGCGCCCGCACCGTCGGCGAACAGGAACGCCGTCGAGCGATCGGAGAGATTGGTGATGTCGGTCAGGCGCTCGACGCCGATGACGAGGACATGGGTGGCGGCGCCGGAGCGTACCAACGCGTCCGCCTGGGCCAACCCCACGCAGAAGCCGGCGCAGGCGGCGGAGATGTCGTACGCCGGCGCGCCCTGCGCACCCAGCTCGAGCGCGATCTGCGGCGCCACGGCCGGGAACTGGGTCATATGGGTGACGGTCGCGACGATGACGCAGTCGATCTCGGAGCCCTCGATGCCGGCCCGCTCCATGGCCTGACGGGCGGCGGAGACCGACATCATCGTGATCGTTTCGTCCTCGCTGGCCCAGCGGCGCTCGCTGATGCCGGTGCGCTGGACGATCCACTCGTCGGACGATTCGATCATCGTGCACATCTCGGCGTTGTCGACCACGCGCCGCGGGCGATAGGAGCCGATGCCCATGATGCGCGCGTACTGCGCCCCCTCGGACGACTGGATCTTGCTCATCATGCTTCCTTCGACTCGGTGGCGGCAGCCTGCTCGCCATGGTTGCGGACGAAGTCCCGGGCTGCGGGGAGTTCGTCGGGCGTGTTGAGGGCGAAAACCTCGACACCCTTGAGATTGCGCTTGGCGATGCCGGTCAGTGTGCCGGCCGGAACGAGCTCGAGGAGGCCCGTGACGCCGAGGTCGGCCATCGTCTCCATGCACAGGTCCCAGCGCACCGGGTTGGCGACCTGACCCACCAAGCGGCGCAGGACGTCGTCGCCGGTGGGGACGACGGCGCCGTCGGCGTTCGACAGCAGGCGTACGCCAGGATCGGCGGGGGAGACATCGGCTGCGACCGCGGCCAAGCGAGCCACGGCGGGCTCCATGTGAACCGTATGGAAAGCGCCCGCCACACTCAGCGGCACCAGCCGGCAGCGGCGCGGGGCGTCACCGGCGAGAGCTTCGAGCTGCTCGACAGTGCCGGCGGCCACGATCTGGCCCTTGCCGTTGTTGTTGGCGGCGGTGAGACCGTGGCGCTCGATCGCAGCGAGGACCTCCTCGGGATCGCCGCCGACCATCGCGGTCATCGACGTCGGGGTGACGGCACTGGCCTCGGCCATGGCCCGACCGCGCTCGCTGACGAGGGTCATGGCCTCTTCGGCGGTCAGGACACCCGTGATCGCGGCTGCGGTGAGTTCACCGACGGAGTGGCCGGCGGCGACACTGTGTGCCGGCAGCGGCGCGTCGGCAAGCAGCGCCTGCGCACTGAGCAGGCCGGCGGCCACCAGCAGCGGCTGGGCGATCGCGGTGTCGCGGATGGTCTCCGCGTCGGCCTCGGTCCCGTAGTGGGTGAGGTCGAGACCGGCGGCCGAGGACAGCGCGGTCAGCCGTTCGGCCGACGCGGCGTCCGTCAGCCACGGCGTGAGGAAACCTGGGGTCTGGGCGCCTTGTCCCGGCGCAACGATTGCGAGCACAGTGCCACTCTGGCGCGTTTCGGTGCGACACGCGTCAACCGACGCGACCAAAACGTCATGTGCCGTTCTTGTCGGATTCCTACAAATGTCCGGAAGAACGGCACGCGTGTTGCCCGGACCATGATCAGGGGCCGAAAATGCCGGTCGTTCGATCGTGGGGCGGACGGATTGACCCGCGGCAGACGGTCACGAGCCGATGAGTCGCCCGAGGGTCAGCGCCAGCCGCAGGACATAGGCATCGCGCGCGTCGGAAGGGTTGAACCCCGTTACCTCGTGGATGCGCTTTAGGCGATATCTCACAGTGTTGGGATGAACGAACAACAGCCTGGAGGCCCCCTCGATCGCCGAGCCCTGGTCGAGGAAACACACCAGGGTCTCGAGCAGGCCACCGCCGGCCTGCTGCAACGGCTGGAACACATCGCGGGCGAGCGCCCGGCGCGCATGGCCGTCACCGGCCAGTGCGCGTTCGGGCAGGAGGTCGTCCGCCAGGACCGGACGCGGGGCCTCGGGCCAGGCCACCGCGGCCCGCAGCCCGGACATGGCTGCGCGCACCGATCCGATCGTGTCGACGAGATGTTCGACCGTGGGGCCGACGACGACCGGACCGGGGCCGAAGGCGTCGAGGATCCGGTCGACGATCCTGATCGATCCCTCTGGTTCGCCGATCTGTTCACCGCCCAGCACCACGACCAGTCGATCGCCCTGGACGCCGAGCAGCACGTCGATCTCGGTGCCCAGTCGCTGGCGGAGCTCCTCGCCGAGGCGGGGGTTGTCGGCCGCCGGCGCCGAGCCCACGGCGACGCACACGCTCTGGGCCGACGCCCAGCCGAGCGTCGAGGCCCGGGACAACACGGTCTCGTCGGTCTCGCCGCGGACGACCGCGTCCACCACGAGCGCCTCGAGCCGGGCATCCCAGGCGCCGCGGGTTTCCGCCGCCCGGGCGTACACCTCCGCCGCCGCGAACGCCACCTCCCGGCTGTAGTTGAGGATCGCCGCCTGCGCGATCGGCCGGTCGCCGCGGGGGAGCAGCTCCTGCAGTTTCTGTTCGACGACCTCGATCGTGGTCCGGACGAGCTCGACGGTCTGGTGGAGTGTGATGTGCCTGGCGAGCGCCCGCGGGGCGTGGCCGAAGATGTCGAGGCCCTGGGCCGAGGAGTTCGGGTCGCCGAACCAGGTGACGAAGCCGTCGATGCCGGTCCGCGCGATAACCGCGACCCACGAGCGATTGTCGGCATCCAGGGCGGTGAACCACGGGTGGCGTTCTTCCATCTCCGCCGTCGCGGCCTGGGCCATCGCGCTGGCGAGACCGGTCAGGCGCTTCGCCATCGCCGAGCGTTGCCTCGATGACAACTGTGGCGGGCGTGCGCCTCGGATCTCCGCGGTCATGACCCTGCAGCCTAGACCTTGGACACCGGTGGGGCTCGGGTCTGCCAATCTTGAGCGCATGAGACCTCGCCAGTTCCTCCGCCGCGGGCTGTCGCGGCGCGTGGAACTCGAGAACATGACGCCGCTCGAACAGCTCCGTGCGGGGTCACTGGTGCGCCGGCTGGTGCAGCTCGGGGTGGGGCTGCTGCTGTTCGGGGTGTCACTGGCACTGTTGCTCAGGGCGGGTCTCGGGCTGGAGCCGTGGGGCGTGCTCGCGTACGGCGTCATGAACTTCCTGCCCCTCACCTACGGCGTCGTCAGCATCGTGATCTCGTTCGTGGTGCTGTTTCTGTGGATCCCGCTGAAGCAGTGGCCCGGACTGGCGACGGTGCTCAACGCGGTCATCGTGGGTCTGGCGATCGACGGAACCCTCGCCGTCGTGCCCGATATCAAGGGTCTGGGCTGGCAGCTGCTGGCGTTGTTCGGATCCGTCATCGGCAATGGCCTGGCCGGGGCGCTCTATATCGGCAGCCAGCTCGGGCCGGGGCCGCGCGACGGGCTCATGGTCGGCCTGTCCCGGGTGACAGGCCGGTCGATCCGGCTGGTCCGGACGTCCCTGGAGGTCGCGGTCGTCCTTGTCGGATGGTTGCTCGGTGGCGTGGTCGGTATCGGCACCGTCATCTATGCGATCGGCATCGGCCCCGTGGTGCAGTTCTTCCTCCCGCTCGTCACCGTTCGCGTACGCCGGCCCGCGGCTGTGGTCGAGTCTGCGCCCGAAAGTGGAGACCCTGCCGCGGGGGATTCTGACCGGGCCTGATCCGTGCCGGGCGGGAGGGGAGCCAATTCCATAGCGCTCCAAACCGCACTCCGGCGACGGCAGGCCCTCGACGCGGAGGACTAGGCTGGCGGGGTCGCTCGGTGACCTCCCGGGCCATCAGCCGCCTGTCGAGAGGAACTCCGGTGGATCCCATCGATGCCCTGCGCGAGATCGCGTACCTCCTCGAACGCGGCCGGGCCGACACGCATCGCGTACGCGCCTATCGTCGCGCGGCCGATCAGCTCTCCGGGATGACGTGTGCCGTCCGCGACGAGCATCAGCGCGCCAACGACTGGCGTACGCTCCCCGGGCTGGGACCGAAAACCGTGGCGGTGATCTCCCAGGCGCTTGAGGGCGAAACCCCGGCGTACCTCGCCCAGCTCCGCACCGAGCAGCAGCCTCTCGCGCACGGCGGCAAGAAGATCCGCGAGGCGCTCAAGGGCGATCTCCACTGCCATTCGACGTGGTCCGACGGCGGCTCGCCACTGGAGGAGATGATGCTGTCGGCGGAGGCGCTGGGGTATGAGTACCAGGCCATCACCGACCATTCACCCAGGCTGAAGATCGCTCGCGGTCTGTCGGCCGACCGGCTGCGCGATCAGGTGCAGTTCGTCGGCGACCTCAACTATGCGATGCCCGACTTCCGGGTGCTCACGGGCATCGAGGTCGACATCCTCGAGGACGGTGCCCTCGACCAGGAACAGGATCTGCTGCTCAGCCTCGACGTCGTCGTGGCGAGTGTGCATTCCCATCTGCGGATGGACTCCGAGACCATGACCCACCGCATGGTCGCGGCCATCGCCAACCCGGCGACCAACATCCTCGGACATTGCACGAACCGGTTGATCACGGGCAATCGGGGTACGCGGCCGCAGTCGGACTTCGATGCTGAGGTGGTGTTCGCCGCCTGTGCCCAGTTCGGGGTCGCAGTGGAGATCAACTCCCGCCCCGAACGTGCCGACCCGCCGGACGACCTGCTCGATCTGGCGATCGACCTCGGGTGTGTGTTCTCGATCAACACCGACGCCCACGCACCAGGCCAGCTCGACTGGATCGCCTATGGCTGCGAGCGCGCCGAGGCCCACGGCGTCGAACCCGAGCAGATCATCAACACCTGGGACCTCGATCGTCTGCGGGAGTTCTGCCGCCGGGGCTGAGGTTCTGGCGTACGTCGTCAGGCCCGGACGTCCCGGCGGTCAAGGATTGCTCCGGCCAACCAGACGAGCGCGATGGTGAGAGCGAGGCTCGGCGCGGCCACCTGGACGATCTGGGTCAGATCGAGGGCGGCGGCGGTGGTGACCGCAGAGCTGCCGAGGCTGAGGGCGTTGGTGACGAGGGCGTACGGGAGGAACATGGTCGCCCAGACCGACCCGTTGAGCACGAAGCCGATCGACACGACACAACCGAGCACGCCGACGGCGATGGGCGCCGCGAATGAGCGGACCAGCATCGAAATGAGGGACTGCAGAGCGGCGACCGAGAGACCCGCGAGGGCCGCCACGGCGACGCTCAGCAGGAACTGCGGCGGGAGCGCCGCTGGCAATCCTGCGAACACGACTCCGGCGATCCAGGTCAGGACCAGCAGCGCCGCCTGCATCGCAGCGACCAGGATGCCGAGCACCGCGAGCTTGGCCCCGACGATCGTCCACGACGAGGTGGGCCCTGACATGAGGCGCGGCCAGTTGCCGCGGTGCTCCATGCGCCAGACCGAGGAGCCGAGGATCGCGATGCCGACGGACAGGAAGAGGAGGCCGTAGAAGAGAGTGACCTGCCCCCAATAGGAGTCCCACCCGCCGGTGAAGGCCTGCAGGTTCATGACGTAGTTCACAGTGCCCGTGATGACCGTGAACAGGGGCAGGACCACGACGACGATCCAGATGGGCGAGCGGCGGAGCTTGAGCAGTTCGGCGGCGACGGCATTGGGTTTCATGGGTCAGCTTTCGATCCGGTCGAGTCGGCGGAGGCCGAGCGCGACAAGGGCGGCGAGGACGAGAAGGAACAGGGTGACGGCGGGCCAGGCGATCGGGGTCGACTCAAAGCCGTCGCCGCTCATCCGATAGACCGCCGCGACGGCGTAATAGCCCCACGGCAGGATGTGCGCCAGCCATGAAGGCATGAGCATCGTGAAGACCCCGGCGAACGCGCCGAGTACGCCGACCGCCAGGCCGGTGAGCTGGTTGTCGACACGGGCGGAGATCCAGACGTGACCGGCGAGGATCGCGAGGGTGATGGCGAAGGAGGCGAAGGCGTACCAGAGCCAGGGGCCGACGGGCAGGGGCAGGGTCGCCCCGACGAGGCGGCTGGCGAGCACCAGTCCGCCGAGTTCGAAGACGGTCGTGGCGAGGACGACGGGCGCCAGGGCGAGGATCTTGGTCAGGCACAGCCGGCCCTTCGACTGCCCGAGCGTCGCGGCCATGAGCCAGCCGTTGCCCTGGTGTTCGACATCGACGAGGCGTGACGCCAGCACCGCGGCGAGCAGGGGAGCGGTCATGGCCTTGGCCATGGCATACCAGAGGAGGGTGCCCTCCCAGTGCTGCTGGGCGGGATCGTTGATGGCGGCCACATAGCTCGACCGGAACAACTGCATGCAACTGAACAGCAGCGTGCCCAGGCTCAGGACTCCGGCGACGAGCCAGACCTTCAACCGGCGCATCTTGGCGTACTCAACAGCGAGGAACCGCATCACAGGTCACCGCCCCGGCCGGTGAGGGAGATGAAGATGTCTTCGAGGCTCTGCTGTTCGCGACGGACGGCGTGGACCGCGATGTCGTTGCGAACGAGGGTGGCGACGGCTGCGGCGGTGCCGGGTTGGTCGATGCCGGTGAGGCGGACGCCGTCGTGGGTACGCCGGGCCCCGGCCGGTTCGAGCACGCTGCTCGCCCGCACGGCGTCGGGGGTCTCGATCAGGAGGTCAGGGAGGGAGCGGGCGAACAACTCCGCCCGCGTGCCCTGGAAGATCAGCCGACCGTGGTCGATGATTCCGAGCACCTGGGCCATCTTCTCCATCTCGGCCAGAAGGTGGGAGGACACCATGACCGTGATGCCACTCCCGGCGAGGGAAATGAGCAGTTCGCGGATCTCCTCGATGCCGGCCGGGTCGAGGCCGTTGGTCGGCTCATCGAGAATGAGCAGCCGGGGGTCGCGGGCGAGGGCCATGGCGATGCCGAGGCGCTGCTTCATGCCGAGCGAGTAGTTCCGGACCACCTTGTCCTTCTGCTTCTCCAGCCGGACGGTTGCGAGGGCTTTCGTGACCTGGGCGTCGGTGAGCCCGAGCAACTTCTGCACCACGCGCAGATTCTCCGCACCAGTGAGGTGGCCGTAGACCGACGGAGCCTCGATCAGGGACCCGATCCCGGCGAGCAGGCGGCGGCGGGAGGAGCGGTTCATCTCCTCGCCGAACACGGTGACGGTGCCGGCCGTGGGCTGGATCAGCGAGAGCAGCATCTTCATGGTGGTCGACTTGCCCGAGCCGTTCGGGCCGAGGAACCCATAGACGCAGCCCTCGGGCACGCGCAGGTCGAGGTCGGCGACGACCGTCGCGCGACCGTAGGTCTTGGTCAGACCGGAGGTGGTGATGATGTCCATGGCTCCACGCTCCCGCTCGGGGCGTGCGACCGGCCTCGGTCGGCGGCATGGTTTCGTCGCTCATCCCGGGGTATGAGTCCCGGTGCTCTCCCAATTGTCACTCCATATGGAGGCCAACCGAATAATTCCGATGATCTTGGCAGAGAGGGACAATTGGGAGGGCATCTGGGGTCAGTGGCGCAACAGGTCCTCGCGGGAGACCAATCCGGTGCGGAAAGCGAACAAAACCGCCTGGACGCGGTCGCGGGAGGCGGTCTTGGCGAGGACGTGGGAGACGTGGGTCTTGACCGTCGGCATCGACACGAACAGGCGCTCGCAGATCTCCGTGTTGGTCCAGCCCCTGGCGATGGCGATGAGGATCTCCAGTTCACGCGGGGTCAGTCCGTCGATGATCCGCCGGGTGTCGCGATCGAGAGCCGCGGGCTGATCGGGAGCCCCGCCGAGGACCGGGCGTACCTGCTCGAGAAGCCGCTTCGTGGACCGCGGCGAGATGACCGCCTCGCCCGAGTGGACGGTGCGGATGGCGGCGAGGAGATCCTCGGGCGGGGTGTCCTTGAGCAGGAATCCGGACGCGCCGGCGCCGAGGCCGTCGACGACATACTCCTGCGTGTCGAACGTCGTAAGGATGATGACCCTGGTCACTCCTGACGGTGGCTGAGGGGCAGCGAAGCGACCTTCTCGAAGCCCCGTCAGTTCGCGCGTCGCCGAGATGCCATCGAGCACGGGCATCTGCACGTCCATGAGGATCACGTCGACGGGCGCCTCGGCATTGCGGTCGAGGGCCTCCCGGCCGTTGACCGCCTGCCAGGCCACGGTCATGTCGGGCTGCGAACCGATGACCATCGCCACACCGGACGTGAACAACTGCTGGTCATCGGCGAGGCCCACGGTGATCACGTCGGCACCATACTCGCGTGGGGACCAACCGCGGAGGTGGCGAGATGAGTCCGGCCGGGTGGTGGCGTGTTAGCGTACGACCAGTCTCTGCGGCAGGCGCAGGAAGTCCGGTGTGAATCCGGCACGGTCCCGCCACTGTGAGTCCAGGCCAGTCCTGGCGAAGTCAGATCTTGACGCTGTCGCAGCCTTTCGAACGGGGCGGATCTCCCCCAGAGAGGATCGTCAATGCGATCTTTCATCTCCCGCATGGTCAGGCGTTCGGCCGTGGTCCTCGGCGTCGGCTCCCTGATGGTCGTCACGGCCTGCAGCGGCCAGACCGGTCCCGGCGCCAGCTCCACCGCCGCCAGCCCCACCGCAGGCACCGCCGCCGACGGCTGCGTCACCGACTACGCCGCGGGTCGGGACTACTTCCCGGACAAGTCCGAGGTGAAGTACGCCAAAAACTTCTCCCTGACGTACCACGACTCCTACCAGGTGGTGACGGTCGAGCAGCCGGCTCCGGGGCAGCCGGGCGAGAAGTATGTCTTCTATCGCTGCGGCACTCCCGTTCCCGAGTTGACCGGCGACCTGGCCGGCGCGCAGGCCGTGAGCGTGCCGATCAAGTCGCTGTTCTCGGGCTCGACGACGCACCTTCCGCTGCTCGACGAGCTGGGTCAGCTGTCGGTTCTGAAGGGGGTGACGGACGGGACCTACGTCACCAATCCGGAAGTGCGGCGGATGATCGCGGAGAAGCAGGTGATCCAGTACGCCTCCAATCAGGCCGCCGACAGCGAGGTCGTCATCTCCTCCCGGCCCGACGTGGTGTTGACGGAGGGGACCGACGACCCGGCGTACCCGGTCATCCGGCAGGCCGGCATCGCCGTCGTCGCGAACTCGGAGTGGCTGGAGCAGGATCCGCTGGGCCGGGCCGAATGGATCAAGTTCGTCGGCGCGCTGACCGGTCAGGAGGCCCAGGCCACGAAGGTGTTCGACCAGATCGAGCTGGACTATCAGAACGTCGCGGCCAAGGCCAAGGAGGCGGGCGCGCCGGTCACGGTGCTGCCCGGGCAGATGTATCAGGGCAACTGGTGGATGCCCGCCGGGGACCTCTATGTCGCGAACCTGATCGCCGACGCCAACGGCACGTACGGCTGGTCGGATGTGCGGCAGAACAGCAGTCTCATGCTGAGCCTCGAGGACGTCCTCGCGAAGTCCAGGGATGCCGACGTCTGGATCATGACCGAGGACGTCAAGACCTTGGAGGACGTGGCGAAGAGCGACCCGCGGTATGCCGAGTTCAAGGCCTTCCAGCAGGGCAACGTCTGGTCCAACAATGCCAAGGTCACCCCGGAGGGCGGCAATGACTACTGGGAGCGCGGCGTGACCCGACCGGATCTCGTGCTCGCCGACATGGTCAAGATCCTGCATCCCGACGCGTTGCCGGACCGCGAGTTCGAGTTCTATCGCCAGGTGACCAGATGACCGGTGTGCCCCTGAGCGCTGAGGCGGGGGCTGCCGCCGTCCCGTCGTTGGCGCGCGCCGCGCTCACCCGCAGGACCGGCGTCCTGCTGGGGCTCACCGCCGCGACGCTGGTCCTGGCGCTGCTGGCGGTCGTCAGCGGTTCGGTCGCGCTCGATCCGGTGGATGCCCTGCGGGTCCTGGTCGGCATGGACGCGGTCGATCCGCGAGTCGAGCTGCTGGTCGGCACCGTCCGGCTCCCGCGGATGGCCACCGCAGCCTGTGCCGGCGCTGCGCTCGGGGTCGCCGGCCTGCAGATGCAGACCATCTTCCGCAACCCGCTCGCGGACCCGTTCTCCCTGGGCGTGTCGTCCGGCGCCAGCCTCGGCGTGGCCCTGCTGATCACGGGCGCCGGCGTCGCGGTCAGCGGCACCTTCGCGGCCGGGCTCGGCGTGCTGGGTCGCTTCGGGACCGTGTCGGCGGCTGCTCTCGGGGCGGCGGCCGTGCTGGCGGTGTTGTTGGTGCTGTCGCGAGGCGTACGCGTGCCCGCGATGTTGCTGATCATCGGCGTCATGCTCGGCAGCGCGGTCACGGCCCTGGTGTCGCTGCTGCTGATCTGGACGGATCCGCTGCGGGCGCAGCAGTACATCTCCTGGGGACTCGGCAGCTTCGGCGGCACGACCAACCAGGACCTCGTGATCCTGCTCGGTTTCACCGCCCTCGGCATCGTCGTGGCGCTGTTGTCGATCAAGCCGCTCAATGCGCTGCTGCTGGGGGAGGCGTACGCCCAGTCCGTCGGGGTCAACGTCCGACGCACGCGGGTCATCGTCCTGGTCGGGGCATCGCTGCTGACCGGGGTGGTGACGGCGTTCTGCGGGCCGATCGGATTCATCGGGATCGCGGCGCCGCACGTGGCGAGGCGATTGATCGGGACGTCGGATCACCGGTCGCTCCTGCCGGCGGCGGCGCTCGTCGGCGCGTGTGCAGCCCTGGGTTGTTCGATCGTGTCGCTGCTGCCCGGTCAGGTCATCCCCATCAACGTCATCACCTCTCTCGTCGGGGCGCCGATCGTCATCGCGATCCTGCTGCGGAGCAAGGCGATCCAGGGGGTCTCGGCATGAGTCGCGGGCTGCGTCTGGAGCAGCTGACGGTGGGCTACCGGCTCGGCTGGGGGCGTACGAAAGAGGTCGTCCGCGACATCGACGTCACCGCCCGATCCGGCGAGTTGACCGCGCTCATCGGTCCCAACGGCACGGGCAAATCCACGCTCCTGCGCACGATCGCGGGTCTGCAGAAAGGCCTCGCCGGGTCGATCAGTCTCGACGGCAACGACCTGGCACGGATGTCGGCAAGTGAACGGGCCCGTCACCAGAGCATCGTCCTCACCGAGCGCGTGGCGCCGGGTCGGCTGACCGCGAGGGAACTCGTCGGCCTGGGGCGGCACCCGCACACGGGGTTCGATGGGCGACTGTCGGCCCGGGATCACCGCATCGTCGAGGAGTCGATCGCTGCGGTCGGCGCGGCGGAACTCGCCGACCGGGACCTCGCCGAACTGTCCGACGGTGAACGCCAGCGGATCATGACGGCCCGCGCGCTCGCCCAGCAGCCGCGGCTCCTGCTCATGGACGAGCCGAGTGCGTTCCTCGATGCGCCGGGACGGGTGGCGCAGGCTGGATTGGTACGCCGCATCGCGACCCAGCAGGACGTCGTCGTCGTGATTTCCACGCACGAGGTCGAGCTCATGTTGCAGCTGGCCGATCGGCTCTGGCTGCTGGATCGCTCGGGGAACCTGCACGACGGCACCCCCGCGGAGCTGGTCGAACGCGGCATTCTTGCCGACGTCTTCGACAGCGAGGACCTGGCCTTCGACCCGGTCACCGGGACCTTCCGGCTGGTGGCTGACGCGGCGGGTTGGTCACCTTGACCAGACTTGCCTGGTCAAGCATGCTTGAGGCATGACCACAGTGAATGTCCAGGAGGCGAAGACGCATCTCTCCGCTCTGATCGCCCGTGCGGAAGCGGGCGAAGAGATCATCATTGCCCGGGCTGGTCGCCCGATCTTGAAGCTGGTCCCGATTTCCGGGCCGCCGCGCCGGAAGTTCGGCGGGATGACGTTCCAAGTCCCGGACGACTTCGATGCGCCCCTCCCCGAGGAGGACTTGGCGGCGTGGGAGTGACCTACCTGCTCGACACCCATGTGTTTCTGTGGCTGCTTTCCGAGCCCGACCGAGTCCCGCAAGATGTTCGGGACGTGCTCGACGATCCTGCGAATCCCCTCGCGATATCCGCGGTCAGCGCATTGGAGGTCGCGACCAAAGTGCGGCTGGGGAAACTCAACGCTCCAGGTCTGATCGACACGTGGAGTCAGCGGGTCGCCACCATGGGTGCGGAACCACTCTCGATCACTACGGATCATGCGTTGCTTGCTGGACGGTTGGCCTGGACGCATCGCGATCCTTTTGATCGACTCCTGGTGGCCCAGGCAATGGCCGAAGGGATGTCCCTGGTGACCGTCGACTCGGCGATTGCCCACCTTCCCGCGCCTGCGGTCGTCACCTGGTGAACCGGCAAGGCTAGGTCCAGGGAAGATTCGATTGAAGGATTTTGCCCATCAGGACGCCAAAATCCTTCAATCGAAATCGGGATCACCACCGAGCATCGCTACGTGGTGAAGTTCAGCGCTAGTCCGGGCGTACGCCCACGGGGATCTCGGCGCGGACCAGCCACTGGTGGTCGACAGGCCCGGCGGTGAGGGTGCCGTCGTGCAGGGCAACACGCTCGCGCATGCCGACCAGCCCGTGGCCCCCGGGATTGTCGGCCACACGCTCGGACGGAAGCGGGTTGCGGACCGTCACCACGAGCCGGTCGGGCTGCCAGTCCAACGGCGCGTCGACCGACGTCCGGCCCGCGTGCTTGAGCACGTTGGCGAGTGACTCCTGCACGACGCGATAGACGGTGAGCGCAGTCGTGTCAGGCAGGTCGACAGGGATTCCGGTGGTGCTGAGGCGTACGCGCAGGCCGGCCTTGCGGTAGTCCTCGGCGAGCTCATCCAGGTCGTCCAGCCCGGGGGCGGGCAACAGGTCGCGAGCGTCGTCGCTGCGGAGGACGCTCAACAGCTGGCGCATCTCGGCGAGCGACGCCCGGCCGACCCCGGCGATCGTCTGCAGCGACTTGGCGGCGGCGTCGGGATCGGTGGCGGCGGCGTACCTTCCCCCGTCCGCCTGCGCGATGATCACCCCGAGGGAGTGGGCGACGATGTCGTGCATCTCGCGCGCGATGTGCGTACGCTCCCCGAGCGCCGCCAGGCGTACCTCCTGCGCCTGCCGCTCCGCCACCAACTCCGCCCGCTCGACCGCCCGCTCGACCTCCTCCCGCCGCTTGCGCGCGAGCGCACCGAGCAGGCAGAAGAACGCCACGATCAGCCAGTGCACGAGCACCACCGGCCAGCGCTGCCACCACGCCAGCGCCACGATCTCGTGGGAATAGTCGAGCGCGGCCCAGAGGGTTCCGAGCGCGAGGGCTCCGGTGGCGACGCGACGTGCGGTCGTCGGGAGTTGGGCGTGGGCCGTGTACGCCGCAGCGCCCGCGCCGACCAGCGACGTCTGGGTGAAGACATCCAGGGTGAGGACATGCAGCACCAGCACGATCGCCAGGACAACGATGACCAAGCGCGGGCGCGTACGCCGGAACACCAGCGCCACGGTGACCGCAGCCGTGAGCACCAGCCACCAGGCCTCATCAACGCCCGTCATGTCGAACGGCGGCTGGAAGAGAAACGCCAGCCCGCCCCACAACACGGCCCAGAGAAGATCCACCAAAAGGACCCGCGGCCGCAGCCACGCCAGCAGGCGATCGAGGGTGCCGTCGGGCGTGGAGGTGCTCATGGTCCCGACCCTAGGGAACGACATCGCCCGGCGCCTCCTACCGGGGTAGGAGACACCGGGCGATCAGCCAGCGCTACTCAGGCGCCGGCACCCTCCTGGCGGACATGCGCGACGGCCGAGGGATCGTCGAGCTGATAACGCCGGTACGCCTCAGCGGGCGCCTCGGCGCGATATTTCCCGTCACGCGCGAGAGCATCGAGCGTCGACACCACGATGGACTCGGCGTCGACCTGGAAGAACCTCCGCGCACCGGCACGGGTGTCGGAGAACCCGAACCCGTCGGTGCCGAGCGAACGCCAGACGTGATGCACATAGGGCCGGATCTGATCCTGCACGGCACGCTGATAGTCGCTCACCGCGATGACCGGACCATCGGCTCCCTCGAGGGCCTGCGTGACATACGGAACCTTGTTTGGCTCGTTCGGGTGACGGAAGTTGCGCGACTCGACTCCCATTGCCTCGCGAGCCAGCTCGTTCCAGGAGGTGACGGACCACACCGCGGCGTCGACCGACCACTCCTCGAGCAGCATCTTCTGTGCCTTCAGTGCCCACGGCATCGCAATGCCCGACGCCAGGATCTGGGCCTTGGCGTACCCCTGCTTGCCGGATGCGGGGGCATAGAGATACATGCCCTTGAGCAGCCCGTCGACATCGAGATCGGCGGGCGGGCCCGGCTGCTCGACCGGCTCGTTGTAGACGGTGAGATAGAAGATGACGTCCTCGCCGTGCGGGTGATCGGGATCGGTGCCATAGCCATACATCCGCTGCAGGCCGGACTTGACGATATGGGCGATCTCGAAGCCGAACGCCGGGTCATAGTGGACGACCGCCGGGTTGCTGGCGGCCAGCAGGGGAGAGTGGCCATCGGCGTGCTGCAGGCCCTCACCGGTCAGGGTCGTGCGCCCTGCCGTCGCACCGATGAGGAAGCCGCGGGCCATCTGGTCGGTGGCTGCCCAGATGAAGTCGCCCACGCGCTGGAACCCGAACATCGAATAGAACAGGAACACCGGGATCATGGGCTCGCCATGCGTCGCGTACGACGTGCCGGCTGCGGTCAGTGAACACAACCCGCCCGCCTCGGAGATGCCCTCGTGGAGCATCTGGCCGTCCTTGGCCTCCTTGTAGGAAAGCAGCAGCTTGCGGTCGACGGACTCATAGAGCTGTCCGTTGGGGTTGTAGATCTTCGCCGTCGGGAACATGGAGTCCATGCCGAACGTGCGGTATTCGTCGGGGGCGATCGGCACGACCCGCTTGCCCCAGTTCTTGTCGCGCATGAGGTCGCGCAACAGGCGTACGAACGCCTGCGTCGTCGCCACGCGCGGGGCCCGCTGCCCTTCGTCCGGGGTCGCCAGCAGCGGCTTGTAGAGATCGTCCGACGGCAGCGGCAGCTCCCGCGGCTTGACGATGCGGCGCGGGGCGAAGCCACCGAGCGAACGACGCCGGTGCTTCATATAGCGGATGACCTCTGAGTCCTCGCCCGGGTGGTAATAGGGCGGGTTGTAGGGATCCTCCAGATCCGCATCCGGAATCGGGATCTTGATGCGATCGCGGAAAGCCTTCAGGTCGGCGACCGTCAGCTTCTTCATCTGGTGGGTCGCGTTCTTGGCCTCCAGGGCCTCGATGGTCCAGCCCTTCACGGTCTGCGCCAGGATCACGGTCGGCTGGCCGTGATGGTTGAAGGCGGCCTGGAACGCGGCGTACACCTTGCGATAGTCGTGGCCGCCGCGCGAAAGCTTCTTGACCTCGCGATCGGAGAGGTGGGCCACCATCTTCTGCAGGCGCGGGTCGCCGAAGAAGTGTTCCCGGATGTACGCCCCACTCTCCGTGGCGTTCGTCTGCGACTGGCCGTCCGGGGTGATGTTCATCTGGTGCACCAGCGCGCCGTCGGTGTCCTGAGCGAGGAGCGGATCCCACTCACGACCCCAGACGACCTTGATCACGTTCCAGCCGGCGCCGCGGAAATACGCCTCCAGCTCCTGGATGATCTTGCCGTTGCCACGGACGGGACCGTCGAGCTGCTGCAGGTTGCAGTTGATCACGAAGGTGAGGTTGTCGAGACCTTCGCGAGCAGCGACGCCGATCGCACCCAGCGATTCCGGCTCGCCCATCTCGCCGTCACCGAGGAACGCCCAGACGTGCTGGTCGGAGGTGTCCTTGATGCCGCGATTCTGCAGATAGCGGTTGAACCGGGCCTGATAGATCGCGTTGAGGGGGCCGATGCCCATCGACACGGTGGGGAACTCCCACATGTCGGGCATGGAGCGCGGGTGGGGATAGGACGACAGGCCGCGGCCCGGGCCACGCGAGTGTTCCTGGCGGAACCCGTCGAGCTGGTCGGCCGTGAGGCGGCCGAGCAGGAAGCAGCGGGCATAGATGCCGGGTGCGGCATGGCCCTGCACGAAGATGTGGTCGCCGCCGCCGGGATGGTCCTTGCCGCGGAAGAAGTGGTTGTAGCCGACCTCATAGAGCGAGGCCGCCGAGGCGTACGTCGCAATGTGGCCGCCCACCTCCAGGCCCTTGCGGTTGGCCTTCGAGACCATGATCGCGGCATTCCAGCGGATCGCTCGGCGGATGAGGCGTTCGATGTCTTCGTCGCCGGGAAAGCGGGGCTCGTCCTCCGGGGCGATCGTGTTGATGTAGTCACTGCTGCGCAGGGCGGGCAGGCCGACCGAGCGCTGGCGGGCGCGGTCCATCAGCTTGAGCATGATGAACCGCGTGCGGTTGGGGCCTTCGGCATCAAGGAGCGCGTCGAGGGACTCCAACCATTCCTGGGTTTCGTCGGGATCGATATCTGGGAGCTGGAACGCGGTGCCCTCGGCGGTCACCGCCGGGCGCTCGCCTGGCCTGGCCATGCGACTCCTTCGTTGCTGGACATTCAGGGCTCCCATTGTCGCACCTTCAACCTGTCTCGTGGCGGGCGAGGGGTGCCTAACGGCCAACGAACGTGGCACGATTCTCGTTGTCGGTGCGAGCAAGCGGGCTCGGCACCGATGATTCGAGACGAGACAGGAGCAGTTGGTGGCCAACACGGCAGGAGGCAAGGCGTTGTCCGCAGCCGAGAAATTGGGGCTCGCAAAGGGCATGGTCGTCCAGGAGTTGGGCTGGGACGACGACGTCGACGACGACCTGCGGATCGCGATCGAGGATTCGGTCGACGGCGAGATGGTCGAAGAGGCCATGGAGGCCGTCGATGTCGTGCTGCTGTGGTGGCGCGATGACGATGGCGATCTGGTGGACGGTCTCGTGGACTCGCTCACCGATCTCTCCAACAACGGCGTCGTGTGGCTCATGACTCCCAAGGTCGGCCGCCAGGGTCACGTCGACCCCGCCGACGTGTCCGAGGCCGCCATCACCGCCGGCCTCTCCCAGACCAGCAACACCTCGGTGTCCCAGGACTGGACCGCGACCAAGCTGGTCCGGCCCAAGGGGAACCGCCGGTGACCGCCCTCGCGGTCGGTGATCGGATCGAACCGTTCGAGGGCGTCAACCAGTTCGGCCAGTCGGCGATCATCGGCGCCGGCGGACCGTGGCTCGTCTTCTTCTATCCGTTCGCCTTCACCGGAATCTGTTCCAGCGAACTGCGCGCCCTGCAGGAGGCGCAGCAGCGTCTGGCGCATGCCGGCTGCAAGCTTGCTGCGGTGTCATGTGACGCCATGTTTTCTCTCAGGGTCTTCGCCGATGACGAGCGGTTCACGTTCAGCCTCGTCAGTGATCACTGGCCCCACGGCGAGATCGCTCGGAAGTTCGGTGTGTTCGACGAGCGGCGGGGGTGTGCGCTGCGCGGGTCGTTCGTGCTCGATGCCGACCACACCGTGCGCTGGCGGGTCGTCCATGACCTCGGTCAGCCCCGGAATGTCACCGATCATGTGACAGCAGTCGAGGAGCTCGTCGGTCGCAAGAAGTGATTTCACCGGGTGATGTGCCTTGTGGCATGATCATTCGTTGTTCGGGCTCATAGCTCAGTTGGTTAGAGCACCTGCCTTACAAGCAGGGTGTCGGCGGTTCGAGTCCGTCTGGGCCCACACAAGGGAAGACGCGGGTTTCCGCGGTCTGACAAGGGGTTTCGTCCCTCTCGAAAGTCGCGCAATCGGCGCAGTGGCCGCACTGTGCGGTGTACCGGGTACACATTCGGCTGACTAGCGCGAACGCAGTTGGCGAAACTTGCCGCGCGTCACGAGCGCGTCACGGATCCCGGCCGGGAACGACGAGGTGCCCTTCGCCCAGGGGCCAGTGCACTGTGACACGCCGACGGGCGGATTGGACCGTGCCAAATGGCGCGACTTGCTCTCCAACACCGTGCGTCTCGCGTGAAGTCTTGCCATATGGCACATCGTCCGGACCCCGGCGGGCGTGTCCCGGCACTGGCCAGGAATACGCTGCGTCGGTGGATGCTGACAAGGAAATGCTGACCGACTATCTCCAACGCCAGCGCGATGCGCTCGTCTGGAAGCTCGAGGGCCTCTCGGAGCGGGATGTGCGGTTGCCGATGACCAAGACGGGCACCAATCTCCTCGGCATCGTCAAGCACGTGGCCGCGGTCGAGCAGGGTTATCTCCTGATCTGCTTCGATCGCGAAGAAGCCGAGCCGACGCCCTGGATGTACGGCGATGAGCCGAACGCGGATATGTACGCCACCGCTGATGAGTCCATGTCCTGGGTCCTCGGCTTCTATCGCCGCGTATGGGCGCTCAGCGATGCCACCATCGCCGAACTCCCTCTCGATGAAACCGGTGCGGTGCCGTGGTGGCCGGCGGACCGGCGTACGCCAACTCTGCGCCACCTGATCGTCCACGTGATCCAGGAGACTGCCCGTCACGCGGGGCACGCCGACATCCTGCGCGAGCTGATCGATGAGGCCGCAGGTCTGTCGCGGGCCCATCACAACCTCCCGCCCCAGGACGCGGAGTGGTGGGCGGCGTACGTCGACCGGCTCACCCGTCTGGCGGACTCCTTCGCCGATTAGGGCCCGACCTTGCGACCTGAATGCCACGTCCCGCGCTGACTGCATATGAGATGTCCCGAGCAATCCGGGGCCAGGCGGCTGAGGCCGATGCCCCTACCTATTTGGTGACATCTCATTCGAGGGTTGGGGACATCTCATTCCGAAACCGAAAGCCGCCGAATCCTCAGAGGCTTCGGCGGCTGTCGCGCTTCTGGGCGTAGATCCGAGGCGGATCAGGCGCTGGCAGTGGCGGGCTGGCGTACCGACTCGGTCGGATCCTCCAGGATCTCCCGGCCGTTGTAGACATCCTCATTGAGGATCTTGTTGCGCTTGGCCACGATGGTCGGGATCAGGGCCTGGCCTGCGACGTTGGTCGCGGTCCGCGCCATGTCGATGATCGGATCGATGGCCAGGAGCAGGCCGACGCCCTCGAGCGGCAGGCCGAGCGTCGACAGCGTCAGGGTCAGCATGACGATCGCGCCGGTGAGGCCGGCTGTCGCGGCAGAGCCGACGACGGCGACGAAGGCGATCAGCAGATAGTGCTGCAGCTCCAGCGGGATGCCGAACAGCTGGGCCACGGTGATGGCGGCCAGGGCCGGGTAGATCGCCGCGCACCCGTCCATCTTGGTGGTCGCGCCGAGGGGGACGGCGAAGCTGGCATAGCTCTGGGGTACGCCGAGTCGGTAGATCGTGTTGCTCTGCGTGATCGGCAGGGTGCCGAGGGAACTGCGCGACACGAACGCGAAGGCGATGGCCTGCCAGGCGCCCGAGAAGAAGCGGCGGACCGACAACCCGTGCAGCTTCAGCAGGATCGGATAGAGCCCGAACATCACGAGAGCACAGCCGACATAGACGTCGATCGTGAAGACGGCGAGGGGAGCGACGAGATCCCAGCCGTAGGTCGCGATCGCACGACCGATGAGGGCCGCGGTGCCGATCGGCGCGAGCAGGATGATCCACCAGACGAGCTTCTGGAACACCTGAAGCGCACCCTGGGCGAATTCGACGAACGGGGTCGCCTTCTCGCCGGCAGCGAGAGCAGCGGCACCCAGGGCGATGCCGAGGACAACCAGCTGCAGCACGTTGAAGTTGACCGTGCTCGTCAGCGTGCCCGCGCCCTCAGCAGCCTTCGTGGAGACCTCCACGCCCAGAATGTTGGACGGCACGAGCGACTTGAGGAAGTCGAGCCAGGTGCCCTGGGTGGCGACGGCCTTCGCGCCCTCGGTGCCGATGGTGGCGGAGGAGCCGGGGTTGGTGAGTACGCCCAGCCCGATCCCGATGCCCACCGAGATCAGCGCCGTGATGGCGAACCAGATCAGGGTCTGCACGGCCAGCCGGGCCGCGTTGGCCACATGACGCAGCTGCGTGATCGACACGATCAGGGCGGTGAGGACGAGGGGAACGACAATGACGCGCAACAGCTGAACGAAGATCGTGCCAACCGTTGAGAGCAGCGTGGTGAGCCACTCGAGGGAGAACGTCCGGGCGAGATAGCCCAGCAGGACGCCCACAGCCAGGCCGACAAGAACCTGGGCCCAGAAGGGGAAGCCCTTCTTCTTGGTCGGCCGGACGTCCGTGGACGACGCGGTGGATGAGGACACGGTGAAGCCTTTCAAAGATGAAGTGACGAGCGCTCCGGCGCTCATTGATTCTTCAACTATGGACCCATTGGCCTTTTTTATGGGCCTCGTGTTCCTCTGTACGGATCAGCGCCGCACGGTTGCCAGGTGCTGGTTCACCACAGCGACGGCCCAGTCGGTATCCCCGCCCGGGGACTGGCGTACCAGGTGAAGAGCGAGCCCATCGATCAGCGCATGCACTGCGGCGATCTCGAGCTCGTCATTGCGGCCGAGCGTGCGCAACGCCTCGGCACAGATCTCACGCACGGTCGACTGGGCGACCCGGTGGGTCTCCTGCAGCGACTCGTCGGTCATGGCCGCAGTGCCGAGCGCCAGGTAGACCTCCATCTCCATTCGGCGCTTCTCATCGAGGGGGAGGAGTTCGAGGAGCGCGTCAACCGCAAAGGTCGGTGAGGTCGCGTCTAGCACCCACACCCGCTCGGCCATGCGGGTCGCGAGCCGCTCGGTCGCGTGCTGCCGCAGCGCTGCCTGGGTGGGAAACACATAGCGCATCGAGCTCGGCGCCATCCCCGCTTCAGCCGCGACATTGCGTACCGACAGCGCCTCCAGTCCGTCGCGCAGAACCACGCGCCACGCGGCTTCGGAGATCTGGTCGAGGCGTTCGTCGCGATCGAGGTAGCGGGGCATGGCACCATCTTCGCACGAGTGTGCGAGATCGTGTTACTGTCTTCGTACGATCGAGCGAAAACGACGCGGAAGGAGCTGAATCGAGTGGCCTGGCTGGTGTTGGTTGTTTCGGGAGTGCTGGAGGCCGTCTGGGCCACGGCGCTCGGGGATTCGCAGGGATTCAAGCGTCCCGTTCCGACCGTGATTTTCGTGGTGGCAATGGTGGTGAGCATGGGTGGGCTGGCGTACGCCATGACGTCCCTGCCCACGGGGACGTCCTATGCCGCCTGGGTCGGGATCGGCGCGGTGCTCACCGTGGTCATCGCCGTGGTCCGGCGTCAGGAGTCGCTGTCAGTGCTGCGCGCCCTGTTGCTCGCCGGACTCGTCGGCTCGGTCGTGGGCCTCAAGGCGGTGAGCTGAATGCCCTGGGTGATCCTGCTGATCAGCGCCGTGCTCGAGGCGGTCTGGGCGACCGCGCTGGGTGCCAGCAACGGATTCACGCGGCTCGGCCCGACCATCGTGTTCGGCATCGCGCTCACGTTGAGCATGTTGGGCCTGGGGTACGCGGCGAAGTCGATCCCGATCGGCACGGCGTACGCCGTCTGGACCGGCACCGGCGCCGCGCTCACCGTCGCCTGGGCGATGATCATGGGCGGTGAGGCCGCCTCGGTGTTGAAGGTGTTGTTCCTGATCGGCATCGTCGGGTGCGTCGTCGGCCTCAAGCTCACCCACTCCGAGCCCGCAGAAGTGTCGGTCCCGGAGTCGCACGCGGCCTGATTGTCGGAGGCGTACGCCACGCTGTCGCCATGTCCAACAAGCGCAGCGAATACGGCTCGTTGTCCGACCGTGTCGGGCGTACGCCGAAGCCGCTGCCGTGTCACGTCTGGATCGACGGGTCGCCGGGGTTGTTGCTGGAGTGGCGACGTACGCCGGACGGCACGTGGTCCGGGCGCTGCGTGATCGCGGATGATGGGCAGGCCGTGGAGGTCTGGATGGCCGCGCGGAGGATTTCGCCCACGGCACCAGACGCGGGGCTCGACGTGGAAGGGTGAGGCCATGCGGAAGCGCGCGCGGCGTACGCCGGAGCTCCCGGATCTGGGCACCCACCTCGCCGAAGGTCCAGCGGAGATCGGGTCGGGCGACCGTCTCGAAGGATTGGTGCTGGGCGCGACGACGCAATCGCCCATGCGCCTGCATGACCTCGCCCTCGTCGAATGTCGGGTGCAGGGGATGGATCTGAGTGGTCGGCGCCTCGGTGGCTTCATGGCCCGGGATGTGGTGTTCGAGGGCTGCGATCTTGCCGGGACGGTTCTCGAACCGGGTGGTCGGTTGACGCGCGTCCGGTTCGACGGGTGTCGGTTGAGTGGTCTCGTCCTCGTGGGAGTCGACCTGACTGACGTCGTGATCGAGGGCGGCAAGGCGGACCTCGCCAATTTTCGGCAGGCCGCCGCCACGCGGCTGTGGGGCCGTGAGGTGTCCCTGCGCGAGGCGGACTTCACCGAGGCGCAGCTCAAGGATTGCGCCTTCCTGGATTGCGACCTGGCGGGCGCGGAGTTCCGGGGAGCGACCCTCTCGGGCGTCAGCCTGCATGGGTCGGCGATCGAGGAGATCCGGTCACCGTCGGTCTTGGCGCGCGGTGCCCGCATCGCGCCGGATCAGCAGTTTGCGTACGGCCAGGCGCTGCTCGCGGAGTTCGGGCCGGAGGTGTCCGACCGGCCGGACACCTGAGCGAGCTGCTCGACGATCAGATCGACCCCGACCTCGGCGCCGGGCAGGACGTTGAGCATGGGCAGAAAGCCGTGGGCCTGTCCGGCGGCAGTCTCGACGTGAACGGGTACGCCGGCCACCGCCAGGGCTTGGGCGTACGCCCGGCCCTCGTCCTTCAGCGGATCGTGCTCGGCCAGCAGGATCGTGGCCGGCGGCAGGCCGCGGAAGTCGTCGGCGCGCAGTGGGCTCACCTCAGGATCGAAGCGCCGGTCGCCGGGGCCGGTGTAGTGGTCGAAGAACCACGCCATGGCCTCTCGCGTGAGGAGGCTCTGGTTCTCCGGGTCGCGATAGCTGGGCCGGTCGAAGTCGCAGTCGGTGACGGGGTAGGCCAACACCTGGTGAGCGATGACCAGGCCACCTCGATCCCGGGCCCGATGCGTCAGCACCGCGGCGAGGTTGCCGCCCGCGCTGTCGCCGGCCACGACCAGGGGCGCATCGGAGATCGCCAACTCGCCGCGATGGGCATTCACCCAGGTGAGGGCGGTCCAGCAGTCCTCGACCGGTATCGGAAAAGGGTGCTCGGGAGCCAGGCGATAGTCGACGAGCACGACGGTCGCATGGGCGCGGACCGCGAGCGTGCGGGCGAGCGTGTCATGGCCGGCCAGGTCGCCGGTGACCCAGCCGCCGCCATGGAGATAGACGATGATCCCGGCCGGCGCCGGACCCGGTCGCAGGATCCGGACGGTGAAGCCACCGCCATCGAATCCGGCCAGATGGACGTTCTCGCTCGATGCGACCTCCGGCCCCGGACCGATCAACTCGACCAAGCTGGCGCCCGCCGCCCTGGCCGCCTCCGGTGAACCGTCCTGCACCGGCGACGCGCCCGTTGATTCCAGCAGTTCGATGAACTGCCCGGTCGCCGCGTCGAGGGGCATGGCACGCCTTTCGGGTCAGCACCGACCCCTGATCAGTCGGGCCCCGTCATTGTTGCGGACCAGCGCCGAGAACCGAGGTGACCGGGCGGAGTGCCGGCGTACCCCAAGCAGGTCTGTGACCCACATCACATGCGCATGGCACACTGGTCCAATGGAGCCACTGAAACTCACCATCCCTGAGCCACAGTGCCGCCCCGGTGATAATCCGGACTTCTCCGAGGTGGAGATCCCACCTGCAGGGGCGGCCCCGCGACCTGCGCTCGATGCGCCTGCCGAAACCATGTCCGACCTCGCGTTCACACTCATCCGTGTGCTGGACGACGAAGGCCGGGCGGTCGGACCCTGGGCCGAGGAGCCCAAACTTTCGTTCGATGAACTCCGCGAGGGCCTGGAACATATGGTCACGCTGCGGATCTTCGACGAGCGGATGCTGCTCGCGCAGCGTCAACAGAAGACCTCGTTCTATATGCAACACCTCGGCGAAGAGGCCGTGTCGTGTGCATTCCGGCGAGCCCTCAACGACGGGGACATGAACTTCCCCACTTATCGTCAGGCCGGCCTGCTCATCGCGGGCGGCTATCCGTTGTTGTCGATGATGAATCAGATCTATGCCAACGCCGGTGACCCGACCCACGGGCGGCAGCTCCCGGTGCTCTATTCGGCCAAGGATCACGGGTTCTTCACGCTCTCGGGCAACCTCGCAACCCAGGTCCCGCAGGCCGTGGGCTGGGCGATGGCGTCGGCGATCGCGGGCGACACCAAGATCGCTGCAGCCTGGGTCGGCGACGGCTCGACGGCCGAGGGCGACTTCTATGCCGGCATGGTCTTCGCGTCGACCTATCGTCCGCCCGTGGTGATCAATGTCGTCAACAACCAGTGGGCGATCTCGACCTTCCAGGGCATCGCGATGGGCGGGTCGGAAACGTTCGCCCACCGTGGCCTCGGGTTCGGCATCCCGTCGCTGCGGGTCGACGGCAACGACTACCTGGCGGTGTACGCCGCAGCGCGCTGGGCCGCCGACCGTGCGCGCAACAACCTCGGGCCGACCCTCATCGAGCATGTGACCTATCGCGCCGGGGCCCATTCGACCTCGGACGACCCGTCGGCGTACCGGCCCGCCGGCTCAGGCTCCGCCTGGCCGCTCGGCGACCCGATCGCCCGATTGAAGCAACACCTGATCGTCTCCGGCGAATGGTCGGAGCGGACCCACGCCGAACTCATCGCCAAGGTCACCGAGCACGTCATCGAAACCCAGCAGAAAGCCGAGGCCATCGGCACGCTCCACTCCGGCAGCCGATCCAGCAAGAAGTTCATGTTCGAGGGCGTCTTCGAGGAGATGACGCCGCATCTGCAGCGCCAGCGCAAGGAAGCGGGGTTCTGACATGACCACGATGATGAACCGGCCGACGGTACGCCGCGAGGCCGAGGCGAAGGCGCCCACCACGACCAAGCGCATGACGATGATCGAAGCCATCCGCGACGCGCACGATGTCGCCATGGCAGCCGACGACCGGGTGGTCGTCTATGGCGAGGACGTCGGCTATTTCGGCGGCGTGTTCCGCTGCACGGCGGGGCTGCAGGAGAAGTATGGCCCCACCCGCTGCTTCGATGCCCCGATCTCCGAGCAGGGGATCGTCGGCACTGCGATCGGCATGGCCGCCTATGGCCTACGGCCGGTCGTGGAGATCCAGTTCGCCGACTACATGTATCCGGCGTACGACCAACTCGTCTCCGAAGCCGCCCGCCTCCGCTATCGGTCCGCCGGCGATTTCACCTGCCCGCTGGTCGTGCGCATGCCCGTGGGCGGTGGCATCTTCGGTGCCGAGACTCACAGTCAGTCACCAGAGGCGCTGTTTACGCACGTCGCGGGGCTCAAGACGGTCATGCCGTCCAACCCCTATGACGCCAAGGGGCTGCTCCTCGCCGCGATCGAGGACCCCGATCCGGTGATCTTCCTCGAGCCCAAGCGGGTCTACAACGGACCCTTCGACGGGCATCCCGACCGCCCGATCGTGCCGTGGAAGAACCATCGCCTGGCCGAGGTGCCGACCGGTCACTATGTCGAGCCGCTCGGCAAGGCGGCCGTGCGGAGGCCGGGGACCGCGGTGACCGTCGTGACCTACGGGACGATGGTCCACGTCTCGCTCGCGGCCGTTTCCGAGAGCGGTATCGATGCGGAGGTCATCGACCTGCGTACGCTCCTGCCCCTCGATCTCGAGACCATCACCCAATCGGTGCAGAAGACCGGGCGCTGCGTCGTGGTGCATGAGGCGACGCTCACGAGTGGCTTCGGTGCCGAACTCGTGGCGCTGATCCAGCGCGAGTGTTTCTATCACCTGGAAGCCCCCATCTTCCGGGTCGGCGGGTGGGACATGCCCTATCCGCATGTCCACGAGTGGAACTACTTCCCCGGGCCCGAACGCGTCGGTCGCGCCCTGCGCGCGGTCGTCGAGGCGGACTGATCGATGGGGGAGTTCGCGATCAGGATGCCCGACATCGGCGAGGGCATCGCCGAGGCCGAGGTGATCGAATGGCTCGTCGATATCGGTGACGACATCGCCACCGATGCGCCGCTCGTGGAGGTCATGACCGACAAGGCCCGCGTACAGATCCCCTCGCCGGTCGCAGGGAAAGTCCTGCGGCTCGGCGGGGAACCGGGGGAGTCGATCGCCGTCGGCGCGGAGCTCATCCGGCTCACCGTCGCAGGGTCGGGCAACGTGTCGGGGGAGAAGAAGGCGAAGTCGAAGCCGGCGGATCCGACTCCGGAACCCGAGCCCGAGAGGCCCGCTGAGGACGATGTGTCGAAGGAGATCACCCGGCGCGAGCGGGCGGCGCATCCGGTCCATACGGGGAGGGTGCTCGCGGCACCGGCCGTCCGGACTCGGGCGCGCGAGGCCGGAGTCGATCTCGCGTCGATCCCCGGATCCGGTCCGGGATCGAGGGTGACCCAGGCAGATCTGGATGACTTCCTCGGGTCAGGTTCGTCCGCGGCCGAGGGCGTGGAGGAGATCCCCCTCACAGGCGTACGCCGCGCCACCGCCCGGCGCATGCAGGACGCCTGGACGCGCATTCCCCACATCACGATCGTCGAGGAGGTCGATGTCACCGAACTGCAGACTCTGCGTACCAAACTGAACGAGCGCGACTCGACCAAGCCCCGACTCACAGTGCTGCCGTTCGTGGTGCTCGCGCTGGTCCGGGCGATCGCGGACCATCCCGAGGTGAATGCGCATCTGGACGACGAGGCCGAGGTGGTACGCCGGTTCGCTGCCGTGCACGTCGGCATCGCGACGCAGGGCCCGGACGGGTTGCGGGTGCCGGTCATCCCGGAGGCGCAGGCCCAGGACCTCTGGCAGGTGGCGGAGTCGCTGGCGACAGTGAGCGAGGCCGCGCGGGACGGCACGGCCACGCGGGAGCAGCTCACCGGGTCGACGATCACGGTGACCTCGCTCGGCAAACTCGGTGCCATGGTCACCACGCCCATCATCAACGCGCCCGAGGTCGCGATTGTGGGCGTGAACCGCATGGCGACCAAGCCGATGTGGGACGGTTCGGCCTTCGTGCCGCGCACGGTCATGAACGTGTCCTGCAGCTTCGATCACCGCGTGATCGATGGTTGGGAGGCCGCTCGGTTCGTGGCCCGACTGAAGGACCTGCTCGAGACACCGGGGCTGCTGTTCGTGCCGTGAACGCGTACCGTCGTGGCATGAATGTGGATCGGATCGCCGTGGACGCGGAGCGGAATGAGAACCTCCGGTCAGCCCTGGACGATTGGTCTGTCGAGGCCGGAGGGATCGATGAGGCTTCGGTTGCCGAGGCCGCCGCCGTTCTCGGAGATAGCTCCTGACCTGCGGCTATGGCGCGTCCACCCGGCGAGTCAGGCGTACCCTTTCCCGCCGCGCCATCTAGGGTGTGCCCCGTGGCACGGGTGACGCACAAGACGATGACGGTTGAGCCGGATCAGGCCGAGAAGTGGTTGGAGAAGAATGTCGCCAACCGAACCCTGCGCCCCTCGCGGGTGCGGGAGTACGCGCAGGCGATGACCGAGGGCAAGTGGCTCTATACGGCCGACCCCATTCGCTTCGATGAGGACGGCCGCCTGATCGACGGGCAGCACCGACTCATGGCCGTGGTGAAGTCCGGTCAGCCGATCGAGATGCACGTCGTGCGCGGACTCGCCCGCGAAGCCCAGGACAAGGTCGACACCGGCGCGATCCGCACCGCTGCCGATGCGCTCAAGGTGCGCGGCTTCAAGCACGGCGCCCAGCTCGCCTCGATCGTTCCGATCGTCAACTGGCTGCTCAAGGGTGGCGGCTTCGCGGCAAGCTACTCCCGTGACGATGTCGTCTATTGGATGGGCGTGCACGAGGGCCTGGACGAACTCGTCGAGGCGGCGTACAAGAATCGCAACCTGCTCCCGTGCCAGCTCGCGCCGTACGCCGCCGCCTACTACGCCGCCCGCCAGAACTCCACTGATCCGGCCGCGACCGACGACTACTTCGTCGAACAGCTCGTCAACACCATCGGGCTGACCTCCGGCTCGCCGGCGTTGGCCACGCGGAAATATCTCCTCGGTCTGCGCGAGGACAAGCGCCCCAACAACAAGGCCGCCAAGGCGAGCACCGTCCTCGCGCTGCTCGAGGGCTATCAGCATTTCCGCGCCGGCAAGACGCTCTACACGATGCGTGCCCCGCGGGGTGGCTGGCCGGTCAACGAGAAGGTTGTCATCCCCGGCTGATCCTGCCTCCGCCATCTGAATTCAGGGCTCCCCGGAGCCCTGTCGATGGACCGTGGAATGGCACGAATAAGGCAAGCCTGAGTTGTCCTCGGCATAGTTGTTGTTGCGTGGTTCGGTGATCACGCAAGTGCACCACCACTAGGACAAACGCAAAGGATGACACTCTTGACCGGCTATTCGTTCCCGAACTTCGGCATGGCCCAGATGACCACCGTTCCCGCATGGATCAACACGATGATGCAGGTCAGCACCAAGGCCTGGAACATCGCGATGACGTCGCAGCAGGTGATCGCCATGCGGCTGTCGATGATCGCGGTCGGCGGCAACACCGCCAAGAACCGCAACGAGGTCGAGCGCATGGTCAACGAGAAGATGGACGCCGTCGGCGAATCCACTCGTGTGCTCATGTCGCTCGGCAACACCATGGTGCAGGCCTGGCCGACCATGTTTACCGATCCCAAGGCCGCCGAGCGCATGCTCAATCAGGCTGCCAAGGCCAGTGACCGCGCCCTGACTCCGTTCTCCAAGCGCGTGAACGCCAACCAGAAGCGCCTCAGCCGCTGACGCTTCTTCACAGTCCGACGGCTCGTGCCGGGTGAGTCCTTGAACCCCGGCACGGGCCGTCTTTAATTCTGTCGCGAAGGACTCAGATCCAGCCACGGTCCGTGGCGATCCGAACAGCCTCATGCCGATTGGTCGCGCCGAGCTTGGCGACGGCCGCGGACAGATAGTTGCGTACCGTCCCCTTGGACAGGGCCGCCCGCACAGCGATCTCGTCGACCGGCGCGCCATCGCGCGCGTACGCCAGCACGTCGGCTTCTCGGGGTGATAGGGGGGAATCGCCCGCGCCGATGGCCTCGGCCGCCAGCTCCGGATCCACGTGACGACCCCCGGCCGCGACGCTTCGCACCACATTTGCCAGGGTCGTCGCCGACACCGTCTTGGGCAGGAACCCCCGCACGCCAGCGGCCAGCGCCGACTTCAGATAGCCCGGCCGACCGTGTGACGTGACGATGATGCAGCGACAGTCGGGCAGGTCCGTGGCCAGTCGCTGCGCCACCGCGATGCCGTCCGGTTCGGGCATCTGCAGGTCCAACAACGCGACATCGGGCCGATGCTTCATCGCCGCGGCCAGGGCCTCAGCCCCCGATGCGGCGCGCGCCACGACCTCGATGTCCTCCTCGAGCCCCAGCAACCCGGCGAGCGCATCGCGGATGAGGTTCTCGTCGTCGGCCAACAACACCCGGATCATGCGGGCACCTCCTGGGGCAGAGGCATGGAAGCGGTCAGCACGAACCAGTCGCCGTCCTGTTGGTGTTCGATCCGGCCGCCGACCCCACGCAGGCGGTCCGCCATGGCCACGAGGCCGGTGCCCGTGGATTCCCCGGCCGCCCCGGTTCCGCGAGCGCCGTCATTGGTCAGCGTCAGCGCGACCTCGTCGGGCTCGACGGCGGTCGTGATGCTCACCTGCGTTGCGCGGGAGTGCCGCAACACATTGGTGACCCCCTCACGGATGACCCAGGCCAGGGTCTCGGCGTACTTCTCCGGCACATCCTCGCCCGCCACCACACAGCGAATACCTGCCGAGGCGAGCAACGCCCGAGCTCCCTCGATCTCGTCGCTCCAGCCGGCCTGCCGTTCGCCGCGGACGACCCGGCGTACCTCCGCGCCGGCCGTGTTCGCGATCTGCCGGATCTGCGCCATCTCATCGGCGGCACGCTCATGCAGGCCCCGCCGGGAGAGCTCCGCGGCGAGTTCGGACTTCACCGAGATCGTCGCGAGCGTACGTCCGAACACGTCGTGCAGGTCTCTCGAAATCCGCAGCCGCTCCTCGGCGAGCCCGAGTTGGGTCTCGACCTCATGGGCCCGCTGGAGTTCGCGCAGCACCCGAAGCATCCAGCCCATCGACCAGGCGGTCCAGATCACGATCAGGGAGAACGCCAGCCCCACCAGTGCACCCGGCGTCACGGCCAGAGCCAGGGCCAGCGCGACCACGGTCAGGACCAGACTGATGATCACCGTGCGGCGGGCGCTGATCAACGGGGAGGCGGCGCCGATCACGCAGCCGACGAGATACCAGAGAAAGATCGCGGTTTCGGGGATCAGAAGCGCCACCGTGCCCGCCGCGAGGGCGAGGCAGGAGATGGCCCAGCACACCACGAACTTCCGGGGGACGGGTGCAGGCCCCTGCATCACCCGGTCGAAACTCCATCTGGCTGCCAGCACGTTGAATGCGGTCAGGATCAGGGCCAGCCCCACGAGTGTGACCAAGTGGACGAGCGTCCGGCCCTGGGCACCCCCGGCGGATCCGCCGACCAGCATGGCTGCGTATTGCAGGGGAACCGCGAGCAGGAGAACATACAGCGACCAACGCACGTACACCTCGAAGCGACGTGCGTTGGTCACCGGCCAGTTCTGCATCGGGCTCATTGTGCCAGTCAGCCCCGGGTGACAGGGGCGGTGCGGGCGGCACCCGATCGCGTACGCCAGCACACCACTCCGGCGATCAGGATCAGCATTGCGCACGGGACGAGCATGGCCGGGCTGGCGACGCCGGCGGAGCGGTCGAATCCGGCATTCATGTCATACGACATGATCGCCGAGAGCAGGAACACGGACACGTTGTTGACGGCGTGCAGGAGGACAGCGATCTCGATGCCGCCCGTGCGCCAGGTGATGATCGCGAGGGTGATCCCGAACACGAAGTAGTAGAGGTTGAGCCACGGATCCAACGCGGCGTGACCGATCATGAACAGCGCGCTGCTCACCACGATTCCGATCACCAGGCCGCTGCGCGGGCCGAGCCCCCAGGAGGCAGCGATGCGGAACGCCAGGCCGCGGAAGGCATATTCCTCACCCGCCGACTGCAGCGGCGTGAGGGTCAACGCGATCACGATGAGCGCGATCACATCGCCCAGGGGATAGGTCGTTGTCGGCTGCGGCATGAGCACGGGGGAGAGCAACTGGAACGCCGCCCACAGGGGCACCACGATCAGGGCCGTGCGGGCGAGCAGCCGCCACCGGAAGAGATTGCGCAGCGAGTGCAGCGATCGCATCGGCACCTTGAAGAACCACTTCTGCAGCAGCATGCTCCAGGGCGTCAGCATCGCCAGGCCGGCCATCGCGCCGCCGATGACGGCGGGCGTCACGCCGGCCGGAGGCTGGGTCGGGTCCAGGCGGCCGGTGACCAGATCGATCATGGTGCCGATGACACCGCCGATCGCGGAAAAGACGAACAGGCCGATGATCAGCAGGAGCAGCGCCACGATGCCGCGCCACACGGCGGGCCGCTCGATGGCGAGGCGCTGCTGGTATTCGTGCGGTGGGAGATCACGTTCGGTCAGGGCCTGGGGTAGGGATTGCGGGTGCGTCGTTGTCATGGTTCAAGCGTCTGCCCGAAATGGCCGCGTCGCCGGTGCCGCCTGTCACGGGTTCGCGTGAGGAGTTCAGGGGTCCGACATGACAGATGTCATGCAGGTTCACCGGGTGCTGGAATGCTGGGGACATGACTGCCATCTGGGCCCATCGTGGCGCCTCGGCGTACGCGCCGGAGAACACCCTGCCCGCCTTCGCCCTCGCCGAGGAGATGGGTGCTGACGGCATCGAGCTCGATGTGCAGCTCAGCGCCGACGGGGAGGTCGTGGTTATTCACGACGAGACCCTCGACCGCACGACCAACGCCACCGGAGCGGTGGCCGGGCGTACGCTCGCGGAACTCCGCACCCTCGACGCCAGCTTCGGCCAACCCGATTTCCGCGGCACGGGCATCCCGTCGCTCGCCGACGTCCTCGACCTTGTCAAGCCGGGCCGCATGAGCGTGAACGTCGAACTCAAGACCTCCGTCGAGTTCTATCCCGGCATCGAGAAGGCCGCCCTCGACGTCATCGCCGCGAGCGGTCTGGGGGAGCGGGTGATCGTGTCGTCGTTCAACCACTACACGCTCAAGACGGTGCAGCAGATCGCCCCTGAAATCCGGATCGGGCTGCTGTTCAGCGAACCGCTCTATCTGCCGTGGGAGTACGCCGCCGAGTTCGGCGCCGCAGCGATCCACCCGCACTACGGCTTCCTGCGGATCCCGGGAGCCATCGAGTACGCCGCCGTGGCCGGCATCGATGTCAACACGTGGACGGTCAACTCCGAGGAGCACCTGGCCCGGGTGATCGGGATGGGCCCGGCGGCCGTCATCACCAATCACCCGGACCGGGGACTGAAGATCAGGGGCTGATCAGCCCTTCTGCAGTCGTGCCTTCACGGCCGCGGCGACCTTGCCGCCATCGGCCCGGCCAGCGGCCCTGGCATTGACGGCCTTGATGATCTGGCCCATCTGCTTCATGGTCACCTCGCCGGCGTTAGCGACCTCGGCCTCGACCAGGGCATTGAGCTCGTCGTCGGTGAGCTGCTTCGGCAGATAGGCCTCGAGGATCTCCACCTCCGCACGCTCGACGTCGGCGAGATCCTGCCGCCCGCCGGCGGCGTACGCCTCAGCGGAATCGCGTCGCTGGCGCACCTGCTTGGTCACAATCGCCTGTTCCTGCGCCTCGGTCAGCTCGTGGGCGGCATCACCCGAGACCTCCTCGGTGGTGATGGCGGCCAGCACGGCACGGAGCACCTTGGTGGTGTCCGGCTGCTTGGCCTTCATGCTCGCGATCATGTCGGCGCGGAGGCGGTCCTTGAGTTCTGCCATGGAGATGTCCTTCTCTGTCGTTTCGATCCCCATCGTCCCACGCGCGGGGAAGCGGATATTCCTCGGTTTGGGCGAGGCCTGTCTCCGCTGCTAGGGTGTCCAGGTTGCCGTCACGACGGCCGCGGATGAACAAGAGCCCCCACCGAAACCGTTTCCGGGGGCGCCGCGCAACGGGAAACCGGAAGGAGAGCGTTCATGGACGCCGCAGAGAAGCAGAAGATCATTGAAGAGTACGCAACCAAGCCCGGCGACACCGGCTCTCCGGATGTGCAGATCGCGCTGCTCACCAAGCGCATCTCGCACCTGACCGAGCACCTGAAGGAGCACAAGGGAGATCACCACTCCCGCCGTGGGCTGATGCTCATGGTCGGTCAGCGTCGTCGCCTGCTCAACTATGTCGCCAAGCAGGACATCGAGCACTACCGTGCGCTGATCAAGCGCCTCGGCCTGCGCCGCTGAGTCCTTGCACAGGAGAGCCCCGGGATGATTCCCGGGGCTCTTCTCGTTCTCACCCGCCGATCCGCTCCCAGGCCTCGGCACCCAACTGCTTCGGGGCAGGTGGCTCTCACTCGGCAGCCCCAGCCCCTGACGGGCGGTCTCGGCACTCGACATGGTGATAACGGTGAGCGGACACAGTCGGGGCCGAGGCTTGCCGCCCAGGCGTTCGCGGCGGAGTCGGCCGTGGGCACAAAGTCGGGTAGATTGGCCGTGATTGTTGAAGACAACTGTCAAGAACAACAGAAAAATGTCACCACCGTGATGACACCCCGACCGGCTGATTCGGGAGTCCTCGGTCCTCGGTAGTGGTCTTCGGGCAGCCCCCTCGGGCAGGCCGCAGACCTCGATCGAAGACCGGATCTCCACAGACGGATCAGTCGTGCATGGGTGGAAATCGCATGTCTGAAAGGAATCCCGTGGAGGGACCTGATCTCAAATTCACCGAAGCCATCATCGACAACGGCAAGTTCGGCAAGCACGTCGTCCGCTTCGAGTCGGGCCTGCTCGCCAAGCAGGCCGCCGGCTCGGCGGCCGTCTATCTCGACGGCGACACGATGCTGCTCTCGGCGACCACCGCGGCCAAGTCGCCGCGTGACGCCATCGACTTCTTCCCGCTGACCGTCGACGTCGAGGAGCGGATGTATGCCGCGGGCCGGATCCCCGGCTCGTTCTTCCGTCGTGAGGGCCGCCCCAGCGAAGGCGCCATCCTCGCCTGCCGCCTGATCGACCGCCCGCTGCGCCCGTCCTTCGTCAAGGGCCTGCGCAACGAGGTCCAGGTCGTCGTGACTGTCATGGCCCTCAACCCCGACGTGCTCTATGACGTCGTCGCCATCAACGCTGCCTCGATGTCGACCCAGCTCGGCGGCCTGCCGTTCTCGGGCCCCATCGGCGGTGTCCGCATCGCCCTGATCGACGAGCAGTGGGTCGCGTTCCCGACCGTCAAGCAGCTCGAGGACGCCACCTTCGACATGGTCGTGGCCGGCCGCGTGCTGGCCGACGGCGACGTCGCGATCATGATGGTCGAGGCCGAGTCGACCGAGCAGACCTGGGACCTGGTCGCCAGCGGCAAGCTCGCCCCGACCGAGGACGTGGTCGGCCAGGGTCTCGACGCTGCCAAGCCGTTCATCAAGGCCCTGTGCGATGCCCAGGCCGAGCTGGCTGCTCAGTTCCCGAAGGACACCACCGAGTTCCCGATCTTCCTCGACTATGGCGCCGACCTGTTCGCAGCCGTCGAGGCCGAGGCCGGCGACCGCATCGCCGAGGCGATGCAGATCGCGGGCAAGGAAGAGCGCAACGAGGCCACCCACGGCATCCGCCAGGAGGTCACCGAGAAGCTCGCGTCCCAGTTCCCGGATCGTGAGAAGGAGTTCGGTGCCGCTCTCAAGGCGCTGACCAAGAAGATCGTGCGGCGGCGTACGCTCACCGACAAGGTGCGCATCGACGGCCGCGGCCCGGCCGACATCCGCACCCTGTCCGCCGAGGTCGGCATCATCCCGCGCGTGCACGGATCGGCGCTCTTCCAGCGCGGCGAGACCCAGATCCTGGGCATCTCGACGCTCAACATGCTGGGCCTGGAGCAGAAGCTCGACACGCTGGCGCCGGAAGACTCCAAGCGCTACATGCACCACTACAACTTCCCGCCCTATTCCACGGGTGAGACCGGTCGTGTCGGTTCGCCGAAGCGTCGCGAGATCGGCCACGGCGCCCTCGCCGAGCGTGCGCTCGTGCCGGTTCTGCCGACCCGCGAGGAATTCCCGTACGCCCTCCGCCAGGTCTCCGAGGCCCTCGGCTCCAACGGCTCCACCTCGATGGGCTCCGTCTGCGCCTCCACGCTGGCGCTGCTCAACGCCGGTGTGCCGCTGAAGGCTCCGGTCGCCGGCATCGCCATGGGCCTCATGAGCGAAGAGGTCGACGGCAAGACCGAATATGTCGCACTGACCGACATCCTCGGTGACGAGGACGCGCTGGGTGACATGGACTTCAAGGTCGCCGGCACCAAGGACTTCGTGACCGCGCTCCAGCTCGACACCAAGCTCGACGGCATCCCCGCCGACGTGCTGGCCGCCGCACTGCTGCAGGCCCGCGACGCGCGCCTCACGATCCTCGAGGTCATGAACGAGGCCATCGACCGCCCCGACGAGATGAGCCCGTATGCACCGCGGATCATCACGGTGAAGATCCCCGTCGACAAGATCGGCGAGGTCATCGGCCCCAAGGGCAAGATGATCAACCAGATCCAGGACGACACCGGCGCCGAGATCACGATCGAGGACGACGGCACGATCTATATCGGTGCCGCCGACGGCCCCGCTGCCGAGTCGGCCCGCTCGATGATCAACGCGATCGCCAACCCGACCATGCCGGAGAAGGGCGAGCGCTATCTCGGCACCGTCGTGAAGCTCACCAGCTTCGGGGCGTTCGTGTCGCTGCTGCCCGGCAAGGACGGCCTGCTCCACATCTCCAAGATGCGCGCCCTGGCCGGTGGCCAGCGCGTGGAGAACGTCGAGGACGTCGTCTCGGTCGGCCAGAAGCTCCAGGTCGAGATCTCCGATATCGATGATCGGGGCAAGCTGTCGCTCGTCCCGGTGATCGAGGAGGACGAGGCCGAGGCTGCGGAGTCGGCGAGCTGACCAAGCCACGATCGCTTCCGTCGACCACGTCGACGACTGCGGAGGTCGTCGGTGGGACGGGCTCGGGGGACATCCTCCGAACCGTCCTGCCCGGCGGCCTCCGGGTCGTTTCCGAAAGGATCGCCGGCAGCCGGAGTTTTGCGGTGGGCTTTTTCGCCAACACCGGATCACGCCACGAAGCACCCCACCTCCACGGGGTGTCCCACTTCCTCGAGCATGTTCTGTTCAAGGGCACCAGAAGCCGTGGGCCGGAAGACATCTCCGCCGCCATCGAGGAGGTCGGGGGCGACATCAACGCCTACACGGCCAAGGAACACACCTGTTTCCATGCCCGCGTGCTCGGGGACAACCGTGACGTCGCCGTCGATGTCATCAGCGACATGCTCAGCAACTCGCTGATCCGCAGCAGCGATGTCGAGGCCGAACGCGCCGTCATCCTCGACGAGATCGCGATGCACGCCGACGACCCCGGCGAACTCGCCCAGGAGCTCGTTTCGGCCCGCCTGTTCACCGGCTCACCCCTCGAACGCAATGTCATCGGGTCGACCGCGTCCATCGAGGCCATGGGGCGCCGCCAGATCGCGTCCTACTGGCGTCGCCACTATCGCGGCCCCAGCCTCGTCGTCGCCGCCGCAGGCATGGTCGATCACGAGCACCTCGTCGAGTCCCTGGTGCCGTTCGCCGAGAAGGTCGCTGCCGATACCGCCGCCCCCCGGCTCCCCGCCGGCCGCACCCGGGAGGCCGAGCCGGGCGTACTCCTGCTGCAGCGGCCCTTCGAACACGCCCAGGCCGTGATGGCGTTCCGCTCGCCGGGGTTGTTCCGCGAGCCCGGCGTACTCGACGAAACCAGGCCCGCGCTCAACCTGCTCGCCCTGATCCTGGGCGGGGGCATGAGCTCGCGCCTGTTCGTCGAGGTGCGGGAGCGGCGCGGGCTGGCGTACTCGATCGATGCGAGTGAGGGCGCGTACGCCGATGCCGGCAGTTTCGAGGTCGAATGGGGCAGCGCGGCCGCGCGGGTGCCCGAGATCGCCGGGCTGGTCCGCGACGAGATCGGCCGCATCATCTCCGACGGAGTCACCGACACCGAACTGCGCCGGGTCAAGGGCCAGATGACGGGGCAACTGCTGCTCGGACACGAGGGCGCCGACGCGCGGATGAGCCGGGTCGGCAACGGCGAACTGCTCGGGGACCACCGGACGCTGGACGACATCATCGCGACCTATCAGGCCGTGACCCTGGACGATGTGCAGGCGGCCGCCCGCGCGATCCTCAGCACCGCTCCGGTGCTCACCGTGGTGGGTCCGCGCGTCGCACGGGCCAAACTGACCCGTTTGGTCGATCGCTGGATCTGACACGCCCCGGCAGCCCTGAGCGAACTCCGCAGGTTTTCCCGACGGGATTCGGGCCTGTCCGCACGACCCCCTAGGGTTGGAGACGAGTGCGGCCCTGGCCGCTTTCGGACACTACCTTCAGGAGCTATCAATGGACGTGGCAGTTTTCGGGGCCAACGGCCGGATGGGGGCGGAGGTCTGCCGTGCAGTCGGGCGGGCCGATGACCTCAACCTCCTCGCCGGCATCGATTTCGGCGATCCGAAGGAGGACGCGGCCGCAGCTACGGTCGTGGTCGATTTCACTCATCCCGACGGCGTGATGGACAACATCCGGTGGTGCATCGAGAACGGCATCCACGCGGTCGTCGGCACCACCGGATTCACCCAGGACCGGCTCGACCAGGTGCGCGCCTGGCTGGCCGAGAAGCCCGAGGTCGGGGTCATCGTGGCCGCCAACTTCTCCGTGGGCGCCCTGCTCATGATGGACATGGCCCGGCGGGCAGCGCCCTTCTTCGACTCCGTGGAGATCGTCGAGCTCCACCATCCCAACAAGGCCGATGCCCCCTCCGGCACCGCGACCACCACGGCTCGCAAGATCGCTGCGGCGCGGGCCGAGGCCGCCGCCGGCCCGATGCCGGACGCCACCGAACACGAGGTCGCCGGTGCCCGCGGTGCCGATATCGATGGCATTCGCGTGCACGCCGTGCGGCTCAGGGGGCTTGTCGCCCACCAGGAAGTCCTGTTCGGCACCGAGGGCGAAACCCTCAGCGTGCGCCACGACTCGTTCGACCGGTCCTCGTTCATGCCGGGTGTCCTCGCGGCCGTCCGCGCGGTGCCGACCATGCCCGGCCTGACCCAGGGCATCGAGACCGTTCTCGGTCTGGAGGCCGGTCCCGCGTGACGCGGCGTCGCGGGCGCGGTTGCGTCGTGCTCCCGGTGGTCGTCGTCCTGGTGCTGGCCGGCCTGTTCGCGTTGGATCGCTGGGCCGTCGGTCGCGTCGAGACCGAGGTCTCCAGCCGTGTCCGCACGCAGATGGGGCTGCCGGAAGATCCCGGGGTCACCATCCACGGGTTCCCGTTCCTGACCCAGGTGGCGACCAACCGGTTCGAACGCGTCGACCTGCAGGGCCGGGGCCTCCCCGCCGGTACGCAGGAGCGGCCGCTGACCGTCGACCGCATGGAGCTCGAGCTCACCGGCGTGCGCACTGCCGATACGTTCCGCAAAGTCAGCGCAGATCAGCTCACGGGCATGGCCTATGTCACGTGGGCGGAGCTGACCCATCGGGCCGGCGTACCCATCTCGGAGGAGGAGGGTGGGCGCGTGCGGGTGGACATCACCGCCGACCTCTATGGGCAGCAGGTGCCGTTCGTCGTGAGTGCGAAGCCGATGCTCGACGTGCCCACCCAGCAGATCCGACTCACCGAACCCCGGGTGATCGTCGCGAGCTATCAGGTGCCGGACGTGGTCGTGCAGCGGATCGCCGATGAGAGCGTCCCGCCCTTCCCGTTGGAGCTCCCCATGGGGATCCGGGCCAGCAGCCTCCAGACCGGACCGGACGAGCTCCGGTTGGGTCTGGAGGGCGCCGACGTGGCCCTCGTCCGGTGACTCAAATACCGTTTGGTTAGGACTTTGGCGCCCCCATCTTTGGGGGCGTTCAGGTTGTTATAAGGATCTCTCGAATATGTCATTCTTGGGAAAGCGGTCGGTGGTCATCTGATCCCTGTACTCGTGGCCACCGACCGCCAACCAATTCCGGCCAGGTCCGGTCGGCCGGATCGCATGCACTAGCATGCGCGGGTGAACTCAGCCGAATCCCGCCCGGAATCCGTTCGATTGGCGCTGCCGAAAGAGGCGGCTTCGATCGCGGACCTGCAATATCGCGCGTGGCAGGCCGACTTCGCTGATACGCCTGACCTGCTCGCTGAGCTCGAGCCCACCGCCATGACCGAGATCTGGCATCAGGCGATCACGCGCCCCCCGGTCGCCGCCTGTCGCGTTCTCGTCGCGGTCGACACGGAGAACCGAGTGGTGGGTTTCGCCAGCACCATCCCGTGCGAGGACCCGGACGCGGAAGCCGGTGCGGACGGGGCCGTGGGGGAATTCCTGATCGAGGAGAGCGTGCGCAACCAGGGGCACGGTTCACGACTTCTCAACGCGTGCGTCGACACGCTGCGCGCCGATGGCTTCACCCGCGCCACCTGGTGGATCCGCAGCACCGACGACGACCTGCGGAAGTTCCTGACGGAGTCCGGGTGGGCACCCGACGGCAGTCACCGCGAAATCGGGCTCGCGGACGGATCGGTGCGGATCAAGCAATTGCGCCTGCACACGGATATCTCCGACGAGCCCGCTCGCGCCTGATCAGTCCTCGTCGGGCTCCTCGAGGCGGAAGCCGACCTTCATGGTGACCTGGAAGTAGCTGGGGCTACCCTCCTCGTCGACCACGCCGCGGATCTCCTGGATCGTGAACCAGTCCAGGTTGCGGACGGTGGCGGCAGCTGGCTTCAGACCGTTGCGCACGGCGTTGTCGACGCTCTCGGTGGATGTTCCGACGATCTCGGTCAGGGAATAGGTGCGGTTGGACATGGGGGCCTCCTGGCGTCATCGACAGTGATGTAAGACACACAATCCCATAGTGGTCCAGCATCCTTCGCCCTTCCAACGAGTCAGCGGAATTGCGGGGGCTGGTTGTCTTCCGCACGACGATGCGCGAACGTGGAGCCCGGCATCCCGGCAGGGAGGCGACCGCGACAGTGACAGGAGACCCGATGACGACTGACGGTGCACGGCGGGCCGATGCGGAACTGCGCGCAGTGGTTCCGGCGGTGGCCGCCAACCTGCCCTCAGTCGTGAGCCGCACCATCGACCGACTGGTTTCCGAACTGGTCGGCTATCGGGACCTCGGCAGTCGCGATCTCGCGACCTCCGTGAACGGCCAGTTCGACTATCTGCTCGCCTCCATTTCGGGTACGCCCGCCCGCGCCGGTGGCATGGGCCCCCAGAAAGTGGGGCGCCAGCGCGCGGAGCAGGGCGTCGCGCTGCACGAGGTGCTGGAGGCCTATCGCATCACCGTCGCCGAGCTCTGGACCGAGGTGCAGTCCGCGGCGCTGGCCAACGGCACCGAAGCCCGGATCGTCGTCGGCCTGGCCGGCGACATGTTCGGTCGTCTCGAGGAGGTCTCGCGCATCGCGATCCTGGCCTACCAGGAACGAGCCGCCGAACTGCTCGTCGAGCGGGAGGCCGAACGTGCGGCGACCCTGGAAGCGCTGTTCCGCGGCTATCTGACGGGTCGGGACGAGATCTGGCGGGCAGCGGCGCGCCTGGAGCTCCCGCTCGAGGGCCGGTTCGTGGCCGTGGTGGGTGCCTCCACCGGGGGAGCGGACCCGTTGCCCGATGTGTACGCCCAGCTGCGCGCTCGCGACCTGGGCTCGGCCTGGCGCATGACACCCGATCTCAAGGTCGGGGTGGTGTCGCTGCAGGACGCGTCCGTCGACAGCGTTCTCGAGGTGTTGCGGCCCCTCGCCGTCGGGCCGGTCGGGGTGTCCACCGTCTTCGACTCGCTGGCCCACGCCTCCCAGGGTGTCTATCTGGCGCGCCTGATGATGGCGGCGATCCCGAACGGGAAGAAGGGCGTACGCCAGCTCGAGAAAACCCCGATGCTCGCGCTCCTCGCCGCCTCGCCGGACACCGCGCGGATGATGATCCACGCGGTGCTGGGTGAGGTCCTGGCGCTCCCGGTGCGGACGCGGGAGCCGCTCCTGGCGACCCTGGTCGAGTGGCTGGAGGCGCGCGGGTCCGTCGCCGACGCGGCCCAGGCGCTCTTCTGTCACCCCAACACGGTCCGCTATCGGATCAACCGGATCGAGCAGATCCTGCGCACCGACCTGTCCGACCCGGTCGCGCTGGCCGACGTCAGCGCGGCCGTGCAGGCGCTCAAGCTGTTTCCGCCTCAGGACGAGTGACACCTCCCGCCGCGGGAACCGGGTCGCCGCCCCTCGGGCTGCCAGCTAGTCTGGCCCCCATGTCTGCTGCAGGTCTGCGTACCCCGCCGGAACTCCGGCCCGACACGCTGCGGATCATCCCTCTGGGTGGTCTGGGCGATATCGGCCGGAACATGGCATCGCTCGAGGTCAACGGTCGCATCCTGTTGATCGACTGCGGCGTCCTCTTCCCCGACGACGACCACCCCGGCGTCGACCTGATCCTGCCCGGCATCGACGGGATCCGGGAGCGGCTCGACGACATCGTCGGCCTCGTGCTCACCCATGGCCATGAGGACCACATCGGTGCGGTGCCCTATCTGCTGAAGCTGCGCTCCGATATCCCCGTGTTCGGCACCCGGCTCACGCTGGCACTGGTGCGCGAGAAGCTGCGCGAGCATCGCGTACGCGACACCGACCTGCGCGAGATCGACGGGGATTCCCGCGAGACACTCGACGAGTTCGAGATCGAGTTCGTGCCGGTCAACCACTCGATCCCCGATGCCGTCGGCCTGTTCCTGCGCACGAAGGCCGGCACGGTCCTCCATACCGGTGACTTCAAGATGGACCAGCTGCCCCTCGACGGCCGCATCACCGACCTGCGCCGCTTCGCGAAGCACGGTGAAGAGGGCGTCGACCTCTTCATGACCGACTCGACCAATGCCGAGGTGCCGGGCTTCACCACGCCCGAGAAGGACATCCTGCCGGCTCTGCAGCGGGTGTTCGCTACCTCCGAGCAGCGGCTCGTCGTCGCGTGTTTCGCCTCCCACGTGCACCGCGTGCAGCAGATCCTGGACGAGGCCGTACGCAGCGGGCGCAAGGTCGCCTATGTCGGTCGCTCCATGGTCAAGAACATGGGGATCGCCCGCGACCTCGGCTATCTGAAGGTCCCCGGCAACACCCTGATCGAGCTCAAGGACGTCGAGCACTATCGACCCGAAGAGGTCGTCATCGTCTCCACCGGGTCGCAGGGCGAGCCGCTGTCCGCGCTGTCGCGGATGGCGAATCGGGAACATCCCGCGATTCACCTGGAGCCGGGCGACACCGTGCTGCTCGCCAGCTCGCTCATCCCCGGCAACGAGAACTCGGTCCACCGGGTCATCAACGGCCTGTCGAAGCTCGGAGTCAGGGTCGTGCACAAGGGCAATGCGCTCGTGCACGTGTCCGGGCACGCCTCGGCGGGGGAGTTGCTCTATTGCTACAACATCGTGCGCCCCCGCAACGTGATGCCGGTGCACGGTGAAGTGCGCCACCTGATCGCGAACGCAGACCTGGCCGTCGCGACAGGCGTACCCCGGGAGAACACGATCGTCGTCGAGGACGGCGATGTCGTGGACCTGCATGCCGGCCGCATGAAGCGGGTCGGCCGCATCGACACGGGCTATGTCTTCGTCGACGGCTCGACGGTCGGTGCGCTGTCCGACACCGAACTCACCGACCGCCGGATCCTCGGCGAGGAAGGGTTCGTCACCGTGCTGGCCGTCGTCAACACCCACAACGCCGAACTGCTCTCGGGCCCCGACATCCACGCGCGAGGATTCGCGGAGGACGACTCCGTCTTCGACCGCATCCGCGACGAGATCGCCGTCGCGCTCGTCGAGGCCATGCGCGAAGGAGTCGACGACACCCATCGCCTGCAGCAGGTCATCCGCCGCCGCATCGGGCGCTGGGTCAACAAGACCTACCGTCGCCGGCCCATGATCGTGCCGTTGGTGATCCACACGTAGTTGAATTGCGCGGCGCCCGATTTGCGGCTCCGGACATGACTCGTTATTCTTGACCGGTTGCCTGTTCGCGGGATGCGAACGGCCTGCAATCTCAGATCTGTTGAACGAGGAGACACTCCAGTGGCTGCCGTATGTGACGTGTGCGCCAAGGGCCCGGGCTTCGGCCACAACGTGCCTTGGTCGAAGAAGAAGACCAAGCGACGCTGGAACCCCAATATCCAGCGCGTGAAGGCCCTGATCGGTGGCACTGCCAAGCGTGTCAACGTCTGCACCTCCTGCCTGAAGGCCGGCAAGGTCGCGGGTCGCTGATCCGCCGCAAGAACTTTGAAAGGCCCACCCCGCGGGGTGGGCCTTTCTGTGTCCCCGGGCTACACCGGGGGAGCAGGCTGCTCAGTCCTGAGGCAGGACCGTCAGCACGCGCTGGGTGTGCTCGTGGAATTCTTCCATGAAGTTTTGCAGGAACTCCTTGGTGCCCTCGTTGGTGACGTTTCCGTCATCGTCGACGAGGCCGTCGGTGAAGTGGATATAGGCCTCGGGGCTGGTCAGCAGCCGCGCGTTGCAGAAGGCCATGACCGCCCGCAGGCTCTGCTGGGCCACCGCGGTGCCGATCGCTCCGATCGACGCACCGATGATGGCGGCCGGCTTGTGGTCGAACGAGTTCTGGCCCCAGGGCCGGCTCGCCCAGTCGATCGCGTTCTTGAGCGCCCCCGGAATCGAGCGGTTGTATTCGGGCGAGACGAACAGCACGGCCTGCACCGAGGCGATGGCGTCCTTGAGTGCCTTGCCCTCCGCCGGATAGTCGGCGTCGAAGTCGTGGTTGTAGAGCGGGAGGTCCTTGATCGGGATCTCGACGAACTCGACTCCCTCGGCGCCCATCTTCATCAGGGCCTGGGCCAGTTTGCGGTTGATCGACTTGCTCGAGAGGCTGCCGATGAAGACACCCACGCGATACGAGCTGGACATGTTCCTCCTAGAAACCAGGTCCCGACCGCGTTGCCGGGACCATCCCCAAGGCTAGGCCCCCCTTATTTCGGTAGGTACCCCCCACCTCTGTGGGCCCTAGAATCCCCGGGTGGACGATTCCCAGCGGGTGCTCGTTGTCGATGCCGCCAATGTGGTGGGTTCGGTTCCCGACGGCTGGTGGCGGGACCGCGCAGGAGCCGCCGCTCGGGTGTACGCCGGCCTGGCCGCGGTGACAGCGTCCTATGACCGCGTCGTGTTCGTGCTGGAAGGAAAAGCCCGGGCCGGCGTACCCGAGGGAACGCAGGGTTCGATCACCACGGTCCACGCGGCGGGGGAGGGCGATGACGAAATCGTCGCCCAGTGCCGGTCGCTGGCGGAGGGAGATGTCCAGATCACGCTGGCGACCGCCGACCGCGGCCTCATTGCGAGGGTTGCGTCGGTCGGTGTTCGGATCGTGGGGCCGCGATCGGTTCGTTCCTGAAGAAGCCCTTGAAGCTCCCCTTTGTATCATTACGTTGTTTGTATTGAGACGAAGGAGCTGCCATGAACACCGCCATCTGGATCGCCCTCGCCGTTCCCATGATCGTCAGCGTCGCACCGATCACCCAGGGGCGCGGCCACAAAATCGACGAGAAGCAGCTCGCACGGTATGTGAGCAAGCGTGGCCTCCCCCTGCCGCCTGCACTCCGGCAACCGGTGCTCGACCGGATCGGCCGTCAGGAGCGCTCGGCGCTGACCTGGACCCTCATCCTGTTTGCGCTCGGCGTTGGTGCGGCGCTGATCGTGGAACTGGCCACGGGGTTCAACGGCTTCTCCGGCCTGCTGGTCCTTCTCCCGCCCGCGTTCGGTGCCGGGCTGGGCACCTATCTGGGCGTACGCCGGACGCGCGGGCACCTGGTCGCAGACGCGCCACGGGTTGCCCGGTCGCAGGCCATCGAGGTCAGCGACTACACCACTCGGGCCGAGGACTTGGCGGTGAAGCTCGCACTCGTCACCGTGCTCGTCGCCGCGGCCGCTGCTCTGGTGGTGTGGCTCCTGGTGCCGGTCAAGCCGTCCGGGGGAGCATGGGTGCCGGCCATCCTGGTGGGGGTCACCGCGATTCTGGTGGGCCTCTGGGCACTCGCGCGGAAGGCCGAACGCGACCTGATCGACCGACCGCAGCACGCTCACACCGAGCTGGAGCTGGCCTGGGACGACGCTACCCGGACCGACGCGATCCGGGCATTGCGCGACAACTCGGTGATGCTGTCACTCATTTCTGTTCTCGGTCTTCTGGTCGTGGCCGGGACCTGGGTGATCGAACCGCAGGTGCGCGCGGCTGGGATGGATCTCACCCTGGCGCTCGGTCTGGTCGCCTTCGGGGTGGGCGTCGCCTGTTGGATCGCGCTCATCGTGCCGTGGGCCACGGGTCGCAGCCGTCGCAACCCGGCCCTTGGGCTGTGGATCGGGAAGTTCGGGGTCGCCTGATGCTGATCATCGATCCGCGGTCGCCGGTGCCACCCTATGAACAACTCCGCCAGCAGCTCGTCGCCCAGATGAACTCCGGAGAGCTGGCGCCGGGGACGCGCCTGCCGGCGGTACGCCGACTCGCCAGCGACCTGGGACTGGCTCCCAACACGGTCGCCCGCACCTATCGCGAGCTTGAGGCGGCGGGCTTCGTCCACACAGCTGGGCGCAACGGGACCGTGGTCGCGCTGCCCAACGACGGTCCGGACACCGTCCAGCAGGCATCCACGCTTGCCGACACCTACGTCCGCGCCATGCGCGGCCTCGGGATCGGTCCGGAGGCGATGGTCAGTTATGTGCGTCGGAGCCTCGCCGAGCTCGCACCCGGTTAGGCGCCGCGTACGCCGGCCGCGGCGAGAATCAGGTCGTGGACCGCAGTGGCAGCCACGGAGTCACCGCCCAGCCCCGGCAGATCCGGGTTGGAGCTGATGAAAACCGGACGGTCGGCATCACTGTCGGGGAGCCGACCGTGCGTACCCTTGACCCACGTCGGATCGAGCGGCACCACGTTCATCGTGTAGCGCAGGCCGACCTTCTTCTTGAGCAGGTTGAGCCCCGCCTTGGCCTTGACCAGCTTGTCGGCCGGATCGAGGAACAGCTCGGCCGGGTCATAGCCGGGCTTGCGGTGGATATCGACCCCGCGCGCGAAATCGGGCGCCACCGCGTCGTCGAGCCAGTAGTAGTAGGTGAACCAGGCGCCGGGGGCCGCCACCGCGACCAGATCGCCGGACCGCTCGTGGTGGATGCCATAACGCTGCTGGGCCTCCCGATCCAGGACCTCATCGACCCCCGGCAGCTCGGCGATCATGGCGGCCACCCGGGCCCGGTCGGCGGCATCGCGCACATAGACGTGAGCCACCTGGTGGTCCGCCACCGCGAAGGCGCGGGAGGTCCAGGGATCGAGCAGTTCGTGGCCGCCGGAGTTGTAGACCTCGAGCAGGCCCGCCCGACGCAGCATCCGGTTGATGTCGACCGGCTGATCAGCCGGGGCGATGCCATATTCGGACACTGCGAGGATGGTCATGTCGTGTTCGGTCGCCACATCGATGAGTTCCCCGATGACCTCGTCCAGCTCCGCCGCGGCGGCATCGGCCTGCGGTGAGTCGGGACCGAAGCGCTGCAGGTCGTAGTCGAGGTGGGGGAGATAGGCCATCACCAGATCGTGGGCGTGCTGGGTGATCGTCCGCTTGGTCGCCTCGGCGATCCACCTGGTCGAGACGATCGACGCACCCGCACCCCAGTATTGGAACAGTGGGAATGCACCGAGCTCTCGTGTCAGTTCGTCGTGGAGCGCGGGCGGCCGGGTGTAGCAGTCGGGAGACTTGCGGCCGTCGGCGTGATAGATCGGGCGCGGGGTCACGGTGATCTCGACGTCCATGCCCATCGCATACCACCAGCAGATGTTGGCCACGGAGAACGAGCCCTGCCGGGCGCGGGCGGTGTCCCAGACCTTGGGGCCCTGGACGAGGGCGTTGTGCTGGCGCCAGAGGAAGACCTCGCCGAGCTCCCGGAAATACCACCCATTGCCCACGATGCCGTGTTCGGCGGGCGTACGCCCGGTCAGCAGGGTCGACTGGACCGAGCACGTGACGGCAGGAAGAACGGTGTCGAGGGGTTTCTGGGCGCCCTGGCGGGCCAGCGCCGAGAGCCGTGGCATCTTCGCCAGCGCCTTGGCGGTCAGGCCCACCACATCCAGCAACAACACGCGCGTCATCGTTCGTCCTCCCAGGCAGTGCTCACGGTTTCGGCCAGCCATTGGAGCTCGCCGGCGATGCCGGTGATCAGGTCGACCCCGGCTGTTTCGGGCGGCAGCACCGCCCAGGTGTAGGTCTCGACCTCGATATCGGCTTCGCCGACGTCCTGATGTCGGGCGAGTGCCCGCAGGACGGCGCCGATCGAATCACGGGTCGAGCGGAGTGGTGCGGCCGGTTCGGCGTGCACCGGGATGTGGAAGTGGACGCGCCAGGGGCCGGCGCCGGGCAGGCCGGACAGCGCCAGGTCAAGGTCATCGACCCGCGTGACCTGACCGCCCGGGCCGAGCTCGCGGGTCTGGTGGAGGTAGCGCGGTTCGACGAAACGGCTGATGCGGGCCCGCTGCTCCGGATCCCGTGGGTCGGGAACCTCGGGGGCGGCCGATGCCTGGATCTTCACGACGCTCAGGCCGGCCTCTCGGAGTGCAGCCACATCGGCGGCCGGATCGGCGAACGAGATCGCCTGGTGGCACGTGTCGAGGCAGACTCCGAGCCAGGCCGCGTCCAACTCTCTGCTCGCGACGCGGGGCCCGAGCCATCCGACGAGGTCGGACACCTGGTCGAGCACGCAGCCGGGCTCCGGCTCGATGGCCAGTCGCACCCGTCGGCCGGTCCTCTCGTGCAGGGCGGCGAGCTCGCGTGTCACACCGGCCAGCTCTGCGGTGGCTGCGGCGTCGTGCTCGTTCGTCCAGCCTTCGCGCCAGCCGAGGGGGACCGTGGAAAGGCTGCCCTGCCCGCCCTCGGGCAGGAGGCCGGCCAACGCCTGGGCGCAGTGCAGTGTGTAGCGGCTCCGCTCCGGGTCTCCCCAGGCCGGTCGATAGACGGCCTTCTTGACGACGTCATCGTGGAAACCGCGATAGGGGAACGCATTGAGAGTGCGCACCACCAGACGGTTGGCGTCGAGCCGCTCGCCCAGCCGTGCCAACGCCGCGGGGCTGGTCGCCAGCTCCTCGGCCACCGGAGCGGGCAGCCAGAGACCGACTCCGAGGGTGTCCCATCCGAGGCGCTGTCGGATGGGCCCCGAGAAGGTGTCGAGTTGGTCGAGCAGGCCCTCCAGGTCCTCGGCGGGATGCACGTTCGTGCAATAGCTGAGGACCCGGTCGGCCGCGTGCGCCCCGACGACCGTCAAGACCGCGGACCCCGCAGGATGGAGTTGCCTTCGAAGGTGTCACTGCCCGGGGCGGGAGCTGCGTCCTCGAACCCGGGGACCGGGTCGAGGTTCAGTCGACCGCTCTGGCCATAGAACTCGACGGGGTTGCGCCAGAGGACCTTGTCGACGTCGTCGGCGCTGAACCCGGCGGCGAGCATCGCGTTGCCGGTCTTGAGCGTCTTCAGAGGATCCGAGCGGCCCCAGTCGGCGGCCGAGTTCACCATGACGCGATCGGTGCCGATCTGCTTCAGGATCTCGACCATGCGGTCCTCGTCCATCTTGGTGTCGGGATAGACCGAGAAGCCCATCCAGCACCCGGCTTCCTTCACCGGGGCTAGGGTCACCTCGTTGAGGTGGTCGACCACGACCATGCCCGGCTCCAGGCCCGCCTCGCGCACGACATCCAGCGTCCGATCGGTGCCCTTCAGCTTGTCCCGGTGGGGCGTATGCACCATGACCGGGAGCTCGAACTCCTTGGCCATCTCGAGCTGGGCCGAGAACACTTCGTCCTCTTCGGGCGTGATGTTGTCATAGCCCACCTCGCCCACGGCCACGACGCCGTCCTTGTTGAGATAGCGCGGCATCACCTCGAGGACGCCCCGACAGCGCTCGTCATTGGCCTCCTTGGGGTTCAACGCGATCGTGGCGTGGTGGCGGATCCCGAACTGCAACGCGCGGAATCGCTCCCACCCGATGATCGAGTCGAAATAGTCCACGAACGACTCCACCGACGTCCGCGGCTGGCCGAGCCAGAACGCCGGCTCGACGAGGGCACGGACGCCTGCAGCAAACATCGCTTCATAGTCGTTGGTCGTCCGGGAGGACATATGGATGTGCGGATCGAAGATGCGCATGTGAAGACTCCTTCGTCGTCTCGTCGGTCAGGCCGGGATCGGCTGGTCGTTGATCAGGGCAGTGAGATCGGGGGAGAGGACGCGGCCCGCTGCCCGGCGCTCGTCGGCCAGGTTCTGGGCCTGCACCTTCAGCTCGGCGTCGCGACGGTCCTCGAGCGCAGAGACCGCGCCCAGCGGGATCTGCATGAACAGGCACTTGAGCACGCCGCCCCGCCACTCCACGGCCGGCAGGTGACGCGCGGAGAAGTCGCCCATGGCCGCCGCGACCAGGCGCGGGTCGTTGGTGCGAAGCGCGTCGTTCACGAGGGCGATCCCGGCTTTCGCCAGCGTCGTCTCGTCGTCGGCGGTGCGGACCGCCGAGTCGGCATCGACAGCCGACAGTCCCCGCAGGACGCCGCGGCGCTCGGCGTCGTCGCCGTGGCGATAGAGATCGGTCAGGACGCGGGCGGCGGTGGCCGCATCCACGTTGTCGATGAGTGCCTCGACCAGGCGGGCCCTGGCCACGTCGTCGATGGAGCCCCGGAGAGCCTGGGGGTCGTCCTCGAGCAGGGGCTCACGGCCGACCTTGCGGCCGACGGCCGGGAAGTGTCGAACGATCCGGGTGGGATCCTCCGCGATCTCGGCTGCGACCTGCTCGAGCCAATCGGTGGTGGGGTTGGTCATGGCTGCCTCCGTTCTTGGGCCAGTCTGGCGGCCGGCTCCGACACTTTTTCGTGTTGCTCCACCCGGAGCCAGGCTTCATCGAGCGCAGCCATCGACCTGGCTGCCAGCCCGGGCGCATCGTGGGAATGGCGCGGCAACTCCAGGGCGATCAAACCCGTGTAGTCGATCTCCACCAGCGTCCGCAGCGCCGCCACCAGATCGAGCTCACCGGTCCCGAGCTCGAGGTGTTCATGGATGCCGGGGAGCATGTCATCGACCTGCACGTTGCGCAGGAGACGGCCCGCCTGACGCAGCGCCCCGACCACCCCGTCGGGTTCGACCGCGACACAGTGCCCCAGGTCGACGGTGATGCCGAGGACTTCGGGGTTGCCGAGGCGTTCGCGAAGTTCGAACGCGTCGGCCACGGTTTCGACGAGCATGCCGGGTTCGGGCTCGAAGGCCAGGCGTACGCCCGCGGCGGCGGCCTGCTCGGTCACGCGCTGCATCCGGTCGACGAGCCGGTCCCAGCAACGCCCCGGATCATCGCCCGCGGGGACCGTCCCGGACCACAGGGACACACAGTCGGCCTGCGTGCGGGCGGCTATCCCGATCGCAGCGGCCAGGAAGTCCAGCCGGGCTGTGGCGTGCTCGTCGACCAGGGTCGGACGGTGTTTGACGAAGGGATCGAGCAGGAACCGCGTACCGGTCTCGATCACCAGCGGCCAGTCACCGATGAGTTCCCTGACCCGGTCGGCCTGCTGGTGATGATCGGGTGCGAACGGATCGAGATGCTGAAACCCCAGAGTGAGGCCCAGGCCGGCGTACCCGAAATGACGCAGCACCTGCACGGCATCGTCCAGCGAATGATCGGCGAAGCCGTTGGTCCCGTAGCCGACGGAGAAAGGTGCAGCCGCGATGGCCGGTTGCGGGGCGCTCATGTCGTGTCGCCGCGTAGCCGGCGGATCACCTGCCGCTGGGCCAACTCGAGCGAGGCCACGGCCGCGGCCGGCACCAGATTGCCGGTGCGGGCGATCAACGCTGCCTGCAGCGGGATGAGGGCTCCGAGATTGGCCCGCACCGCGTCGCGGATCCGGTCGGCACCGGGCCGTTCGATGGCGCGGCTCAGCGGGGGGATGGCCTTGTCGAGGTAGCGATAGGTGGAGGCGGCAGCGGCCACGCGACCGAGGACTGTGCGCAGCGGGCGCGGATGGTTGCGACCTCCCAGCACGGCAGCGCCCGACACCCCGGCGACCGCGATGCGTACGCCTTCGGGCAGCGAGCGGTCTGCGCCGGTGACCTCCCTGCGCGACAGCTCCGTGACGGCGACGGTGTGGGCACCGATCGTCAGGGCGGGAGCAAGCGCAGCTGGCAGGGAGGACGCTCCGAGCAGCACGTTGAGGCTCCGGCACGCGGCCATGACCCAGGAGCCGAAGGAGGTGTCCTTGGCGACCGTGTCGTACGCGACCACGGTGCCGGCCAGCAGGGTCGCGCGCAGGGCGCCGGAACGACCTCCGACGAGCGCCGCCCAGAGGACACCGCCGCCGAGGAGCCCGGCGCTGATCGTCAGTGCCTGCTCGGGCGTGACCCGACCCGACGGGATCGGGCGCTCGGGACGTTCCTCGGCGTCGAGTTCGCGGTCGGACCAGTCGTTGAGCCCCATTCCGCCGGCGTAGATCAGCACCGAAGCCACCGGCAACAACAGCTGTCGGGTTCCCACCGGCCCTGCGGCGTACGCCCCGGCCAACGGGTCGCCCACCGCACTGAACGCGGCCGGGGCCCTCAGCAGCTCGAGCACGTCAGCGGTTTTCATGTGGCCAGCTCCGCCAGCGAGGGACGGTCAGCCGCCGCACGTTCGTGTGCCCAGGAATAGAGCGCCTGAGCCTGCAGGGCATAGTCGTGCAGGTCGGAACCCCAGGGATCCTTGAAGAAGAAGCCGAGTTCGCCGATCGGACCCCGGACGCCCGTGCGGTCCGCGAGATCGAGCAGCCGGACCAGGTCGATCACCAGCGGAGCGGCCAGCATGGAGTCGTACGCGGTCCAGATCGTCTGGAGCGTGATCCGGGACCCGAGGAAACCCTCGGCATGGACGTGGTCCCACGCGGTCTTGATGTCGCCCAGATCGGGGACGTTGTCGATGTGCAACGGCGTGGCGGCCTGCTCACCGATGAGGGCGCGCAGCCCACGATTCTTGCTGTGCAGCTTGCTCTGCACCATGACCGGATCGGCCAGCGTCGCACCGTCGCCGCCGCCGAGGACGTTGGCGCCGGCCCAGGACAGCACCCGGAATCCGCGCCGCACGAGCGTGGGCGCGAGAGCCGTCCGCAGCAGTGTCTGACCGGTCTTCCCGTCCTGCCCCGCATAGGGGATGACATCGGCGGCCAGCGTCTGGAGGGCCGGGATGCCCAGCGAAGCCGACGGAGTGAAACATGCCAGGGGCGAACCGGTCCTGATCGCGGCCAGGGCATAAAGCGCACTGGGCGGCAGGGGCTTTCGCGTCGAATCGCCCAGCGCGGCTTCCAGCAGCTCCGGATCGTCGAGTTCGGGGCGATCCTCCGGCAGCGCTTCGGTCGACGAGACATCGACGACGATGACGCGCGCCAGGTCGTGCGCGGCTCGGAATTCTTCGATGTCCTCGACAAGCCGGGCAACGACAGCCGCCTGGGCTCCAGCATCGAACGCCGTGACACCAGGTCGGATCCAGGCCTCGAACGCCTCCAACGCGTCCGCGCTGAGCTCGACCAGCCCGGTCGGCAGCATCCCGCTGACTGCCAACTGCTCCGCACGTGCGGTCACCGGGGTGGCAGAGATGTCGTGGCCGCCCAGAACGATGTCACCCGCGGCCAGGAGTGGCAGGCCGGCCAGTTCCTCGCAGGCGGTGACGCATCCGGTCAGATCAGCGGCTCCGGCTGCGATGGCTGCCAGACCGACTGCCGTTGTGACACCGATCGATCCGCGCGCCCCGACCAGCCAGAGGCCGACCTGCCCCGGGGCGCGGTCGCCCGGATCGGATGAGTTGTTTGCAAAGTCCGCCGCGAGTGCCATGCCCACCTTCCTTGTCTGCTTCAGCGTAACCCCGCTTCGGGCAATGGCCCTGATCGGTCCGGCAGGGCTGTCGGTGGGGCTGGTTAAGGTAAACCCATGTGGCAGACGGAGGCCTATCGAGTGTTCGCGGAGCGTCTCGACTCGGTGGTCGGGGGGCGGACGGCGAAGCTGTTCGAGCCTCTGCGCGTGCAGACCCTGGGGGATGCCATCCGGTTGGTGCCGCGGCGCTATCTGCGTGGCGCCGAGGATTCCCATCTGGCTGATCTGCGCATCGGTGAGGATGCGGCGTTCATCGCTCATGTCCTCCGGGTGCAGAATCACCACTCGCGGTTGGCCGTGACTGTCGGCGACGGCACGGCCACGCTCGACATGACGTTCTTCATCCCTCCGAAAACCATCCGCTGGTTGCCCGGCCTGCTGATGGAGCGTCTTCACGTCGGAGCCAAAGCGCTGTTCGTCGGCAAGGTCGGGCAGTTCCGCAATCGGCCCCAGCTCACTCACCCCGACTTCTTCACGCTCGATGAGAACAATAATTTCGTGGCCGGCGCGGAAAAGAACCGGGATCTGGCTGTGGTCGCGTCGGAGGCGGGACTGATCGGCATCTATCCGGCGACATCCAAGCTCCGCACCTGGGCCGTGGCCTCCACGATGAGGCTCGTGCTCGATCACATCGGAAAGGTGCCCGACCCCCTGCCCGATGATGTGGTGGGCGCCGTCGATGTGGTGGCGCTCGCTCGCGCAGACCTTGGTCTGGACGAGGAGCCGGCCGCCGGGTCGCAGCTTCCCGAGCTGGCGACCGCGCTGGCCTGGGTGCACAAGCCGCGCAGCGTGCTGGAAGCCTGGCTGGGGCGGCAGCGTCTGGTGTTCGATGAGGCGTTCGGGGTTCTGGCCACGATGGCGTATCGGAAGCAGGCTGCCCTCGCCCAACCTGCGGTCCCGCGTACGCCCGCGGCGACCGGCATTCTCGCCGCCTTCGACGAACGACTCCCGTTCGAGCTCACGCGCGGGCAGCGGGAGGTGAGTGAGCAGATTTTCGCGGACCTGGCCCGGGGGCATCCCATGCAGCGCCTGCTCCAGGGCGAGGTCGGATCCGGCAAGACGCTGGTGGCTCTCAGGGCAATGCTCGCCGTGGTCGACAGCGGGGGACAGGCCGTGCTCCTGGCCCCCACCGAAGTGCTCGCCCAACAGCATTACCGGACCATCGTCGGCCAACTCGGTGAGCTCGCGCACGCCGGTGGTCTGTTCGATGCCGGTGTCGGCACCGGGGTGACCCTGTTCACCGGATCGATGACCCTCCCCGACAAACGACAGGCGCTGTTGCGCATTGCCTCCGGGGAGGCGGGCATCATCGTCGGCACGCATGCGCTGTTGAACGAGCGGGTGCGGTTCGCCGATCTGGGCCTCGTGGTGGTGGACGAACAGCATCGCTTCGGGGTCGAACAGCGAGCTGCGCTCAATGACAAAGCGGAAGCCCGGCCGCATGTCCTGGTCATGACGGCGACCCCGATTCCGCGGACTGTCGCCATGACCGTCTTCGGTGATCTCGAAGTGGCCACTCTGCGCGAACTGCCTGCCGGCCGCAGTGAGGTCACCACGACCCTGGTTGCCGAACAGACCAATCCGGGGTGGGTCGGGCGAGCCTGGCAGCGCGTTGTCGAGGAGGTCGGGGCCGGTCGACAGGCGTTCATCGTCTGCCCCCAGATCAACAAGTCCGACAAGTCAGGTGAAGCGGCGCGCATCGTCGACGAGGAATCGGCCAAGATCGAGCCCCGAAATGTGACAGACCTCTTCGAGGAACTGACCCGTGGCCCCCTTGCGGGCCTGCGCGTCGCGCACCTGCACGGCCAGCTGCCGCCCGAGGAGAAAGAGGACGTAATGCGCCGCTTCTCCGCGGGCGACATCGATGTCCTCGTCTCGACCACCGTCATCGAGGTCGGAGTGGATGTGCCGAACGCATCCGTGATGGTGATCAGTGACGCCGACCGGTTCGGCATTTCACAGCTTCACCAGTTGCGTGGCCGCATCGGCCGCGGGGAGCACTCCGGGCTGTGCCTGCTGCTGACCAAGACCTCCGCGGGGACTCCCGCGGCCGAACGCCTGGCGGCCGTCGCTGCGACCCGCGACGGGTTCGAACTTGCCGAGGCCGACCTGGCCCAACGACGCGAGGGCGACGTGATGGGGGCAGCGCAGGCCGGAATCCGTTCCAGCCTCAAACTCCTGCGCGTGCTCGACCACATCGAACTCATCCGTCAGACGCGAGCCATCGCCGAGGACTGGGTTGTGCGGGATCCGGACCTCGCCCATCCCGGGGTGGCGGATGCGGTCAGGCAGTTGGAAGAGGCGGCCGCGGCCGAATGGCTGGAACGGTCCTGATCTCAGTCGTTGTCCTCGAGGTCGCCGAAACGAAATTTGCGGCCGACGATCTCCTCGACACGAATCCTGACGAAGACAGTCTTGATCGTCTGCACCCAGGGCCTGAGGTCGAGTGATTCGGCGCGCTCGAGATCGGCCCGGTGTTCGATCACCTCTGCGGTGCCACGGCACACGACACTCCAACCGCCCTGGTCAACCTCCCAGTCGTCCACTTCGAAAGCGACGTGCTCGTTGATGGTCAGTTCGAGCAGCTTGCTGCCCTGGGCTGTGCGGAACACGATGCAGTCGTCGTCGAGAACGAAGTTGACCGGGAAGATGTCGGGCTGCTGCGCGACGCTCGTGGCGAGCCTGCCCACGGGTCGGGTGGCCAGCAACTCCCAGGCCTCCTTCTCGGACAGTTCGGTCACAGCGTCGGGGGTCGAGTTCATGGGAGTCCTCCGTGGGTGCGAGGCGATGGATCAGAACCATTCCATCGGATCGAGCGTATGTCGGTGCGGAAACTCCCGCAGAGGGGGACCCGCTACCGTGTGACCGGTGAGCCGCATCATCGCCGGCAGTGCCAAGGGGCGTCGTCTGTCCACCCCGGCGCATTCCCGCACCCGCCCGACCACGGACCGCGTTCGCGAGGCGTTGTTCTCGGCGCTCGAGTCCTGGTTCGGCACCGACACGGGCCTGCAAGGACTCTCGTTTCTCGATCTGTACGCCGGCTCCGGCGCGGTTGGTCTCGAGGCAGCCAGTCGGGGGGCGGATCCTGTCCTGCTGGTCGAAGCTGATCGGAAGACAGCCGAACTTATCCGCACGAACGCGCGCACGACCGGCCTGCGGGTCGAGGTTCGAGCGACTCGCGTCGAGCAACTCGTCGCTGCTGGCGGGAGCGCGTTCGATGTCGTCTGGCTCGATCCGCCGTATGACGTCCGCGACGACGCAGTCGACGACGTGATCGCCGCACTCGCCGCCGGCGACTGGGTCGCAGGAGCTGGCCTGATCGTCCTGGAGCGGTCTTCTCGCAGTCCCGAGCCGGTCTGGCCCGCCGCCGTGGTCCAGAACTGGTCACGGCGCTACGGTGAGACGACGCTGTACTTCGCCGAGCTTGAGGAATCGCGATGAAAGCCATCTGCCCAGGGTCCTTCGATCCGGTGACCTTCGGCCATCTGGATATCGTCTCGAGGACCTCACAGATGTTCGACGAGGTCATCGTCGCGGTGGGTCACAACATGTCCAAGAGCGGCTTGTTCCAGCCCCATGAACGGGTCGACATGATCCGGGAATGTGTCGCTGACCTGCCCAACGTGTCAGTGGTGCTCTTCCAGGGCCTCCTCGTGGACTACTGCCGCGCCCATGACATCGGGGTGATTGCCAAGGGACTGCGCTTCGGCGCCGACTTCGATTACGAGCTTCAGATGTCCCAGATGAATTCCCACCTCTCCGGAGTCGACACCATGTTCCTGCCGACCTCCGCGCAGTGGTCGTTTGTCTCGTCCAGCCTTGTTCGCGAAGTGGCCCTGCTCGGAGGAGACATCGGCGCGCTGGTCCCCCCACCCGTGATCGATCGGATCCGTCGCAAGCTCGACGAGCGAGCGGCGCTCAAGGAGGAAGCATGACCGACAACCCCATTGCCGGGGCCGCGGACGGCCTCGACCAGCTCCGCACGATCATCAGCCAGGCGAAGAGCGTGCCCATGTCTGCCTCGTGCGTGGTCAACCGGGCCGAGGTGCTCGAACTCATCGACCGAATCCGGGCAGCCCTGCCCGAGGAGCTCGGCCGGGCCCAGGGCCTTCTCGCCAACAGCGATGCCGAGGCGGAGCGCATTCTGGCCTCCGCCCGGGCCGACGCCGCTCGCATGGCTGACCAGCATGAGATCGTGCGGGAGGCCCGTGAGATTGCCGACCGGCTCCGTCAGGACACCGAACAGGAGTGCGCCGACCTTCGTCGCGAAACCGACTTGTTCATCGACTCGCGGATGGCCTCCTTCGAATCCGTGCTGCATCGGACCACCAGCCAGGTAGCCACGGCTCGTCAGCGACTGTCCGAGCGGTCCGCGCTGGATGATGAGAGTCTCCACAGACAAGGCTGACAGCTGCTTTTGATGCGGTGGTTCGCGCCTGCTTGCGCGATACTGGTCGGGGAGGTAAACGGACCAGATGAAGAGACCGAGTCGCGCAACGGGTGCCATTGCCGTGGCTGCGCTGTCGATGAGCTTTGCCATCGGTGCAGTCGGCCTTGAGGTCCTCGCGCCCCGCGAGCTGGTTCTCGGCACTGCGCTTCAGGCCCAGGTTGCGAGCCAGGATGGTGCTCCGCTGGCGGTCTCAGGACAGGTTCCGCTCGCCCCGCCGATCGAGTTGGACGCACAGGGGCAGCCGGTCCCCATTCCCACGTCTTCGACCGAATCGCGCGACGAACGCGTCGAGACGCCCGGAACAGCTGCGTCGCATCACCCGTCCACTGCGCCCGGTGGTGAGGCTGGTCCGACCGGTGGGCGGCCCCCTCAGTCGGCCGCAGCTTCGCAGCTGCCCGAGCGCTCCGGCTCCACCAGCGATGGCGACACAGGCCCGGCTCCCGTGCCCGGCGGCGGCGTAGCCACGACTGTGCCCGTCCCTGCTCCGACGCGTGATCCCCGACCCACCACAAGGCCCCCGGCACCCGCCGAGGAAAACAACGATGGTCAGGGAGAGGATTCCGGTAACGGTCAGCGTCCGGGTTCGAACAATGGTCAGGGTCCGGGGTCGAACAATGGGCAGGGTCCGGGGTCGAACAATGGGCAGGGTCCAGGGTCGAACAATGGGCAGGGTCCCGGTTCGAACAATGGGCAGGGTCCCGGTTCGAACAATGGGCAGGGGCCCGGTTCGAACAATGGGCAGGGTCCCGGTTCCAACAATGGGCAGGGTCCCGGTTCCAACAATGGGCAGGGTCCCGGTTCGAACAACGGCCAGGGGCCGAACTCGAACAACGGCCAGGGCCAGGACTCGAACAACGGCCAAGGTTCAGATTCCAACAATGACCAGCCGACGGACTCCCACGACGAGGTGCCCCTGCCTTCCGACTCCGGTTCCAATGAGCAGGGCCAGGACTCGAATGATGAGCAGGGTCCGGGTTCGAACAACGACCAAGGTTCAGATTCCAACAACAGCGAGCCGACGGATTCCAACAAGGAGTTGCCCCCGCTTTCCGACTCCGGTTCGAACAATGGGCAGGGTCCGGATTCCAACAATGGGCAGGGCCCGGACTCGAACAACGGGCAGGGCCCGGACTCGAACAACGGGCAGGGCCCGGACTCCAACAACGGCCAAGGTCCGGACTCCAACAACGGGCAGGGCCCGGACTCCAACAACGGGCAGGGCCCGGACTCCAACAATGGGCAGGGCCCGGACTCGAACAACGGCCAGGGCCCGGACTCCAACAACGGCCAGGGGCAGGGCACTGGTTCCAACACTGGCCAGGGTCCCGGTTCGAACAACGGTCAGGGTCCCGGTTCGAACAACGGTCAGGGTCCCGGTTCGAGCAACGGCCAGGGTCCGGATTCCAACAACGGCCAGGGCCCGAGCTCAACCAACGGCCAGAGCCCCGGTTCCAATAACGGCAAGGGCAACCAGCGCCCCGACGGTCAGCCGGCTCGACCGGCGGCGGAGCCGGCGCCCACAGCGAGCGCCCGGCGTCGCCCGGGCCGGCGTACGCGCGACTGAGCCGGCTCAGGCCAGGCGATAGCCCTGGCCGCGAACCGTGAGGAAATAGCCGGCGCCGATCTTGCGGCGCAGATAGCGCACATAGACCTCGACAACATTCGATCCCGGATCGAAGTCGAAGCCCCACACGTCTGCGAGCAGACGCTCACGACTGAGAACCTCACCCGGATTGCGAAGGAACGCTTCGGCGAGGGCGAATTCCCGCGCCGTGAGTTCGATCTCCCGATTGCCCACCGAAGCCCGACGCGTCCGAACATCGAGGCTGAGCCCGCCATGGGTGAGGACCATTGCGTCGGAGCTCGCGGCCGGGCGCAGGCGCAGGCGTACGCGTGCCAACAACTCCTCGAAGCTGAAGGGCTTCGGCATGTAGTCGTCAGCGCCACTCTCGAGCCCAGCCACCGTGTCGGGGACCGACGAACGTGCCGTCAGGATGATGACCGGCAGGGTCGGGATCGCCTGGCGTACACGCTGCAGAACCTGAAATCCGTCGATATCGGGAAGGCCGAGATCCAGGATCACCAGATCAACGGCCCCACTCGTGGCGCGAGCCGCACCCTCCGTGCCGTTGTCGGCTGTTTCGGTGGTGAATCCTGCCGACTCCAACCCTTTGGCGATGAAGGAGGCGATGGCGGCTTCGTCTTCGACGATCAGGATGGTGCTCAAAGGACTTCCTCTTGAAGTTCGGGGAGGGCGGTGCCGAGCGGTTCGTCCGGCGGGGTATTGCGGGGCATTTCGAGGGTGAACGTGGATCCGACCCCCGGGGTGGAGCTGATGCGAAGCTTCCCGTCGTGCGCTTCGGCGATGGACGAGACTATGGCCAATCCGAGCCCGGACCCTTCGATGGTCCGGTCCCCGGCCCGGGTGAAGCGCTCGCGGACTCGCATCTGTTCCGCGGGGTCGATGCCGGCGCCCTCGTCGCGCACCCACAGCCAGACCAGCTTGTCGTCGGCGGCGCTGCCGATCGCGATCCGGCTGCCCGGTTCGGAGAACTTCACGGCATTGCGGGCCAATTCGAGGAGGGCCTGGGAAATGCGCTGGGGGTCGGCGAGTACGCGAACATCGGCCAGGTCCTCCAGCGTCCAGCGTCGCGGACCCAGGGCGGTCGCTTTGGCGAGCACCTCGTCGGTAAGGGCTGCGACATCGACCGGCTGGAGCCGGACGAAGTCAGGTCTCTCCGACTTGGCGAGAGTGATGAGGTCCTCCACCAGGCGGGCCATCCGGTCCACTTCCGAGATCACCCGACGACGGGTCGCCGCCACATCATCGGGGTCGCGGACGTTCATGACTTCCATGTGGCCGCGCAGGACGGTCAGAGGAGTCTTGAGCTCATGGCCCACATCGTCATAGAGCTCACGTTGGGCCGCGAAGGTGTTCTCGAGGCGGCCGAGCATGGCGTTGACCGTGAGTGTGAGTTGGGCGAGGTCGTCATTGCCGCGCACGGGAATCCGGCGCGACAGGTCGGTCTCGGTGATCTCCTGAGCCGTCTCGCGGAGGAGTTTGATCGGCTCGAGGAGTTGCCCGATGAGGAGCCAGGCGACGAGTCCGACGACCATCAGCGCCAGGAGGCCCACGACGACATAGGTCTGATAGGAGCGCTGGAGTTCCGCATGTTCGGCGGACGCGTTCACCGCCCACGCGAACTTCCCGACTTCTGGGTCTCCTGCCATCCCGACCGGGATCACGATGACCCGATAGCTCGCCTGCTGGGTGTCCACCGTGGCCGCCAGCACCTGGGTCGGGTCCGTGGCCCGGATCGCGGCCAATAGTTGCTGGTCGTTCTCGGGGCGCAGTCTCACGCCGACCGGAGCTGTCCAGGCAACCCGGTCGCCGATCATGGCAACCGACCCTTCGTTGGGGCCGGCCTGGACCAACTGCATCGACGCTCGGAGCATGGCACGAGTGGTAGTGATCCGGGCTCCGGTCGTCGGGTCGGTGGCACGACCGATCAGAGCCTCGACCGAGGCGTGCCGCTGCTTCAACAGATCGTCGACGGAGTTGTCGATCCGCTGGCGCTCCAGGGCGTACGCGACAAAGCCCGCCAACAGGAGGGCCAGGAGGGAAAGGAAGGACACAGCCACCAGTACGCGCGTGCGTACGGTCATCCGGCGAACGCGCCGAACACGGCGCGGGGGCACCGTAGTGCCTGACCGGGTCATCATCAGCCGATTCCTCCCACAGACTGCATCCTAGGGCGTTTGCCTCGGACACGCCCGAACGGTAAAGTTGGCCGTCGGTTATGGCGACGTCATGCCGTCATGCGCTGAAGGGGTTGAGATGAGTCCGTCTGAACGCCCGCTGGACCGGAGGTCTCCTCTGGTTCTCGACACCCACGATCTGGGTCGTCGTGCGGGGGCGATGAAGGAGATCGTCACCGACGTCCCGGCGCCTGACGGGATGGGCAGCGACGTAATCGGCGTACCACCGGCGTCACCCATCGCGCTCGAGTTGCGGCTCGAGTCCGTGGTGGAAGGCGTGCTGGTCAGCGGAACGGCGACGGTCACCGTTGCAGGGGAGTGCGGACGCTGTCTGGAACCGATCGAGCAGGAGCTCGTCATCGATGTCCAGGAGCTCTATCTCTATCCCGGCATGGAGCCCGACGACACCGATGCCAGCCGGATGGAGGGCGAGGCGCTCGACCTCGAACCTCTGATTCGCGACGAGGTGGTGCTGGAACTGCCGTTCATGCCTCTGTGTCAGGAGGACTGCGCGGGGCTGTGCCCGACATGTGGGGCCAACCTCAACGCTGATCCCGAACACACCCACGGAGACGTGATCGATCCACGCTGGGGAGACCTGGCGGGATGGCAGTCCGCCCAGGACAACTGAACCCAACCAAGAAGCACCGACCGTCCGGCACCGGCCGGGTCGCCGGATGGTGCATGTCAACAGGAGATAGATCGTGGCTGTTCCCAAGCGGAAGATGTCCCGCAGCAACACCCGACACCGCCGTTCCCAGTGGAAGACCCAGGCCCCCACGCTGGTGACCTGCGTCAACCCGACCTGCCGGGAGAAGCACCTCCCGCACACCGCCTGCCCCGCCTGTGGGCAGTATGGCCCGCGCAACGCGCGTCGGCAGGTCATCGAATCCTGACCCGAGTCGTCGATCCTTCGCTGGGGATCGAACAGGTCTGCATCGAGCTGGGGGTCCCATTGGACCCCCAGCTCTTTGAGCTCGCCCGCACGCATCGTTCGTACGCGTACGAGAACGGCGGGCTGCCCACCAATGAGCGCCTCGAGTTCCTCGGTGACTCGGTCCTCGGCCTGGTGGTGACGGAGCATCTCTATGCGACCCATCCGGATCTCAGCGAGGGCGAGCTCGCCAAGCTGCGTGCGGCGGTTGTCAACGCCCGCGCGCTGGCCGGCGTCGCCCGCAGCCTGAGTGTGGGACAGCTCCTGCGTCTCGGTCGGGGCGAGATCAGCACCGGTGGCGACGACAAGTCGTCGATCCTGTCCGACGCCATGGAGGCCCTGATCGGGGCCTGTTTCCTCAGTCATGGCATCAGCGGCGCCCGCATCCTCGTTCATCACCTCTTCGATCCGCTCATGGCGGAGGCCGTTCGCCTCGGCGCCGGGCTGGACTGGAAGACGTCCTTGCAGGAGCTCGCCGCCGCCAATGGGCGCGGTGCCCCGAAATATGACGTTTCCGAGTCCGGTCCCGACCACGACAAGCGCTTCGAAGCCTGGGTCGTGCTCGGTGAGGACCGCTTCGGTCCGGGCAAGGGACGTAACAAGAAGACCGCCGAGCAAGAAGCAGCCGGCATCGCCTTCGGGCTCCTTCGTCAGGCAGTCGAGACCCCGGTAGCCGTGGACAGCTCCGAAGTCGGCGACGATGCCGGAACTGCCTGAAGTCGAATCCGTGCGGACCGGATTGGTCCGCCACCTGACCGGACGCACCATCTCCGGCGTGGAGGTGCTCCATCCGCGGCCGGTCCGCCGGCACCTCGCCGGTCCGGCTGACTTCGCTGTGACCTTGGTGGGTCGCGAGTTTGCAGAACCGAAGCGTCGCGGCAAGTATCTGTGGCTCCCATTGGTCGACGGGGACGCCATCCTCGTCCATCTCGGGATGAGCGGACAGTTCCGGACCGCCGAACCCGGCGTACCCGATGCGCGGAACACCCGCGTGAGATTCACCTTCGACGACGGCGGTCACGAGGTCCGATTCGTCGACCAGCGGATGTTCGGCGGGCTCTCGGTCTCCGTCGGGGGAGCGGAGCTGCCCTCCGAGATCGCCCACATCGCGCGGGATCCGTTCGATCCGGACTATGACGTCGACGCGGTCGTACGCAAGATCCGCAGCAAGCACTCGGCGATCAAGCGGCTCCTGCTCGACCAGACGGTCGTGTCGGGCATCGGCAATATTTATGCCGATGAGGCTCTGTGGCGCGCGCGGCTGCACTACGACAAGCCGGGGCGTACGCTCACCCGCCCGGCTGCACTTGGTCTGTTGGCGGCGGCCAAGACCGTGATGGCCGATGCCCTCGAGGTGGGCGGGACGTCCTTCGATGCGCTCTATGTGAATGTCAATGGCGAGGCCGGCTACTTCGACCGATCCCTGAATGCCTATGGCCAGGAGGGCCTGCCGTGCCCCCGGTGCGGTACGCCCATCGTGCGCGAAGCGTTCATGAACCGCTCCAGCTTCCGCTGCACGCGCTGCCAGCGGAGACCACGGACGACTTCGTAGCCAGGACTTTCGTCGTGCAGACCCGCCCGGTCATCCGATGTCCGGTCGTTGATCAGGACGCTTGAGATCGGTGACTTCTTCCCGAGAGGCGAAGCCTGCGGACCGGTATGTAGCCAGGGCCGCCGGGTTCGAGTTCTCGGCGACTACGACCGCCGACGTGGCACCGTGCTGCTGGAGGGCACGGGCACCTGCGAGTGTGATCGCCACCGCGTAGCCCTTGCCGTGGTGTTCTCGATGGACTCCCATGGGCTCGACGAGACCGGGTCGTCCCAGACCGGCCGTCCATACCGTTGTGACCGCGACGGGCGCTCCGCTGAGGTCGTAGGCGATCAGGCTGTGGGCGCGGTCCGCGAATGGCCCGGTCATGATCTCGGTCCAGCGCGCGACGAACCGGGATCGTGACTCTTCGTCGAAGGGGGTGCCCCTGAACGAGGACCAGTGAACGCTGGTCCAGTCCGCAGCCGCCCACGGGCCGACTTCCTCGACACGCAGGGGCGCTTGCTGTAGACGCGCAAGGTCTAGGGGGCTGGTCAGGTCCAGCGTCATTGGCGTCCATGGCTCGTCATCGATCCACCCGGCACTCTCCAGGACCTTACGGAGCGCTGTGGCGCCTCGCGCCTCGACCACTGCATCGTCGCCGACAAACAAGTCCGTGGCTCGCTGGGTGAGGTCAGCCGCGATCCGCTCGGCCACTGCGTGGTCTTGCGCGACCCCTGGTGCGAGGGACATCCGCAACACTTCCGACCCATCCAGCATCCCAATGGCTACAGGCTCACCACCCTGTTCCCAGACTCGTAGGTCCGCAGCCATCTGCTCAGCGCCAACGGAGGAGTGCCATCCGAGATCCCCTGGATGCAGATGACCCTCCCACGGATCGGCTTGCCACTGACTCAACCGCTCGGCGACGGCGGTCAGCTGCTGAGGCGTCGGAGTTGAGTACGTGACGTTCACGACCTCATTAAAACCGACCGGAAAAATGCGCGCACCCGACTTTCGCCCCGACAGCACTACTCGCTCACGCCGCCGATCGTCACAGACAGACGGCGCACTTCATGAACCGATCGTCCTTCTTCTGCCCGCGCTGCCAGCGGGCTGGATCAGGGCTCAGGAAGCCCTCACTTCCCGTAGTGGTAGCGGCAAGCGGCGATGCGGACTTCGGTCTCCGTGACCTTGTAGACCAGGCGATGCTCGTCCGAGATGCGACGAAACCAATAGCCCGCGAAGTCGTGCTTCAGGGGCTCAGGCTTGCCGATCCCTTCGTTGCCGGTGCGGACGACATCTTGGATGAGCAGGTTGATCCGTCTGAGGGTCTTGCGGTCCTGGGTCTGCCACCACAGGTAGTCGTCCCAGGCGTTGGCGTCCCACACCAGCCGCGTGATCACTCGGCGTCTAGCAAGTCGTGGGACTCTCCAGCCCCACTCTCCAGGCGCTCCATCGCATCGAGGAGTCGGCGGGCATTGGCGGGCGAACGCATCAGATAGGCCGTCTCCCGCAACGACTCGAAGTCGGCGAGCGAGACGATGACGACCGGCTCGTGGCCAGCGCGGGTGATCACGACTTCCTCACGGTCGTCGATCACCGAGTCGAGCACCTCGGCGTAGCGAGCACGAGACTCTGTGTAGCTCATGGTCTTCATATTGCCTCCCTCTGTACAGAAAAGCGTACAGGGCAGTTGGTGGGTCGCAAGGGCTTCCTCTGCCCGCGCGGCCAGCCGTTACGCTGATTGGCCGCGTCAGCAGGATCGGATGACCTGCAGGAGTTCATGGCCTGACGACACGACTCGCTGCTCAGATACACATCAGCCTCACCGTCCCCATGTCGGACCAGCGGATAGTCGTGTTCCTGCTTCTCGGCCACCGGGTAGGGAAGCAGCGCCTCACGCATCTCGTCGCCGCCGCAGGGGAGACTCTCCCCATCTCGGAAACCCTGAAAGAAGACATCGAAGGACATGGAGGCAGCCTCCCGCGGTGTTCGTGACTCGCAGGGGCGCATCATCTCGCGAGCTTTGTGAACGAGCGATTCTGAAGTAGTCGGAGGTTCGAGGTGAACGTCCCGATCGTCGAGAAGCTGATCGCGACCGTGGGAGGGGCGGGGGTAACCATCCACGGACCGCTCGTAGGAAGAACGATTCACGCGTTGGACTAGCTCATAGCGTGCGCTGCTATGATTGATGCATGAGTGATCGTGCGGAGGTCCTGCGTCGAGTAATGGCCGAGACCGGGACCGGGCAAGGTGAGTTGTCGCGGCTGAGCGGGGTGCATCAGCCGAGCATCAGTCAGTTCCTCTCCGGTCGGGTGGACCTCAGTGACGAGCAGCTGGATCGTCTGCTGGCGTGCATGGGGCGACGTCTCAGGGTGGTTCGTCACGTGATCGAGCCCGAGCTCACGCGTTCGGAACGCCGTTCGTGGCTGTTGCACCGCAAGATCTCATCGCAGTTGACCCGGGAGACGTTGCGGGTGTGGGAGTCGATCATCGTGGGGAATGTCCGTAGGCTCCGGGAGGGCGTGACCGGGCAGCCGCACATCAGGAATCTGGAGCGGTGGCAGCTCCTGGTGGATAGTGGCGACATTCTGGGGCTGAAGCGCGTGTTGACCGGGCTGGACCGGGAGTCGATCGAGATGCGTGAGGTCTCCCCGATGCGCGGGGTCCTCAGCGAGCTAGATCGTCTCGACGTGCTGGCTCGGGTGAATTGATGCGCCGCGACCAGCTCGAACACGCGATCCGGGCGGCGTGTCAGATCATCGGCCATCGGGAAGTGATCGTTGTTGGCTCACAGGCGATTCTGGGTTCGTTCCCCGAGCGCGGGCTTCCCGCGGCGGCGACGATGTCGCTGGAGGTCGATATCCTGCCCATCGCCGCCGACAACGATGAGACCGCACGCCTCGCGGACATGATCGAAGGTGTGGCCGGTGAGTTCTCCCCATTCGAAGAGCTCCACGGATTCAGCATCGATGGTGTCGATCTCACCACGTCAGTCCTGCCTGGCGGGTGGCGGGACCGGCTTGTCCGAGTCAGTAATGCGAACACGGCAGCGCCGTCAGGCGAGCCTCAGTTCACCGGTTGGTGTCTCGACAAAGAGGACCTCTGCGTCGCCAAGCTGTGCGCCCTCAGAGAGAAGGACCGGAACTTCGTCGCAGCCCTCATCGAGACTCGCCTCGTGGACCCCGAACTGATCGAGAGAAGGCTCGCGACCGTGGCGGAGGGCCACGTCGCGGCAGTCCAGGCTGCGCGCCGGTGGCTCATTGCGCAGGCTGACAAACCCTGACGGGACCGGACAAGCTCCCGCTGCACGCGCTGTCAGTGGCGACCGAAGACGACTTCGTAGTCAGGACGTTCGTTCCGCAGATGGTGGGTCGCATCCGCTCGTGCCGAGGAAGACGGTGCGAGACCAGGAATGCAATTGCTGGTCGAGTCGCTGGCTGCTGGACTGACCGCATGCTTCCCAAGACCATGCCCAAGCTCATCGGAAGCCGTGTCACTCGACGCGAGTTCCGTGCAGCCGACGCGAGTTTCGTGCAGTCGGTGTCGGAGGACCCCTTGATTCCGCTGATCACCACCGTGCCCGCGTCCGGGACTGTGGAGCATGCTCTCGCCTACATCGCACGACAGCACGATCGGCTCCGCACTGGCGCCGGATACTCGTTCGCGATCGTCGAGAACCACAGCGCGCAGCCGGTCGGTCAGATCGGTCTTTGGCTCAGCGGCATCAAGGAGGGGCGGGCGAGCACCGGCTATTGGATCTCACCCAGGTTTCGCCGGCGTGGCCTCGTCGGTGCCGCGTTGCAGGTGTTGTCGGATTGGGCGCTGTCGTTGGAGGAAGTGGAAAGACTGGAACTCCACGTGGAGCCTTGGAACGAGGGCTCCTGGCGCGCGGCTGAGGCGTGTGGCTTCGAACGTGAGGGACTCCTACGGTCCTGGCGGCAGGTAGGGACCGAACGCCGGGACATGTTCATGTACACCCGTCTCCGTCGACGATGACCCGAACGCGTCTCCCGCATTCTCGCTCATCGGCCGGGATTGGTTGAGTCCATCCATGTTGCGCGAAGCGAAGGAGTCGAGCTTCTGAACCAGTACGCGTCGGAGGCTCTTGGTGAGCAGTACGATCCAGGCCATGCGGAGCGTGTTGGTGTACGCCGACTCCCTCACGTGGGGGATCATTCCAGGCACCCGGCGACGGCTGTCCTTCGACGAGCGGTGGCCGGGAGTCCTGGAGGCGGGCCTCAACGCACGTGACGCCCGGGTTCGAGTCATTGAGGACTGCCTCAACGGGCGCCGCACCGTGTTCGAGGATCCTTACAAGCCCGGACGCAATGGACTGACGGGCATCGGACAGGTCATCGAAGCCCACTCACCCCTCGACCTTGTGATCCTCATGCTGGGCACCAACGACTTCCAATCGATGCACCGGCACAACGCCTGGCACTCGGCCCAGGGGATGGCTGCGCTGGTGACGGCGATCCGCCAAGCGCCGATCGAACCCGGCATGCCAGTTCCCCCGATTCTCGTAGTTGCGCCACCGATGTTCGATCGTCCACGGGGTCCCATCGGACCAAAGTTTGAAGGAGCCCAGGTAAGCGCCGCGGGACTGGCAGACGCTTTGCAGGCGACTTGCCGCGATCTGCACTGTTCGTTCTTCGATGCAGGGACGGTCACGGGCGCGAGCAAGGTCGATGGAGTGCACCTCGATGCCGATCAGCACGCGGTGCTCGGGCAAGCTCTTGTGGAGCAGGTCCTGGATCTGATGGCCCCGTAGTGCTGCTGGCCTGCCGTGCCCGGCTGCGGTACGCCTACCGTCCCGCGGAGCGGTGATCGAACCGAGGTAGTTTGCCATCATGGGACTGACGCCGGATCAAAGGCGATTCTGGCGGGAGTATGTCGACACGCTTTCGCCCGAGAACCGCCCTGACGGCTCCGTGATCGCCGCCTGCCCCGGCAGTCCCGACATTGCGGACCAGCTCATCGATCTCTACCTCAGTGGCAAGAAGATCGCTGGTAGCGGGCTTGTCGAGGACTACTCGAGGGCCGGTGATCCACTTCCGAAGATCGGGGATCATTGGATCGCCCTGGGCTCGGACGGAGATCCTCGTTGCATCCTGCGCACAGTCGACGTGGAAACTCACCTGTTCAAGGACGTTCCCGAGCGCATTGCCGTCGCGGAGGGCGAGGGTGATCTCTCCCTGGCGTACTGGAAGCGAGCGCACGCCGAGCACTTTCGGCCCCATCTGTCTCGTTGGGGCGTCACCGACATCGAGCAGGCGACTGTCATCACCGAGTTCTTCGCGCTAGCGCATCGCTGAGGGAGTTGCGCGAAGCATGAACCGCTCAAGCTCCCAACCTGCGCCACGCGGAACGCTGATGCCTCAAAACCCCGACGGGCCGTTAGATTGGGCGAATCGTGAAAAGGATCACTGACTACGTCTTCGTCCGCCACCGCCACAATTGGATCCAGCTGATCCGGTTCGGGCTGGTCGGCGGTTCTGGCGTTCTCGTGAACCTGCTGGTCACTGTCATCGGCAACAAGCTCTTCCCGCACTATCAGGGTGTGGCGATCGACCTGCCGTTCACCGATTTCAATATTCGGTGGTATCACGTGATCACCACGGTGGCCTTCCTTGTCGCCAATACCTGGAACTTCCAGCTGAACCGGTCGTGGACGTTCAAGTCGAGCAAGCACGCGAACTGGTTCAAGGAGTTCTTCCCGTTCCTGGCGACCGGCCTGGTGGCGTACGCCTTCGGCCAGATCATCATCACGCTGCTGCTCAAACACGGCTCCCCGCTCGAACTCAAGCACTGGTTCCCGTTCCTCGACGACTCCACGGGTCTGCGGACCGCGCTCTATTGGGCGAACCTGGTCCAGATCATCATCACGATGCCGATCAACTTCGTGGTCAACAAACTCTGGACATTCCGGGCGGTGCGGGACAAACGCAAGGTCCATGATCTGCCGATGGTCGCTCCTGCAGTGGCGCCCGAGGTGGTCGACGAGGAGGGCCGCCCGCTGCCCAACGGCGAACGCGATCAGGGCCGCCGGCCCGGGGCATCGACCAGGGACTGACTCGTGCACCTGAAGTCACTCACGCTGCGCGGCTTCAAGTCCTTCGCATCGGCCACGACGCTCAACTTCGAGCCCGGCATCACCTGTGTGGTCGGACCCAACGGATCCGGCAAGTCGAATGTCGTCGATGCGCTCGCGTGGGTGATGGGTGCCCAGGCCGCCAAGTCGCTCCGCGGCGGCAAGATGGAGGACGTCATCTTCGCCGGCACGTCCGGCCGGGCTCCGCTCGGACGCGCCGAGGTGGCGCTCACGATCGACAACACCGACGGTGCGCTCCCCATCGAATACACCGAGGTCACGATCTCGCGGACGATGTTCCGCAACGGCGGCTCCGAGTACGCGATCAACGGCCGGAATGTACGCCTGCTCGACGTGCAGGAGTTGTTGAGCGACTCCGGCATCGGCCGGGAGATGCACGTCATCGTCGGCCAGGGCCAGCTCGACTCGATCCTGCAGGCGACGCCGGAGGGCCGGCGTGGCTTCATCGAAGAGGCTGCCGGCGTACTCAAACACCGCAAGCGCAAGGAGAAGGCTCTTCGCAAACTCGAGTCGACCGAGGGCAATCTCAACCGGCTCAACGACCTGATCGCCGAGATCCGCCGCCAGCTCAAACCCCTGGGCCGGCAGGCCGAGGTCGCCCGGCGCGCGGCCGTTATCCAGGCGGAGGTGCGGGACGCGCGAGCCCGGCTCTTGGCCGACGATCTGGTGCAGGCCACCCTGGCGCTCGAATCGGACCTGGCCGACGAGTCCGCGATCCGGGAGCGTCGTGACGAGGTCGAGCGGCTGCTGGAGGAGTCCCGGGCCGCCGAGGCCGAGGCCGAGGAACTCATGCGGGCCGCGCAGCCCGCCGCGGTCGCTGCGCAGGAGACCTGGTACGCCCTGTCCGCCCTGCGCGAGCGTGTCAGCACCACGATGTCGATCGCGGGCGAACGCGTCCGCAGCGCGACGGCCGGGCAGGCCGGGGAACAGCGCCCGGGCCGTGATCCCGAGCAGCTCGAGGCCGAGGCCGCCCAGGTGGCCGAACAGGAGCGCGAGCTCCGGGCCGAAACCGACCGACTGGCTGCCGCTCTCGACGAGGCCGGTCGCCAACGAGGCGCGACAGAATCCGCGCACGCCGCCGAGGAGAAGCGACTCAACGACCAGCTCCGCGCCATCGCCGACCGACGGGAAGGCCTCGCCCGGCTGCAGGGCCAGGTGGCCTCCGCACGGTCCCGTGCCGAGGCGATCATCGCCGAACTGGGTCGCACGGCTGAAGCCCGCGATGCAGCTGTGGCCCGCGCCGAGCGCGCCCGAAGGGAGTTCACCGCCCAGGAAACCCGGGTGGCCGGGCTCGACGCCGGTGAGGGCAACCTCGATGCGGAACACGACGCCGCCGAAGAGCAACTCGAAGCCGTCGAAGCCCGGCTCACCGAGCTGCAGCAGGCGGAACAAAAGGCCAACGCGGATCGGGCCGCAGCCACCGCGCGGCTCGAGGCGCTGCGCCTCGGGCTCGAGCGCAAGGACGCCTCGGCCGCGCTGCTGGCGGCGAGCGATCGTGTCGACGGCCTGCTCGGCTCGGTGGCCGGTCTGGTCCAGGTCGAATCCGGCTATGAGACGGCGGTGTCGGCTGCCTTCGGTGCGGCCGCCGATGCGGTGGCGGTGTCCGACGTCGAGGCCGCGGTGCAGGCCGTGGACCTGTTGCGCCGCGAGGATCTCGGACGTGCCGGTCTGCTCCTGCATGGTGAGATCAACGATCACGAGGTGTGGCCCCGACTTCCAGACTGGGCGCGCTATGTGGTCGACACCGTGGCGTGTGCCGAGCAACTCCGCCCCGCGGTCGCGCGGGTCCTCCGCAAGACTGCGGTCGTCGACGACCTGGCGGCCGCCCGTCGGCTGGTCGAACAACTGCCGGATGTCACCGCCGTGACCCGCGCCGGCGACCTGGTGTCGCTCTGGTTCGTCACGGGCGGCACGGCCGGCGGCCAGTCGCTCATCGAGGCCCAGGCCGCCGTTGACGACGCCGAACAGAAACTGATCGAAGCCAATCACACGGTGGAACGGCTGCGGTTCTCCCTGGGCGAGCTCACGCGTCGCCAGTCCGATGCCCGGGCCGAGGTGGAGCGTACGCTCGCCCGCCTCCACGAATCCGACGCCGCCATGGCGGCCCTCGCCGAGGAGCTCGGCCAGCTGCAGTCCACCGCGACCCAGGCCTCGGGCGAAGCCCAGCGGCTCGCCGCGTCGATGGAGCGTGCGGAGGAGTCCCGCGCGACCAACGAGGCCCAGCTCACCGAGCTCGAGGCCCGGCTCGAACGCGCCTCCGCCGAGGAGATCGACGATGAGGTCGACCCCACCGAGCGCGATCGACTCGCGGAGCTCGCGCGCGCCCACCGACAGGCCGAAATGGACGCGCGCCTGGCCCTGCGTACCTCCGAGGAACGCGTCCGCGGCCTCTCCGGCCGGGCCGACTCGCTGCGCCGCGCAGCCCAACACGAACGCGCCGCGCGCGCCAAGGCCGAGGCCCGCCGCCGACGGCTCGAGATCGAGGCCTGGACGGCCCAGGCGGTGCAGTCCGCCGCGGTCACGTTGTTGGCACATGTCGAAGATTCCCGGAATGCGGCGGCCCGGGAGAAGGAACAGGCCGAGGCGGCGCGGGTGGAGGCTGACCAGGTCGTACGCCGCGCCCGGGCGCGCACGCGCGAGTTGGGCGATGAGCTGCAGAAACTCGTCGACACAGTCCACCGCGAGGAGATGGCCCGCGCTCAGCAGCGCATGAAGGTCGACGCGCTGGCCGAACGTGCGATGACCGAGCTCGGTCTCGAGGCCGAAACGCTGACGTCAGAGTTCGGCCCCGAACTGCTCATCCCGGTGCTCACCAGGCCCGATGGCACGGCGCTGACCGAGGATGACGAGCAGCCGGAGCCCGTGCCCTTCGTCCGCGCGCAGCAGGAGAAGCGACTGGCGAAAGCGGAGAAGGGCCTCAAGCAGCTGGGGCGGATCAATCCGCTCGCGCTGGAGGAGTTCGATGCGTTGCAGGAGCGCCACCAGTTCCTGTCGGAGCAGCTGGAGGATCTCCGCCGCACCCGCAAGGACCTCACCGACATCATCGCCGAGGTTGACCGCCGGGTGCAGCAGGTGTTCGCTGAGGCGTACGCCGACGTCGAAGTCGCGTTCGAGCAGGTCTTCTCCCGGCTCTTCCCGGGCGGGGAGGGCCGGCTCGTGCTGACCGAACCGGGGGAGTGGCTCACCACCGGCGTCGAAGTCGAGGCCCGTCCGCCTGGCAAGAAGGTGAAGCGGCTGTCGCTGCTGTCCGGCGGCGAACGCTCGCTCGTGGCGGTGGCGTTCCTGGTCGCGCTGTTCATCGCCCGCCCGAGCCCGTTCTATATTCTCGACGAGGTCGAGGCGGCGCTCGACGACACCAACCTCGGGCGGCTGCTCGAGATCTATGAGCAGCTGCGGGAGAACTCCCAGCTGCTCGTCATCACCCACCAGAAGCGCACGATGGAGATCGCCGATGCGCTCTATGGCGTCACGATGCGCGGCGACGGAGTCTCCACCGTCATCTCCCAGCGACTCCGCGACTGAACGAGGAGCGGGCCGCCTGGCGGAACGGTGACCGGTGGTGACGCTGCCGATCGCTAGGGTCATCCCGCCTGCGTACCTCATCAAGGTCGCGGGACCCCGAGAAGCGACGTCCGTGACTGGATCGTGACGCGTACGCCTTGGCTCGACGGGGGAACGTTGTCACACTGGGAGAGGCGTGTCGTGACCCGCACCCTTCCCCTTGTCAGCTGTCTGGAGGCGCCCCAATGAGCATCGTCGTGTTCACCGTTATTGCCCTTGTCATCGCCCTGAGTGTCTGGGGTGTGGTGGCCATGGGCATGGCGGGCAAGGGCCGGGATCGACACCCGAAGCTCGCCCACCGTTTCGCCCGCGCCGCCCAGGCCCTCAACGGCGACGGCGAGCCCCCCGCACGCCTGGTCAAGCTCCTGCGCTGATTTCGCGTCTCCTCCGGGAGAGCGTCAGTCGGCGACGATGCCCGGCAGTTCCGGACGCCGGGTCGAGATTCCGGCCCAGTCGGCCAGCTTCCGCGAGACTTGGCCGGTGGCGAAGAACTCGCCGAACACCTCGTGGTGCATTTCCGGCTGATCGGTCTGGCCCTGGTGGCCACACTCGTCGGGATAGAAGAACTGCACGTTGGGCAGGCGGTCTTCCTGCAGATAAGCGTTCTCGACCGGGCCCAGCACGTCCTGCTTGCCGTAGAGATAGAGGATCGGGATCTGGAGCTGATCCAGGTGCCCGGTCAGGCGGTGGGCCTGCCGATAGGTCGGATCGGTCATCGCGCGGCGGTTCCAGGCACCCGCTGCGGCGTACGCCTCACGCTGGATCTCGGCGGCGTCGCAGCGCAGCTTGATGAGGTCGTCGTCGAGCGACTCCGTGCGATAGACGATCGACTCGAGCATGCTGCGCATCGACTCGACGGTGCCCTCCCACTGGGGGAACGGAATTCCCTTGGTCAGTTGGTCGGCGGGGATGTCCAGGACTGCGTTGAAACCGCCGGATGCAATGAGGATCATGCGCTCGACCCGCTCGGGGTTGCGGACCGCGTAGGTGGCCGCGACCTGCGCACCCTGGGAGTTGCCGGCGAGGAAGAACGTGTCGAGGCCGAGGGCGTTGACGAAGTCCTCCATGAACTCCGCCCACGACAAGATGCCCCGCACCGGCCAGTGCTGGGGTCGGGCGTCCGCCTTGCCGAAGCCGGGACGATCGGGGGCGTACACACGAAACCCTCGCTCGGCGAGCGCCGGGATCATGAAGCGCCAGCCGGCGGCACCGGACGAACCGGGCAGCCCGCCGTGCAACAGGATCACCGGGGGACCGTCCACCGGTCCGGCGACGGCGTAGTGCGCCTTCGCGCCGGTGGTCAGATCGATGGATGCGCTGTCGAAATCGGCCATGGAGCCCATTTCATCGCGACGGTTGGGCGTCTCTCCACGGGTTTCCGGCAGGTGCGAGGATCAGGAGTCGACCGGCTCCAGGACAAGGACCGGGATCGTGCGCTCCGTCTTCTCCTGATAATCCGCATAGGGCGGATAGGCGGCCACACAGCGCTCCCACCACTCGGCGCGCTCGTCGCCGGTGATCTCCCTTGCCCGGAAGGTCTTGGTCTCGGCACCGTCCATGAGAGTGAGCACCGGATTGGCCTTGAGATTCGCATACCACTTCGGGTTCTTCGGGGCGCCGCCCATCGAGGCCACCGCCGCATAGCGACCCTCGTGTTCGACCCGCATCAGCGGAACCTTGCGGATTTTGCCGGAGATGCCCTTCATCGTGAGCAGCACGATGGGCAGGCCGAGCATGTCAGACCCCTCGGTCGTGCCCTTGGCTTCGATCTCTTCGACATGGTTGCGCGCCTTGGCGGAAGGACTCGGGACGTATTCACCTTCGATCGTCATGCCAGAAGACTAGGCGAGGGGTCCGACAAACGATTCGGGCCGGGGTTCGTGCCTAGGATGGCTCCGTGGATCCGGTCTTGTTGAGCATTGTCATCGGCGCCCTCGTCGCCCTCCTGGTCATTGGTATCGGTGTCGGCGTCGGGGTGTCCCGTCGCCGGGCGTTGGAGCGTACGCCGCAGCGCCCGGAGGTCGGCCCGGGTGAGGCTTCCGGAACGAGCACGGACACTCTGGAGCGACCCGAGGGTGGGGTCGCGGTCGAGGAGCGGCTCGACAAGCCCGAGGCCCCGCGGACGCGCCTGCGGCGCCTGCGTGAACGGCTCGCCGGCCAGAACAACCTGCTCGCGCGCGGGCTCCTCAACCTTCTGTCGGGTGGCACGGTCACCGAAGAGACGTGGGATGCGTTCGAGGAGACGCTGATCACCTCCGATCTCGGTGTCGCCCCGACCATGGAACTCACCGAGAAGCTGCGGACCCGCTTCAAGGTCGAGGGTGTGAACCAGCCGGAGGATGCCCGCCGCATTCTCCGCGAGGAACTCGTGGCCCTCGTCGATCCGACGATGGATCGCAGCCTCAACACCGCCCGCCAGGGCGAGAACCCGGCTGTCGTCATGGTCGTCGGCGTCAACGGGGCCGGCAAGACCACCACGGTCGGCAAGCTGGCGCGCGTACTCGTGGCTGAGGACCGTGATGTGTTGCTCGGCGCGGCCGATACCTTCCGGGCGGCGGCGGCAGATCAGCTCGAGACCTGGGGCAGCCGCGTCGGCGTCGCGACGGTGCGGGGAGCGGAAGGGGCCGACCCGGCCTCGGTCGCGTTCGAGGCCGTCAGGGCCGGGGTCGAGCAGGAGGTCGACTGCGTCATCGTCGACACCGCCGGCCGCCTCCACACCAAGACCGGCCTCATGGACGAGCTGGGCAAGGTCAAGCGCGTCATCGAGAAGAAGGCCCCGGTCACCGAGGTGCTGCTCGTGATCGATGCGACCACGGGCCAGAACGGCCTCACCCAGGCGCGCATCTTCCGCGAGGTCGTCGATGTCACCGGCATCGTGCTGACCAAACTGGATGGCTCGGCCAAGGGCGGGATCATCGTGCAGGTGCAGCGCGAGTTGGGCGTACCCGTGAAGTTGGTCGGACTCGGCGAGGGCGCTGACGACCTGGCCCCGTTCGAGGCCGAGGGATTCGTCGACGCCCTGCTGGGCTGATCAGCTAGTGGCTTCTGCCTGACTGATGACCTGATAGTTGATCGAGGCCGACAACTTGGTGGTCGGTTGTTGCGGATCGAATTCCATCCGGAACGAGTTGCCCTCGTCCTTCTTTTCGCCGGTCTTCCGGCCCATCTTCATGATCGTCCTGGCGTTGATCTCGGCAGGCTGGCCCGCCATCACAGTCGTCTCGGCCGCGACTCCCTGGGATCCGATGACTCGCACGACGGCCTGACCGGTCTCGACGGTGATCGTCGCTTGCACGGCGACACCGCGATTGCTGCTCTGGGAGTTGAAGGTGGTAGTCGCGAGCTTGTCGAGTTGCTCCACGGTGACGGTGCACTCGGCTGCTTTGAGGGACGAATCGCACTGCCGGACAACCGCGGTGGGTGGCGTCGAACAGGCGGTGGAGAGAAGGAGCGCGGCGGTGGCCGCAGCGATCATTGATCGTTTCATAAGGAAACCATAGACAGGTGAGGGGTGAACGAGAGGGCTTGGCGAGCGCCCATCTTGTAACCTTGGGCCTTGGCCCATCTGTCCCCACGTCGCCCGAGGATTCACGTTGTTCGACACACTGCAAGGTCGGCTTGCCGCCACGTTCAAGAATCTGCGTGGCAAGGCCAAGCTGAGCGACGCCGATATCGACGCGACCGCTCGCGAGATCCGCATCGCCCTGCTCGAGGCGGACGTGAACCTGAGCGTGGTGAAGGAGTTCATCGCCGCGGTCAAGGAGCGCGCCACTGGCTCCGAGGTGTCCGAGGCGCTCAACCCGAGTCAGCAGATCATCAAGATCGTCAACGAGGAGCTCATCCGCATCCTCGGTGGTGATACCCGGACCATCCGGTTCGCCAAGAAACCACCGACGGTCATTATGCTCGCGGGCCTCCAGGGCGCGGGCAAGACGACTCTGGCCGGCAAGCTGGCCCACTGGCTGAAGTCCGAGGGCCACAGCCCACTGCTCGTCGCCGCCGACCTCCAGCGGCCCAATGCCGTGACCCAGCTCCAGGTCGTGGCCCAGCGGGCCGGCGTACATGGCTTCGCACCCGAGCCCGGCAACGGCGTCGGGGACCCGATCCAGGTCGCGCGCGCGTCCATGGGCGAGGCCGAGCGGCGACTCTATGACGTCGTGATCGTCGATACGGCCGGTCGCCTCGGTGTCGATGAGACCCTGATGAAGCAGGCCGCCGACATCAAGGCCGCGGTCAATCCCGACGAGGTGCTCTTCGTCGTCGACGCGATGATCGGCCAGGACGCGGTCAACACCGCCCAGGCCTTCGCGACCGGCGTCGGGTTCGACGGCGTCGTGCTGACCAAGCTCGATGGCGATGCCCGCGGTGGTGCGGCGCTGTCGATCGCGCGGGTGATCGGCAAGCCGATCATGTTCGCCTCCTCGGGCGAGGGCCTCAAGGACTTCGACGTCTTCCACCCGGAGCGCATGGCGTCCCGCATCCTCGGCATGGGCGACATGCTCACCCTGATCGAGCAGGCCGAGAAGACCTTCGACGAGGAGCAGTCGCGGCGTGCCGCGGCCAAGATCTCCTCGAAGGGCGGCACCGAGTTCGGTCTCGGTGACTTCCTGGAGCAGATGAAGGCCGTCCGCCGGATGGGCCCGCTGTCGAAGATCTTCGGCATGCTGCCCGGCATGGGCGATCTGAAGGACCAGATCGCCAACATCGATGAGAAGGAAGTCGACCGGATCGAGGCGATCATCCTGTCGATGACGCCCGCCGAACGCGACGATCCCAGGATCCTCAACGGCTCGCGGCGGGCCCGCATCGCCAAGGGCTCCGGTCGGTCGGTGTCCGACGTCAACCAGCTCGTGGACCGGTTCTTCGAGGCACGCAAGATGATGTCGCAGTTGGCCAACGGCCAGATGCCGGCGGGCATGCCCGGGATGCCGGGGATGCCCGGCATGGGCGGTGGCGTCAGCAAGCGGGCCAAGGCCCAGGCGCGCAAGCAGGCGAAGAACAAGCGCGGCGTGTCCGGCAACCCGGCCAAGCGCAATGCGCCGGTGCAGGATCCGGAGCCGACGCCCGTCGATCCCGCGGCCGCCTTCGGTGGGCACGGCTTCGACCCGAACCAGTTCAAGGGCGCGGGCGGCGGTGGCGATTTCGAGTTGCCTCCCGAGCTGCAGAAGATGTTCAAGAACCAGAAGTGAGCCTGAGGCGTACGCCGGCGGCCTGATTCCGCCGCCTGTCGACACAGCGACGCGGGAGTCGGCAAGACTGGGCCTATGGCTGAGCCCTCACCCGCTGGCGTACTGCACTCCCACGGCCCCGGACACCTGCACGCCCATCAACAGCCACATCTGCGGATCGATCCGACGGCACCCAAGCCGCGGCTGCATCTGCATGGGGCGGTCCTGCCCGACGGCGAGGTCCGGGACCTGTGGGTGGTCGACGGGCTGATCCGGTTCGAGCCCGTCGCCGATGCGGTCACGATCTGCCGTGATGCGTTCATCCTTCCCGGATTCGTGGACGCCCACTGTCATGTCGGACTGGACGAGCACGGGGCCGTGCCGGCGGAGACCGCCGAGGCCCAGGCCCTCACCGATCGGGATGCCGGGACGCTGCTGATCCGGGATTGTGGTCAGCCCGGGGACACGCGGTGGATCGACGACGTCGAGGACCTGCCCCGGATCCTCCGGGCCGGTCGTCACATCGCCCGGCCCCGGCGCTACATCCGTGGGTACGGTGAGGAGATCGAGCCCGATGACCTCGTGGGCGAGGCCGAACGCCAGGCAACCAGGGGCGATGGCTGGATCAAACTGGTCGGGGACTGGATCGACCGGGGGACCGGGGATCTCGCCCCGTTGTGGCCGGCCGAGCAGGTCACGGCCGCCATCGCTCGCGCGCACGAACTCGGCTGCCGAGTGACCGCCCACCACTTCGGCGAGGAGGGTCTCGACACCTATCTCGGGGCCGGGATCGACGGCATCGAGCACGGGACGGGGCTCACCGAACGAACCATCGCGATGATGGCCGAACGGCAGGTCGCGCTGGTGCCGACCATGGTCAACCTGGAGAACTTCCCGGGGATCGCGGCCGGTGCGGAGGAGAAATTTCCCGGGTACGCCAGCCACATGCGCGCGCTCTATGAGAGGCGTCACCAGACCTATCGGGACTGCCTGGACGCGGGCGTGCCGATCTATGCGGGCACCGATGCCGGGGGCGTGGTTCCGCACGGTCTCATCGGCACGGAGATGGCGATGCTCGGCGAGATCGGCGGAGCCGAGTTCGCTCTCGGTGCCGGGTCGTGGCGCGCCCGGCAGTGGCTCGGGTTCTCCGGGATCGCCGATGGGGCCCATGCCGATCTTGTGGTCTTCGACGTCGATCCCCGGGCGGATCTCGGCGCACTCAGGGCGCCCTTCCGCGTGGTTCTGCGGGGTCAGGTCGTTCTCTGAAGTCTGCGCAATGAAGTTGAATGACTTAAGATCAAAGAATGAAGGATAAAGACTTAATAACTGCGTGGGTGGTCAACGTCGATCAACGGCGCAGCCGGCGCCAACCCGACCGCGTGCCCGGCGCGCTGGACGTGGCCAACCAACTCGACAGCATCATCCTGCCCTTCGAGCGGACCGCAGGCGATGAGCTGCAGGGGCTGGTGCGCAGCGGCCCGGCGCTGGTGAGCCTCGTCGAAGGCCTGGCCCGACTCGACGCCACCGACGGTCTCGCAGAGCCGGGTTGGCGCGTCGGCATCGGCGTCGGCGGCGTCGAGAACCTGACCGGAGGGGGTACGCGCGAGGCGCGCGGGCCGGCGTACCTGTTGGGTCGGGAGGCCGTCGAATCTGCTGCGACCGCCCCGGGGCATCTGGTGATTCGCTCGGCGGTCGGGGATCCGACGGCGTTCGAGCTGGCCGAGGCGGCCCTGGTCATGCTCCGCACAGTGCTCGCCCGGCGCAGTCGCCCTGGCTGGGAGGTCGTCGATGCGGTGAGCGTCGGTGACTCCCAGGCCGAAGTGGCCGCTCGCCTCGCGGTATCGGAATCGGCGGTGAGTCAGCGGCTGGCGCGTGCGGCGTGGCGCGAGAGCGTACGCGGGGCCGCCCTGGCCGGAAGTCTCCTGGCGCGGGCCGACGAAAGTGTCCGACCCTCCGCCTAGATTGCTGGCTATGAGCGAACCCTGGTTGTCCCTGGCCCGTTGGGCGATCGTCGTCGCCTGGGCGATGGTCGCGGTGTTCATCGGCGATCCATTGGTACGCCGGGTCTTCCGGGCGGCAGGGGATGGCACAGGCGGGCCGGCAGCCAGGGAGGGTGCCGGCGCCACACCGGAAGCCGGGGGAGATGATGCTCCGGACGCCGGCGCGGCGCCCCCGGACGAGGGCACCGACGATGGAGCCGATGCCTCCTCGGCGATCGAGGCTGCGGGTGCGCGCCTGAAAGGTGGCAAGGCGATCGGGTGGCTCGAGAGGCTCGCCACGTTCGCGACCATCCTGGCCGGGTTCCCCGCCGGCATCGCCGCGGTGGTCGCCGTCAAGGGGCTCGCGCGCTATCCCGACCTGAAGGCGTCGGACGGCACCGCCGAGCGGTTCATTCTCGGCACGTTCACCAGCCTGTTGGTGGCGGCGGCCGGGGCCGGAGCCGCCCATTGGTGTCTGGGTCTGTTGCCCTGACCGTCAGCGGCGCCAGAATCCACGCTTGCGTTTTGCGGGTTCGGCAGGGGCGGCCGGGCGGGGGATGTCACCGGGGTCGCGTGGCGGCATGTGGACGATCGTGGCCGGGGCGAACTGGCGCTCCAGGCCGGCGATCACCGACGCCGGAAGATCGAACAGTGTCGGCTCGAGCGGCACGTGCGTGCCGTCCAGGCCGATGACGCCCAGCGCGCCATCCGGATAGGACTTCACGGCCGCCGTCGCGTCGAACCGAACCACGGCCTGGCGACCGTGCGGCCATTCCAGTGCCACGGCATGCGGGGTTCGCACGATCGTCAGGCCGCTGTCGTCGAACGCGGCGTGGCGCCATCCGGTGACGGGTTCGGGCGCCCATTCCGGCGCCTGTTCCAGGCCCGCCCAGTCGAGGTCGAGGGGCGACTGCACCAGGGCGTTCGCGCGTACGCTCGCCGCCATCCGGCGGATCGTGTCCGGGGTGACCGCGTCGAGTTGGTCCAGCAGGTCCTCGGTCGAATACACGGGCTGACCCGTCAGGAAGTCGGCGGCCAGCTGCGGCAACCGGCGCGCAGTGAGGTCCGGAATCTCCAGGCCCCGGCGCATCATGCGGCGTTGATCCTCCAGCCGGAGCTCGCCGGCGTTGCCCCATTCCAGGGCGGCGAGGGCATCGATGAACGCTCCGACCGCCGCCTCGTGGCGTTCGGGCAGATAATCGGCCTGGGCCACGATCAGGGCGTGATGGGCGTCCCGGGGCACATAATCGGCACCAGCGTGGTAGGACAGGCCGGATCTCTCGCGGAGCTCGGCGAACAAGGTGCTGCCCAGGACCTGCGTGAAGAGATTGGCCTCTGTCGCACGGGGAACGACGGCGTGCAGGCGGATCGGGCCACGACCCGGAATCCAGGCCGGGGTGCGGGGCAGAAGCGAGGCCGCACGCGGGAACGGTCGGGGATGACCGTCGGGCAGATCCAGTCGCAATCCGGTCGGGATGCGGTCCCCGGCCACCCAGAGGACGGCGTTCTGCCGGGTGAAAGCCCTGCCGGCCCACTCGGCCACCTCGTCCGGAGTGACCCGGTGCAGGCCCAGCTCCGGATAGGCGACCAGTCCGAATCCGACCGCTCCGTAGCGATAGATGGAGAGCGGGTCCCCGGGCCGACTGGCGGCCTCGGTCAGCAGCACGCGCTTCTCGTGCTCCAGGCGATGCAGGGGGAGTCGCGTCAGGGCGGCTGCGGCCGCAGACAGGCGCGTAGCGACCTCGGTCTCGTCGCCGGCGATCATGAAGTGGGTCCAGCAATAGCTCGTCATGCCATTGGACTGCTCATGTGGCACGACCGGATGGAGAGCCAGGTGTTCGATCAGATGGGTGATCCCCGCCGTCGGCAGCGTCTCATCGGCATGGCCCACCCGAAAGGACAGACCCGCGATGTAGCGACCGTCCGTGCTCGGGGTGAGGAGGGTCGGGACCCCGTCGACCTCGGTCCGGGTGATGTCGCTCGGCCAGGTCATGGGAGCCTCCTGGAGTGCACCGCGAGCTGGCGTACGCGATGGGCGAAGTGGTCGGCGAGATAGCCCATCAACCGCTCGTTCGGAGCCGCGTCGAGCTGGGCGAAATGGCGCTCGGCCCGCCCCTCGAAGCCGTGCAGCACGTCGAGGATGCCGAATGCGGTGTGCAACTCGCCCGCATGGGGATTGCGCCCGAACGCCGGATGCCAGACCGATTCGTCGGCCGCACGATGCAGGGCATCGGGCCCGATGGCCGGTGGCCCGCTGTCGGGATCGACCAGACACTCCATGGCGACCAGGGCCAGGAATCCGCGGCTGGGCGTGCCCGGCGGCGCCTCGCCCGACACCCGGTCGCCGAAGGCGAAGACTTTCGCCCAGGTCCCGAACCACTTGGGGCACAGGCTCTGCAGCAGCTGATTCTGGCCGTCGAAATGGTGCGGATGATGCTCGTTCAGCCGGTCGTAGCGACGCTCGATCTCGCTCAGGCCGAGCTGGAGTCCCCGTGCTGTCCGGAGCCGAAGAGCCCACGGCGCCCCGAAACCGGGATAGCGGCCACACACCTCGATCAGGCCCTGTTCCGCGTCCCGCAGCCGCGCGAAGAAACCCTCGAATTGCTCGTCACTGACCTGTTCGGCGTTCACGCGCGAACGGATCGCCCAGGCCGTCTCGATCAGCCGGGCCCCGCGCAGGGCCTGCAGCATCGGATGGGTCGGGGTGTCGTGCAACCACGCGGGCAGGATCTGGTCGGTGGGTGGCAGTGCGGCCAGGGTCATCAGGGCCGCGGTGAGGCCGGAATCGTCACTGGTGCCCAGGTGCTCGAGCATCGCGAGCGTGGCCGGCCGATCTCCCCGACAGAAGCCCCATGCGATGCCGGCCAGTTGGGGACTCGCGTCGGGCGGAAAGCCCAGGGGCAACTGCATGAGTGTCACACTAGGTCGTCACACCGGTCGCAGAACCGGTATTCGGCCCTGTTTCGGGGTGGTGTCGTGGCCTCGCCCGGTGCGAGATTTCATTTCGTCGTGCCGGGTGTGGCACAATGGCGGGCGCGTCTGTGGCTTCGTGGTGCCCTCTCACCCCGCGCTGTCCCGGATCCATCCGAGTCCCGAGCACTGTGCCCCACACGGTGGTCGTGCCTCACCCGAACCTCCCCCGAATGATCGGGGACCCATACAGGAGATTCCACCCACGTGGCTGTCAAGATTCGTCTGAAGCGGATGGGCGCTATCCGCTCCCCGCACTATCGCATCGTCGTCATGGACTCCCGCAAGAAGCGGGACGGCCGGGCGATCGAGGAGATCGGTCTCTATCACCCGAAGAACGATCCTTCGGTGATTCAGGTCAACTCCGAGCGCGCGCAGTATTGGCTGGGCGTCGGCGCCCAGCCGACCGAGGCCGTTGTCGCCATCCTCAAGCGTTCCGGTGACTGGCAGAAGTTCAGCGGCGACGACACCCCGGCCGGGATCGATCCGCAGGCCGAGAAGCCCAACAAGACCGAGATCTTCAACAAGGCGCTCGCCAACTCGGCGGGTACGCCGACCGTTGAGGCCTTCACCCAGAAGAAGTCCGAGGCCAAGGAGCCGGAGGCCGCCGCTGACGCCCCCGAGGCCGACGCTGCTGCCGACGGCGAGGCCGAGGCCTCCGACGCCGAGCAGGCCTGAGCATGCTCGCCGACGCGCTCGAACACCTGGTCCGCGGCATTGTCGGTCATCCCGATGATGTCCGGATCCGCGACAAGGACCTGCGTCGGGGCCGGATGCTCGAAGTTCGGGTGCATCCCGAGGACATCGGCAAAGTCATCGGGCGTCAGGGCCGCACTGCGCAGGCCCTGCGCACGGTCGTGGCGGCGCTCGCCGGCCGGGAACAGGTTCGCGTCGACTTCCTCGATGTGGACCGGCGTCCCCGCACCGGCGGCGGCCAGCGCGGTCGTGGCCGTCGCTGACATCCAGTCCTGACACCGCTCGCCCCGCTGCCCAGCAGCGGGGCGTTTGCGTTCACGCGAAAGGAACACCGTTGAGCGAGACAGTCGAGGTCATCGTCGGTCGGATCGGACGCGCGCACGGGATTCGGGGAGAAGTCGCCGTCGAGCCGCTCACCGACGAGCCCGATCGCCGCTTCGCACCCGGTGCCCGGTTGCGGGAGGAGGAGGGCGTACGCGTGCTGACCGTCGAGGCTCACCGCTGGCACTCCGGGCGGTTGCTGGTCCGCTTCGCCGAGGCCCCGGACCGCACGGCGGCCGAAGGCCTCCGGGGACTGATGCTGCTGGCCAATGTGGCCGTTGACGAGTCGCCCACCGACGACGGGGAATTCTGGGACCGCGACCTGATCGGGCTCCGGGTCCTGACGGCGTCGGGTGAGCCGGCAGGAGAGGTACGCCGGGTCCAGCACGGTCCGCAGGATCTGCTGGTGATCCGGACCACGGCGGGCCCCGAACGACTCGTCCCGTTCGTGGAGGCGCTGGTGCCCGAGGTCGACCTGGCGGCCGGCACCCTCACGCTGGCCGATGTGGCCGGGTTGCTCGAGGACATCGAGGACGAGGAAGCCCGATGACCCTGCGGCTGGATGTCGTGACGATCTTCCCCGACTACTTCGCGCCCCTGTCGCTGTCCCTGGTCGGCAAGGCGATCGAGTCGGGGTTGGTCGAGCTCGGCGTACACGATCTGAGGCAGTGGACCCACGATCGGCACCGGACCGTCGACGACACGCCCTATGGCGGGGGCGCGGGCATGGTGATGAAACCCGAGCCCTGGGGCGAGGCCCTCGACGCCCTGGTCGGTCCCGATACGACCCTCGTGGTCCCCACCCCGTCCGGCCGGCCGTTCGACCAGGCGACCGCCTACGAGCTCGCCGACGAATCCCACCTGGTGTGCGCCTGCGGTCGCTACGAAGGCATCGACGCCCGCGTCGTGGCGTACGCCCGGGAACGCATGCGGGTCCGCGAGGTCAGCCTGGGCGACTACGTGCTCAACGGGGGAGAAGTGGCCGTCCTCGTCATGACGGAAGCGATCGTGCGGCTCCTGCCGGGCGTGGTCGGCAACCCCGAATCCCTGAGGGAGGAATCGCATGCTCCCGAACATGAGGGGCTGCTCGAATATCCAGTGTTCACCAAGCCGCCCCGGTGGCGGGGCCTCGACGTGCCCGAAATCCTGTTCTCGGGGCATCATGCCCGGATCGCCCAGTGGCGCCGGGAGCAATCCCTGGAACTCACCCGGCAGCGCCGGCCCGACCTGCTGCCGGACGCCGACTGACCCGTTCGTCGACCCTCGCCACGGAACAGCGCTGACGCCGACCGGGGCGCGGGCGGCCTAGGATGGGGCCCGCCGCCGGAGCTGGCCCCGGGGTGTGTGCAACGAAAGTGAGCCCGAGTCGATGCGAAGCAAGCCCTTCCGCGCTGCTGTGAGCGTGCTCGCCGCGCTGGGAGTCGTGCTGGTGGGAGGCTGTGGGCCCGTGAGCCCCGGGGAAGCGGCCCAGGCTCGCCAGGCCCTGGTCGGGCCCGATGGCTCCATGACGTTCCAGCTGCCCTCCCAGCCGAGCGGTTTCGATCCGTTCGCTGTGCCCGGCAGCGCCGACGCCATGCTGGCCGCCGCGCAGTTCGAGCCGTTGGTGACGGCCGTCGACGGCCGGATCATGCCGCGGGCCGCCGACTGGTGGGGGAGCGTCAACGAAGGACGTACGCTGATCTTCACGATGCGTCGCGGGCACTGGAGCGATGGCGTACGCATGGGCGCCGGCGACCTCGTCTTCACGCTGGAACGGCATCTGGCGCCCGGGAGCCGATCGCCGCTGCTGCCGACTCTGCTCCGCATCGAGGGTGCGCAGGACTTCCATGAGGGCCGGTCGCAGCACGTCTCCGGAATCGTGGCCGACACCTCCCGCGGCGTGCTGGTCACCCTCGCCGAACCCGAGCTCAACTATCTCTCCCGACTCACCGGCCTGCTGGTCCTGCCCCAGCACATCTATGCGGGGGAGGCGCTCACGCCCGACGAGTTCCGGGAGCCCCGCGTCGGATCGGGTGCGTATGTCTTCGACCGCTGGGGTCCCGACGGCTCAACCGTGTATCTCGAGCCCAACCCGACCATCCAGCCCCACACCCGGCTCACCGGCGTGGTCGGCCGCGTCGTGGCCCCCGAACGCGTGGGCGCGGCGCTGGAGTCCGACCCCGCCGCCCTGGACGTTGCCGTGCGGATTCCGGGGCGCGACCTGGCTGATCTGCCGGCGGACCGGTTCAACGTGGCCCGAGCACCCGGTGACCGCATGGTCGGACTCGCTGCGCGCGACGGAGGGCCTCTGGCCGACGTGAAGGTACGCCAGGCCATCGCTTTCGCACTGGACCGCGGGGGCGTACTGGAGCGGCAGCTGGGTGGCAACGGCCGCGTGGTGGACTCGGTTCTGTTCGCACCCGACTGGGCCGCATCGCCCGATCGGACGCAGCACCCCTACGATCCCGCACGGGCGCGGGAACTCCTCGCCGCCGCCGACTGGGATCCGGACACCCCCGTCCGCATCGCCGTGCTCACCAGCGACGGGGACACCGGGACCTGGGACGCCCTCGCCGCCAACCTGGCCGAGGTGGGCCTTCAGGCCGACTTCACGATCCACGCACCGGCCGAGCGTCCCGACGTCCTGGCAGACCCTGCGGTGGATGCCTTCGTGGAGACCTATCGGATGGCGGTTCCCGACCCGGGCCTGGCCGAGAGCTGGGTCATGTGTGGCGCTCCGTCCGGTTATTGCAATCCGACCCTGGATGCGCTGCTGGTGAAGGGCCGCGGGCAGCTCGTGGCCACCGAGCGTCAGGAGACCTATCGCCGGGCCGACGAGATCCTGTCGACCGAGCTTCCCGTTATCCCGCTCTGGGTGCCGGACGCAGCGGTCGCGGTGGTGAAGGGGCGGGCCGGAGTGAATCCGCTCGTCCAGCCGGAAACGGCTGTCATCGACCTGTGGGGCTCCGCCTGAGGGGTGACCCCTCAGATCCTCACTCCCCGAATTCAAGCACCTCAATTGTGCTGTACCGCGAGTTGTGGTTCGGGTAAAGCCCTCAACTTACATAGCATGCGCCTATAAGTCTGACCGCTTCAGGGAGAGTCCATTGAGTACGCGTTCTGTCGCCAGAGTGCTCGCCGTTGTTTCCACCACCCTCGCACTCGCGCTGTCCGCCTGCGGTTCGGCTCCGGGCGAGGGAAACACCTCCTCCGCGGGCCAGGCCGCCGTCGAGGCGAACGAACCGGCCGCCATGTTCGCGAATGTCGATGCCTCGCTCGTCACCGGACTCGCTCCCACCGTCTACACCGACGACTCGCGCAGCATTCGAGCCGAGGTCCCCGTGATCTCGACCGCGCGCCAGATGACGTCTGCGATGGAAGTCCTCCGCGAACGCGGCCTCCGCGAGGCAACCTGGGACAAGGCCGAGAAGGTGACCATCGGCTATCAGGTGATCTCGGCTGCCCCCGGCACCCTCGGCATTATGGTGACCCCCACCTGGACCGCGGCCGGCGCCGAGACTTCCCGGCCGACGGTGGTGTGGTATGACGCGGGGAGCAAGAAGGTCTTCTCCTCGCCCGTCCTGATCCGTGAAGACCAGTGGGGTGCGTTCAAGGCCGAGGTCGCCAAGGCTGCCGGCAAGCACAAGAAGCCCAAGCTGGATGAGACCCGGGTGAACGAGGCGCTGGACGCCGATCCCGCACCCCAGGGGAGTGGCCCGATGCTCGGGTTCGACGCCAAGGGCGACATGGTGGTGAGCTTCACGAAGGGCACGGTCTCCGACGATGTGGTGAGCCTGAGGGTGCCGGGCGATGCTGTGTCACCTCTGCTCTCCGAATTCGGCCGTCGCGCCGCTGACGGGGCGCTGGCCCCGGCGGCCTTCGACGGTACGCCGGCTCCGATGGGGGATTCAGCCGGGGGCGGCGGGCAGGCTCCGGCTCCTGCGGCCACCCCGGGAGCCACCCGCCCGTCGACGGCGGTCGGCCCCGATTGCACCAAGGTGACCTGTGTCGCCCTGACCTATGACGACGGTCCCGTCCCGGACACGGCGCAGCTGGTGGACGCGTTCGCGGCAGCCAAGGCGCCGGCCACGTTCTTCCAGTTGGGCCGCATGATCGAGGCCAACCCCGGGATCGCCAAGCAGATCGCCTCCGCGGGCCACGAAGTCGGCTCCCACTCCTTCAGCCACCCGAACCTGGTGTCCATCAACGGCGACCGCCTCACGAAGGAGCTCTCGGGCAACGCCGATGTCATGGAACACGCCTACGGGCGGCGCCCCCTGATCATGCGCCCGCCCTATGGCTCCCACAACGCCAGGGTCGATGACGTCATTCGCGGCACCGGCGCGGCCATCATCCAGTGGGATGTCGACACCAACGACTGGCAGACCAAGAACCAGGCCTCGACCGAGAATGTCGTCGTCTACGGCGGCGGTGCCAAGGCCAACACGATCGTGCTGATGCACGATGTGCATCCGAGCACCGTGGCTGCGGCCCCGGCCATTCTGGAAGGCCTGCAGGCCAAGGGCGTCACCCTCGTCACCGTGTCGGAGCTCTCCCTCAACACCGGTGGCTACCAGGCCGGCCACGCCTATTGCAGTGGCACCGCTGTCGCCAAGCAGAGTGGTTTCAACTGCGCCGGCTGACCGGACAATCCATCCGCGCCCGGGCCCACGGCTTCCGCCCAAGCCCGGGCGCTGCCGTCTCCTCGTCCGCGTGGGTCAGGCGTACGCGCGACAACACTCGCATAACGAAATGTGTTCGCGGCCGCTTGATTCATGGATGGCGCCTAAGCGGGGTTCAGGTGGGTTTAAGGTGGCCCCGTGGCGACAACAACACCAACTCTCACAGTTCAACAGAGGGCCGTCCGCTCCAGCGTTGTCCGCAAGTTCTGGATGGCTGTCAGTGGTTTGATCATGGTCGGCTACCTGCTGATCCACATGTACGGCAACCTCAAGATGTTTGCCGGGAAGACCATGGTGGACGGCCAGGAAGTCTGGGCCTATGACGCGTACGCGCATCACCTGCGCGTCATGGGGGAGCCGATCCTGCCGGAGAACGGCCTGCTCTGGATCGTTCGCGTGGTCCTCCTGGCCGCGATTCTGGTCCACATCTGGTCGGCGTTCACCTTGTGGTCCCGCGCTCGCAAGGCATCCGGCGGCGCGCGCCGCTATGCCGAGAAGAAGGCTCTGCAGCGGAGCTATGCCTCCTACACCATGCGCTGGGGCGGTGTGACGATCCTGCTGTTCGTCATCTATCACCTGCTCCACTTCACCATCGGTGGCACCAACCCGGTCGTCGATACCGCGCCCGGCGCGGCCTCGATCTTCCCGCGCGTGGTGGAGAGCTTCCAGCAGCCGCTCGTGTTCATCAGCTATCTCATCGCGATGATCGCCGTCGGCCTGCACATCCGCCATGGCTTCTGGAGCGCCTTCGCGACGCTCGGCGCCAACACCAGCACCAAGGCGCGCACGATCTGGAACGCGGTGGCCATCGCCATCGCCCTCGTGATCGTGCTCGGTTTCATCGCCGGCCCGGCCGCCATTCTGTTCGGAGGGATCACACTGTGACCGACACCATCGAAACCCGGAGCAGCCTCGACGGCGACGCCGTCTTCGTCCTGGGTGAGGAAATCCACGACACCAAGGCGCCGGCCGGCCCGATCGCCGAGAAGTGGGAAACCCGCAAGTTCGAGGCCAAGCTCGTCAACCCGGCCAACCGCCGCAAGCTGTCGGTCATCGTCGTCGGCACCGGCCTGGCCGGCGGCTCGGCCGCTGCCACGCTCGGCGAGGCCGGCTATCAGGTGAAGGCGTTCTGCTATCAGGACAGCCCCCGTCGCGCCCACTCGATCGCCGCCCAGGGTGGCATCAACGCGGCCAAGAACTATCGCAACGACGGTGACTCCACCCACCGCCTGTTCTATGACACGGTCAAGGGCGGCGACTACCGCTCGCGCGAGACCAACGTCTATCGCCTCGCCGAGGTGTCGGCGAACATCATCGACCAGTGCGTCGCCCAGGGCGTTCCGTTCGCCCGCGAATACGGCGGACTCCTCGACAACCGCTCCTTCGGTGGTGTCCAGGTGTCCCGCACGTTCTATGCCCGTGGCCAGACGGGTCAGCAGCTGCTGATCGGCGCATATCAGGTGCTCGAGCGCCAGATCAACGCCAAGACCGTCACCATGCACACCCGCCACGAGATGCTCGAGCTGATCGTCTCCGACGGCAAGGCCCGCGGCATCGTGACGCGCGACATGGTCACCGGCCGCATCGAGGCCCACATGGCCGACGCCGTCGTGCTGGCCTCCGGTGGCTACGGCAACGTGTTCTTCCTGTCGACGAACGCGATGGGCTGCAACGTCACGGCCGCCTGGCGCGCCCACCGCAAGGGCGCGTACTTCGCGAACCCGTGCTACACGCAGATCCACCCGACCTGCATCCCGGTCTCCGGCGACACCCAGTCCAAGCTGACCCTGATGTCGGAGTCGCTCCGCAACGACGGTCGCATCTGGGTCCCGAAGAACGCTGCGGACTGCACCAAGGATCCGCGTCAGATCCCCGAAGAGGACCGCGACTACTACCTGGAGCGGATCTATCCCGCGTTCGGCAACCTGGTGCCGCGTGACATCGCGTCCCGCCAGGCCAAGAACATGTGCGACGAGGGTCGCGGTGTCGGCCCCGAGGTGCCCGGCCAGGGCCGCCGCGGTGTCTATCTCGACTTCGCCGATGCCATCAACCGCCTGGGCCGCAAGGCCGTCGAGGCGAAGTACGGCAACCTCTTCGACATGTACGCCCAGATCACCGGTGAGAACCCGTACGACGTGCCGATGCGCATCTATCCGGCGGTGCACTACACCATGGGTGGCCTGTGGGTCGACTACGACCTGATGTCCAACGTCCCCGGTCTGTTCGTCGTGGGCGAGGCCAACTTCGCCGACCAGGGTGCCAACCGCCTCGGCGCGTCGGCCCTGATGCAGGGCCTGGCCGACGGCTACTTCGTGCTGCCGAACACGCTGGCCAACTATCTGGCCGATGTGCACGAGCCGACCCTCAAGGCCGACGATCCGGCCGTCGTCGAGGCCGTCGACGCGACCCGGGCACGGATCGAGAAGCTGATGTCGATCCAGGGCTCGCGGACCGTTGACTCGTTCCACAAGGAACTGGGCCACATCATGTGGGAATACTGCGGCATGGAGCGCACCGAGGAGGGCCTGCGCAAGGCCATCGGTCTCATCCGCGAACTCCGCGACGAATTCTGGCGCGACGTGAAGGTCACCGGTGAGGCCGAAGAGCTCAACCAGACCCTCGAGCGCGCCGGTCGGGTGGCCGACTTCCTCGAGCTCGGCGAGCTCATGTGTGTCGACGCCCTGGTGCGCCGCGAATCGTGCGGCGGCCACTTCCGGGCCGAGTCCCAGACCGAGGACGGCGAGGCGCTGCGTCACGACGACCAGTTCGCCTATGTGGCCGCCTGGGAGTTCACGAATGCGGGCGAGCAGCCGATCCTGCACAAGGAGCCCCTGGAGTACGAGTTCATCGAGCTGAAGCAACGGAGTTATAAGTGAAGGTCAACCTGCGCATCTGGCGCCAGAAGAACACCGAGACTCAGGGGCGCATGGAGGAGTATCAGCTCGATGGTGTCTCCGACCACATGTCGTTCCTGGAGATGCTCGACCTCCTCAACGAGCAGCTCACGGTCGAGGGCAAGGAACCTGTCGCCTTCGACTCCGACTGCCGCGAGGGCATCTGCGGTGCGTGCGGTGTTGTGATCAACGGCGTGGCCCACGGCCGCGGCCAGACCACCTATCAGACCACCACGTGCCAGCTCCACATGCGGGAGTTCAGCGACGGTGACACGATCAGCGTCGAGCCCTGGAAGGCCGAAGGCTTCCCGGTGCTCAAGGACCTGGTCGTCGACCGCTCCTCGTTCGACCGCATCATCCAGGCCGGCGGCTACATCTCCGCGCCCACGGGCTCGGCGGTCGATGCCAACTCGCTGCCGGTGGACAAGAAGGACGCCGACCACGCGTTCGACAACGCCACCTGTATCGGTTGCGGTGCCTGCGTCGCGGCCTGCCCCAACGGCTCGGCGATGCTGTTCACCTCCGCCAAGGTCGCCCACCTCGGACTGCTGCCGCAGGGCCAGCCCGAGCGCTGGTCCCGCGTCCTCGGCATGGTGGCCCAGCACGAGGCCGAAGGCTTCGGCAACTGCACCAACATCGGTGAGTGCACCGCGGTCTGCCCGAAGGGCATTCCGCTGTCGAGCATCTCGCGTCTCAACCGCGACCTGTTCAAGGCCCTGACCAAGGGCTGATCGTCCCTGATCGCCACAGCAACGGCGCCGGACCCCGATGGGGCCGGCGCCGTTCGCGTTCCCGGTACGCCTCAGCGCGCCAGTTTCTCGGCCGCCGCCGGGACGCTGCGAATCATGGGATGCACCAGGCCGACCGGGCCGTTGGGCTCGGTGTCGAAGTTGTTGTCCTGACCCTGGACCCGCATGACGAGCAGTTCGAGGCGGTCACCCACCTGGATGAGCCCCTGGCTCTCGAACTCACCCTCGTCGGCCGCCGTGCCATACATCCATTCGCTCACCTGGGCGCGCCCACCGGCCACCGGCACGTCCATCGGCTCGATCGCGAACCGCGGCTCGGTGCGGTCCTGGGCTTCGAGGGTGGCTGCGCATTCGGTGATCCAGCCCTGCGCTGTGGCGTACGCCTGATCGGCCAGCTCCTTGGACTCGAAGCTCATCGCGATCGCGGCGGCATCGGCACCGGACGTGTTGGGGTCGCCAGCCAGGGCGTAGGTGCGCACCATGATGAACTTCGCGCCCAGTGATTCCATGCGATTCTGCTGGCAGACGCTGAGTTGTTGGGTGCCGCCGCCCTCGGAGGTCTCCACCGTCCGCCAACCGATCTCGGGAGTCCACACCAATTCGGAATCCGCCGGCAGGTCGGCTTCGGTCACCCCGCCCGGGTAGGGCGCGTCGGGGGCATCCGGACTCGCCTCACCGGTCTGGGGTGGGGCGATGGACGTGTCGACCGGGGCAACGCCGGGACTCGTCGTGGAGTCGGGGCCCGACGCGGCGCCGGAACAGGCGGCGAGGCCCAGCGCGGCAGCCAGCGCGAGGCCGGGGAGGAGGGCAGGCTTCATGCACCGAGCCTACTTGGCCGAAGTGGCGGGTCCGGGGAGCGATGTGGCATAATCACTCGCTGTTGCTCAGTCGCGGACTCCTGCCACAGGGGGTTAGCCCGCGCCGGGCCTCCGACACATTCTTCATTGAGCGGTGACCTGTGGCACCGGCAAGGAACCAACATGAACAAGCTGATCACCGAGCTCGACCAGACTTCGCTGCGCACCGAGCATCCCAAGTTCCGCGCGGGCGACTCCGTCAAGGTCCACGTGAAGGTCGTCGAAGGCAACCGGTCCCGTATCCAGGTGTTCGCCGGCGTCGTCATCGCCCGCAACGGCGGCGGCGTCCAGGAAGCCTTCACCGTCCGCAAGGTCAGCTTCGGCGTCGGCGTGGAGCGTACTTTCCCGCTGCACAGCCCGATCATCGACAAGATCGAGGTCGAGCGTCGCGGTGATGTCCGTCGCGCCAAGCTCTACTACCTCCGCGGCCTCTCCGGCAAGGCGGCCAAGATCAAGGAGAAGCGCGACCGTTGATGCGCGCTGCGCGGGCTCTCCGGCCCGCGTGACGGGACCGGAATTCCGGGACCGTGTGAGAAGATGGGGCGGTGTGATGCACCGCCCCATCCTTCTTTGTCGGGGCGATGCCCATGCGTGAACAAGTGTGACAATGCGCGGCTGGGGCTCGGCTGGGAGCCACCGCGGTCGAGAAGGAGCCGAGGCTGAATCCCGCAACCAACCCCGGGCCGCGCCGCGCCGCAGAGGGCCCGATCGAGTCCGACTACGACACCCCTTCTCCTGCCCGCTCCGCGGGCGATGAGTCGACGACCGACGAGGGGGCCGGCAGCACGGCCGAGGCCACGACCGCCGGCAAGAAGAAGCGGAAGACGAAGAAGCCGCAGAGCCTGGGCAGCTTCATCCTCGAACTTGTCGTCATCGTCACCGTCGGTCTGCTGATCACCACACTGTTGCGGGCCTTCGTGTTCCAGCCGTTCGAGGTGCCGTCCGGCTCGATGGAGAACACCCTCCAGGTGAACGACAAGATCGTGGCGTTGCGCGTGATCGACTTCAAACGAGGCGACATCGTGGTGTTCGCCGATGCCCATCGGTGGCTCGGCGCTCCCGAGGAGCCCGGTCCGGGGCGGCGGGCCCTGGAATTCGTCGGGATTCTGCCCAACTCGTCCGAGGGACACCTCGTCAAGCGCGTGATCGGCCTCCCGGGTGACCGGGTGTCGTGTTGTGACGAGCTCGGGCGTCTGAGTGTCAATGGGGTGCCGCTCGAGGAATCGGCGTACCTCTTCTCCGACCCCAGCGGTCAGGTCAAGCCCGCCGAGAAGCCGTTCGAGGTCGTCGTGCCCGCGGGGCACATCTTCGTGATGGGCGACCATCGCAATGCCTCCGGGGACTCCCGCTGCCACCTGCAGGATGTGTCGATGACGGGTGGCCCTGCCGGGCAGGGTGCCTTCATCCCGGTCGATGCCGTGGTCGGCACCGTCACGATGATCATGTCGCCGCTCAACCGCATCCAGTGGTTCGAGACGCCGGATGCCTACGCCGCGATTCCGCCTCCGACCGGGCCGGCGCCCGCGGAGGGAGAGATCGTGCGGGTCTCGGACGGCTGTTGATGGCCCGTTACGTCGTACGCCGGGATGCCGGTCTCTATGGCTATGAGCGCGCCCTGCGTCGGGCGGGCCTCGGCCCCGTGGCCGGTGCGGATGAGGCCGGGCGCGGAGCCTGTGCCGGTCCGCTCGTGGCCGCTGCGGTGGTCCTGCCGGACTCACCGGGCCGGATGATCCAGGGCCTGAAGGATTCGAAGTTGCTTTCGGCGGCCCAGCGCGAGCGGGCGTACGCCGAGATCATCGCCAAGGCCGAGGCGTGGTCGGTGGTCGCGCTGGGCCCGGGGGAGTGCGACCGGCTGGGCATGCATGTGGCCAACATCCAGGCGCTGCGGCGTGCGTTGCTGCGGCTGGAGGTCCCCCCGCGCTATGTGCTGACCGACGGGTTTCCCGTGGACGGACTGGGTACGCCCGGTCTGGCGGTGTGGAAGGGCGACCGGGTGGCTGCCTGCGTAGCGGCGGCGTCGGTGATCGCCAAGGTCACGCGCGATCGGATCATGACCGAGCTCGCGGAGACCTATTCGGACTATGCGTTCGAGATCCACAAGGGCTATTGCACGCCGCTGCACCAGTCCCACCTCGACGAGCACGGTCCCTGCCCGGAGCACCGCATGCGGTTCGACAACGTCGTGCGCGCACTGGAGATTTCACGTGAGCGCCGCGCCGCAGTGACGGGCTAGAGTGGGGCCACCATGAGCGCCGAAGACCTCGAAGACTATGAAGCCGAGCTGGAACTGCAGCTGTACAAGGAGTACAAGTCGGTCGTCGGCATCTTCAAATATGCCGTTGAGACCGAGCGCCGGTTCTATCTCTGCAATGCGGTGGACCTGAAGGTGCGCACCGAGGGCGGTGACGTCTATTACGAGGTATCGATGGGCGATGCCTGGGTCTGGGACATGTATCGCCCGGCCCGCTTCGTCAAGAGTGCCAAGGTCCTGACTTTCCGCGATGTGTCGATCGAGGAGATCGTGCACAGCGATCTGCAGGTGCCGGACGGCAACTGACCCTCCAGAGGCACAGCGGGCAAGAACAACAGAGGCGGCCGGGCAGGAGATGCCCGAGCCGCCCTCTGCGATGTCAGGGGTGGCTCAGCCAGCCACGAAGCGCTGGGTCATCTCGCCGACACCCTCGATCCAGGTGTGGAGGGTTTCACCCGCCTTGAGGAACCGCTTCGGTTCACGCCCCATGCCCACGCCGGCCGGCGTACCCGAAAAGATCACGTCGCCCGGATAGAGCGTCACGTTCTCGGAGATCTTGGCCACCAGCGCCGGGACATCGAAGATCATCTCGCTCGTGCGGCCATCCTGGACCACCTCGTCGTCGATCCGGCAGCCGATCCCCAGATCGTCGCGGTTCGGCAGCTCGTCCGGCGTGACCAGGAAGGGACCCTGCGGCGCGAATCCCGGATACGACTTGCCGAGACCGAACTGCGGGGCCGGCCCGCGCAACTGCGTGATCCGCTCGGACAGGTCCTGACCCACCGTGACGCCGGCGATGTGATCCCAGGCAGCTGCGGGGTCGATGCGGCGGGCCTCGGCCCCCATCACGAGCACGAGTTCCACTTCCCAGTCGACATTGCCGCCGGGCGGGATCACGACGTCGGTTTCTGGACCGGAGAACGCCGACACATATTTGGTGAAGACCGGTGGCAGGTCGGTGGGCGCCTCGAAGCCCGACTCCTTGGCGTGCTCGTCGTAGTTCAGGCCGATCGCGAAGATCTGGCGGGGTTCGGGGGACGGTGCCGAAAGCGCCGCCCGGTCGACCGCCGCGCCCGACTCGGCGTCGAGCGACGCGCCGCCGGCCCAGTCGGTGAAGGCGGCCCAATCGGCATACAGAGCGGCAGGGTTCGGGCCGAATTGCTGGTCGGACGCGTCGGCGATGTCGATGAGCCGGTCCGACCCGTCGGCGGCGCTCAGGACGAGGTGGGCTCGGTTGGCGACGTTCGCAATGCGCATGGGGACTCCTTCGTCGGGTGCTGGGTCCATCATGGCGTGCCGACAACCGGGGCCGGCCGCAGGGTTTCCACAGGCCGGAACCGACCCGGAGAGTTGTCCACAAGCAACAGGTTCGGGTGAATCGTTCGGGCTCGGGACGTGCACTGTGCGCGCATGACGGGTCTGAAACAGCGCCGGGGCGCACGGGGCGAGGAGTGGGCCGAGCAGGTCCTGCTCGACGCCGGAATGGTGATCATCGACCGCAACTGGCGGTGTCGGAACGGAGAGATCGACCTGATCGCGCTCGATGAGGTCGAGGGGGAGTCGGTGATCGTCTTCTGTGAAGTGAAATATCGCACCGGGACGGGCTATGGCACGCCACTGGAGTCGATCACGTTCGAAAAGGTACGCCGGCTCCGGCGCCTGGCCGGCCAATGGCTGTCGCAGCATCCGCTGGAGGCGCCCGCGATTCGCATGGATGCGATCGGGGTGCTCGACCTCCGGGACCAGCCCCTGCAGATCACACATGTTCGAGGGATCTCCTGATGGGGCTCGCGAGCGCCCGATCGGTGGCGTTGGCCGGTCTTGACGGCCACGTGGTGGAGATCGAGGCCTTCACCGGCGGGGGACTGCCGCGAACGGTGCTGGTCGGCCTGCCCGACACGGCGTTGTATGAATCGCGCGACCGCTGCCGGGCCGCCGTCGCCAGCGCGGGGTTCAGCTGGCCGGACAAACTGGTGACCATCAACCTGCTGCCGGCGACCCTGCCCAAGGGCGGCAGCCACTATGACCTCGGCATCGTCGCCGCCGTCCTCGCGGCCGACCAGGCGGTGCCCGACCGGATCCTCGACCACACGGTCCTGATGGGCGAGCTCGGCCTCGACGGTCGGGTACGCCCGGTGCGCGGCATCCTGCCCGGCATCATGGCGGCCCGGATGCACGGCTTCGACCGCGCGGTGGTGCCAATGGATCAGGTGCACGAAGCCCGACATGTGGCCGGAATGCGGGTGACCGGAGTGGCGTCGATCATCGACCTGGCCCGGGTCATGCGAGGGCAGCCGGTGCTCGAGCCGGATCCACCGACACAGGAGGCCGTGGAGACTCCCGGCCTCCTCGATCTCGGTGATGTCGTCGGCCAGGCCGAGGCGAAATGGGCGATCGAAGTGGCCGCGGCCGGTGGGCATCACCTGTTCCTGCACGGACCGCCGGGCGTCGGCAAGACCATGCTGGCCGCTCGGTTGCCGGGGCTGCTTCCCGACCTCACCACGACGCAGGCCCTCGAGGTCGCCGCGGTGCGGTCCCTGGCCGGGACCTTGTCGAGCCTCGAGCTCGATGTCCGGCCGCCGTATGCCGACCCGCATCATTCGGCGTCCGTGCCGAGCCTGGTCGGGGGAGGGGCACGCGTCGCCAAGCCGGGCGCCATCAGCCTCGCCCATCGTGGGGTGCTTTTCCTCGACGAGGCCGCCGAGTTTCCCGCGCGCGTCCTGGAGGCACTGCGGACTCCGCTCGAACAGGGGTCGATCCTGCTGGGGCGGACCCAGCAACAGGTGCGCTATCCGGCGCGCTTCCAACTCGTCCTCGCCGCCAACCCCTGCCCCTGCGGGCAGGCCGGGCAGCCGGGTGGGCAATGTCAATGCGCCCCCATGCGGGTGCGCCAGTATCGCGATCGGATCTCGGGCCCGATCCTCGACCGGATCGACATCCACCAGCAGCTCCAGCCGTTGCGCCGGTCCCTGGTGCATCCGCTGGCCGGCGCCACCGAGTCGAGCGCCGTGGTGGGCGCGCGGGTGGCCGAAGCCCGGGCGCGGCAACGCGCGCGGCTCAGCGGGCTCGGTTGGATGACGAACGCCGAGGTCCCGGGCCCGGCGCTCCGGTCTGTCCTGCCGCTGCCCCAAGGGCTTGAGCTGCTCGACGAGGCCGTCACCCGCGGCAGCCTCAGCGCGCGGGGCATCGACAAGTGTCTCCGTTTGGCCTGGACGTGCGCCGACCTGATCGGCAAGGACGTGCCCACCCGCACCGAAGTCAGATTGGCCCTTGCCCTGCGCCGGGGCGAGCCCGGTCTGAGGGAGGTGGCGTGATGACACCGATGACCGCCCGGGACGCGGATGTGATCCGTGACGACCGCATGGCGCGGCTTGCTCTCGCGTGCGTGACCGACCCCGCCGATCCGCGTGTCGCCGATCAGGTCCAGGCCGAGGGAGCTCTCGCCTTCTGGCATTCGTTGTCCGCGCGACGCGCTGACTCGGTCTGGGGGCGCCGGGTGCCCGGCACCCGCCTCGACGTGGTCCTCGCCGCGATGCGACGCCACGGTTTACGCTTCGTCATCCCCGGGGACGACGAGTGGCCGTGGTCGCTGGACGATCTCGTCCATGCGACCTGGGAAAAGGCTCGTGGTCGCCCGCTGGGTCTCTGGGTGGCTGGCCCGGGACACCTGGCCGACTGGGCCGAGCGCAGTGTGGCCATCGTCGGGTCGAGGGCCTCGACCGCCTATGGGGAGGCCGTAGCAGCAGACCTGGGTGCGGATCTCTCCGCAACGGGTGTCACGGTGGTCTCCGGCGGGGCCTACGGCATCGATATCAGTGCGCATCGGGGCGCCCTGGCGGCGGGTGGCCGAACCATCGCAGTCCTGGCCGGCGGTCTCGACCACCCCTATCCGCGTGGAAACGCCCGATTGCTGGACGCCGTCCGCACCACCGGCCTGCTGGTGTCGGAACAGCCGCCCGGTGAGCGGCCGAGCCGGAGCCGCTTCCTGTGGCGCAACCGGATCATCGCGGCGCTGGCGCGCGGCACCGTGGTGGTGGAAGCAGCGAACCGCTCGGGGGCCAAGAACACCGTGTCGTGGGCCGAGGCCTGCAGCCGCATCCTGATGGCCGTGCCCGGCCCGGTGACCTCCGCCTGCTCCGAGGGTGCCCACGAGATCATCAGAGACAGGGACGGAAAGCTCGTCGCGAACGCCGCGCACATCAGGGAAGCGATCGCCCCTCTCGGTCAGGAGACCCTCCCGCTCGTGCACGGGCCGGCCCGCCCCGTGGATCGGCTCAGCGAGAACCAGTTGGCCGTGTTCGACGAGGTGCCCGGTCGGGGCGGTCGGACCGCTGAGGAGGTGTCGATCAAGTGCGGACTGCCGCTGCTGGTGACGATCACCATCCTCGGCGAGCTCGAGGATCTCGGCTTCGTCGAGACGACCGATCTGGGGCGGTGGAAGATGAAGTCCGGTTCGGTCGGATGACCGGTGAGAGGCGAGCGAAGGACGTCCCGCCCAGGGATCCACTCCGTGAGGCCACACTTATTCGCGTGACGCCCCAGTTGTAACTGTGGCATCGATCGGACAACTGTGGCATCGACGTCGGTTCGGGTGGGGATCTTGCGAGACTGGGGACATGGCCCTTTATGCGCGACCATCCCGCACTCGGCGACGGCAGGTCACCGCCGATCTGCTCGTGCTCGGCTGGACCATTCTCTGGGCGCTCGTCGGCGTCGAGGTGTGGCGGCGGGTGATGGCGGCGGCGGAGCCTGCTCGTCGGGTTGCTGAGTCCGTCACCCGGATGCAGAACGACCTGGCCTCGGCCAGCGGGGACGTGGGTGGCATCCCGGTGGCGGGGGAGCAGCTGCGTCGACCGTTCGATTCCGCCGCCGGTTCGATGCGACCGATCGTCGAGGCGTCGCAGGATCAGGTGCGGACGCTCGAGCAGCTGGCGGTGCTGCTCGGCCTGCTCGCGTTCATCCTTCCGGTCGCGCTGGTCCTCACTGGCTGGCTGCCGGTGCGGCTGCGGTTCGTACGCCGGTCGCGCGAGGTCACCCGGTTGCTGGACTCGGGCGCCGACCTGGACCTGCTCGCGCTCCGCGCACTGGCCACGCAGCCGGTCCGGACCCTGGCAAGGATCGACCCCGATCCGCTCGGCCAGTGGCGTGCGGGACATTGGGCGACCATTGTCAGGCTCGCTGACCTGGAGCTCGCCGAGGCAGGTGTCGGCCTGCCCCGGGAGCTGCGCGACAGGCCTCCCGACCGCTTCGCCGACGAGTCATGATCGCGTCCCTCCCGTTTCGGTCCGCGACACACGACAGGAGTTCCGGGTTCGCCCGCCTTAGTGTCTCCAGTGTCCGCAAGGAGTGGAGAATCATGAGTATTCGAAACGACATCCTGTCCCGCATGGCCTATCTGCCGCGTTCCACCCAGCGCATCGGGCGCATGGTGGTGCGAGAGCCCGGAGCGGTCGTCGAGCTCCGCGTCGCCGAACTGGCGAATCTGTGTGACACCGACGAGGCAAGCGTCCTGAGGTTCTGCCGCGCTGTCGGTTTCGGCGGCTACGGCGAGTTGCGCGAGGCGCTCCAGAACGAAGCCGAAGAACTCCAGCAACACACCGAATCGCTCCCGCAGGTCAGCTGACCTCCGGCGGCGGATCCTCGACCACCCGTCCACGACTGATCACCAGCGGGAACCGTCGACGATTCAGGTCCAGGCGAACTTTCACATTCTCGGTCTTCGCCAGATAGAAAGCCGCCCCCAACCACACGATGGCGAGTGCGCCCGCGCTCAGGCCCAATGTCCAGCGGGCTCCCAGGTTCTCGGCGATCCAGCCCAGCACGGGGGCGATCAGCGGGGTGGTCCCGAGGAACAGCAGGAAATAGACCGACATCACGCGGCCCCGATAGGCGCCCGCCGTCGTCATCTGCACCAGCGAGTTGCACGTGATCATGACCGTGATCGCCGAGAGTCCACACAGCACGAGCAGGACTGCGAAGAGCCAGAACGTGGGGGCGAGCGCCGAGGCCAGGGTCACCAGGATGAAGATGCCCATCGCCGTCATGATCACCAATAGCCGGGGACGCTTGCGACGGGCAGCCATCAGCGAGGCCGCCAGCGTACCGATCGCCATCACGGTGCCCAGGAGGCCGAACTCGCTCGCACCCTTCCCGAACACCATGCCGGCCATCATCACGTTCGTCATCTGATAGTTCAGGCCGAACAATCCCATCGCGGCCGCGATCACCAGGATCAGGATGATGTAGGGCTGCGTGCGGATATAGCGCAACCCGGCGATGATGCCCCCGGATCCGGGCGTGCGTGTCGTCCGGGTGAGCTGTTCCCGGTCGAGGGTGGCCAGTGCCAGGATGACGCCGGCGTACGTGACTGCATTCGCGAGCAGCACTCCACCGGTGCCGATCAGGGTGATCAGGAAACCCGCGATGCCCGGACCCAGCAGGCGGGCCGAGTTGAAGCTCGTCGAGTTGAGGCTGATCGCATTCGGGAGGTGCTCCCTCGGCACCATCTCGGAGACGAACGACTGGCGCGCAGGCGCATCGACCGCGAAGGCGGTGCCCTCGATGAGGGCCGCCAGATAGACCATCCAGAGCTGGACCGTCCCGGTGACCACGAGCACGCCCAGCATCAGCGTGTTCACCGACATGATCGAGTTGGTGATGATCATCAACCAGCGCTTGGAGAACCGGTCGGCCAGCGCGCCGCCCACGGTGCTGAACAGCATCGACGGCAGGAACATCAGCGCGGTCGCCGTGCCCAGCGCAATCGCGTCCTGCTCGGTCAGCACCATCAACACCAGCCAGGCCTGGGCCGTGCGGCCCATCCAGTTGCCGGTGTTGGAGGTCAGGATGCCGAAGAAATAGCGGCGATAGTTCGGAACGGCGAGCGATGCGAACATGCCCACGCGCTCACCCCCATCCTCGTCGCCGACCCTAGATCCGCCGCCTCGTCGCCGGAGCGGAATTCCGCTCAGCGATGGCGCGCGGCCGTGACGGGTAAACAATGATACCCCTCGGGGTGTGATCCCTGACTTTGCGGGTCGGGAGTACGGTGCCGACATGAGCGACACGCGCATCGAGACGGATTCGCTGGGTGAGGTGGCTGTGTCCGCCGATCGCTATTGGGGCGCCCAGACCCAACGCAGCATCGCCAATTTCCCGATCGGCCGCGACACCTTCGTGTGGGGTCGGCCGATGATCCGGGCACTGGGCGTACTCAAGAAAGCGGCGGCCCAGGCGAACGCCGAGCTGGGAGAGCTCCCTGCGGACCTGGCCGAGCTCATCGTGGCGGCGGCCGACGAAGTGATTGCGGGGGACCTCGACGATCACTTCCCGCTCGTGGTCTTCCAGACCGGCTCCGGGACCCAGTCGAATATGAACGCCAACGAGGTGATCAGCAACCGGGCGATCGAACGTGCGGCTGGCGTCCTCGGCAGTAAGTCACCGGTGCACCCCAATGACCATGTCAACCGTGGCCAGTCCAGCAACGACACCTTCCCCACGGCGATGTACATCGCCGTTGCCCTCGAACTCACCGAGCAGCTCTTTCCCGCGGTGACGCGACTCCGCGACGTGCTGGCGGCCAAGGCGGCGGAGTTCGCCGATGTGGTGAAGGTGGGGCGGACGCACCTGCAGGATGCCACCCCCATCACCCTCGGCCAGGAGATCGGGGCGTGGGTCGCGCAGCTGGACGAGGCGCTCGCGATGGTCAGGGCTGCGGAAGCAGGGGTACGCCGGCTCGCGATCGGCGGGACCGCCGTTGGCACGGGCCTGAATGCTCATCCCGACTTCGGGCGACTCGCGGCTGAAAAGATCTCGGCCGAGACCGGCCTGGAATTCACCCAGGCGCCCAACCTGTTCGCCTCGCTGGCCGCCCACGACGGGCTGGTCGGGGTGTCGGCGGCACTGCGTACGCTCGCCGGCGCGGCCATGAAGATCGCCAACGATGTGCGCTGGCTCGCCTCGGGCCCACGCAACGGCATCGGCGAGATCACCATCCCGGCCAATGAGCCTGGCAGTTCGATCATGCCGGGCAAGGTGAACCCGACCCAGGCCGAGGCGCTGACCATGGTGGCGGTCCGGGTGTTCGGCAACGATGCCGCGGTCGCATTCGCCGGGTCGCAGGGCAATTTCCAGCTGAATGTCTACAAGCCCGTGATGGTTCATGCGGTCCTGGAGTCGATCCGGCTGCTCTCGGACGCGTCCGCAGCGTTCACCGACCACTGCGCGATCGGCATCGAACCCGACCGGGAGCGGATCGCCGACAATCTCGAGCGCAACCTGATGCTCGTCACCGCGCTCAACCGTCATATCGGTTATGACGCGGCGGCCCGCATCGCGAAGCGCGCCCACGCCGAGGGCACCACGCTCCGCGAAGCGGCCATTGCGTCCGGTGAGCTCAGTGCCGAGCAGTTCGATGAATGGGTCGTGCCGGTCGACATGACCCATCCGTGAGGTCGAGCAGCTCGGAGTGAAAGGTCGGGTCGCCGGTCAGCTCGGGGTGGAAGCTCAGCCCCACCACGTGACCTGCGCGGACGGCCACGATCGCCTCGTTCCAGCGAGCCAGCACGTCGACGCCCGGCCCGACCCGCACCACTTCGGGTGCGCGGATGAAGGCTGCCCGGACCGGACCGAGTTCGGTGTCGAGCAACGTCTCCGCGGAGTGCACCTGGCCGCCGAAGGCGTTCCGGCGTACGCCGATGTCCAGCAACCCCAGGCTCTGCTGGCCCGGGGCGGGGTCGATCACGTCGGCGGCCAGCAGGACCAACCCGGCACACGTTCCCAGCGTCGGCAGTCCGGCCGCGATCGCCTCGCGCATCGGCTCGAACAGGCCGAACGTGCGACTCAGGCGATCGAGCACCGACGACTCACCGCCCGGCAGGACGAGGGCCTCCAAACCCGCGAGATCCGCCGGGCGGCGGACCGGGCGTACCCGCGCGCCCAGCGACTCCAACAGTGACGCGTGCTCGCGCACCCCGCCCTGCAACGCGAGTACGCCGACGAGCGGGCTCACCAGCCGCGCTCGGCCAGGCGGTGGGGAGCGGGAAGGTCGGCGACGTTGATGCCGACCATGGCCTCGCCCAGCCCGCGGGAGGCGTCGGCGATGGCGGCCGGATCGTCATAGGCCGCCGTGGCGCGCACGATGGCGGCCGCGCGCTTCGCCGGGTCGCCGGACTTGAAGATGCCCGAGCCGACGAACACGCCGTCGGCACCCAGCTGCATCATCATCGCGGCATCCGCAGGGGTCGCGACGCCGCCCGCGGTGAACAGCACCACCGGCAGCGTGCCCCGCTCGGCGACCTCGCGCACCAGCTCATAGGGAGCCTGCAGTTCCTTGGCCGCGACATAGAGTTCGTCCGGGTTGGTGGCGTACGTCGCCTGCAACACCGCGATCTCCTTGCGGATCGTGCGGATGTGCTTGGTCGCCTCGGAGACATCGCCCGTGCCGGCCTCGCCCTTCGAACGGATCATGGCCGCGCCCTCGGTGATGCGGCGCAGCGCCTCGCCCAGGTTGGTCGCACCGCAGACGAACGGCACCTTGAACTGGTGCTTGTCGATGTGGTTCACATAGTCGGCGGGGGAGAGCACCTCGGACTCGTCGATGTAATCGACCTCCAGATGCTGCAACACCTGCGCCTCGACGAAGTGGCCGATCCTGGCCTTGGCCATCACGGGGATCGAGACGGTCTCGATGATGCCGGCGATCAGGTCGGGGTCGCTCATGCGGGCCACGCCGCCCTGGGCGCGGATATCGGCGGGTACGCGCTCCAGCGCCATCACCGCAACGGCGCCGGCATCCTCGGCGATCCGGGCCTGCTCGGGCGTCACGACGTCCATGATCACGCCGCCCTTGAGCATGTCGGCGAGCCCGCGCTTGATCAGGGAGGTCCCGGTGGAAGTGGTCTTGTCAGTCACGTCAGTCACGGGATGATCCTCCGTGATCAAAGTGGTCTCATCCAGGGCCGGATTGATATGACTTTGAATAGACCACTTTGGAGGCCTTGTGCGGACCACACCGGAACTTTCCCTGCCGATCACCCTGGATCGGGGCTCACACGTGTCCCTGCCCGACCAGATTGCCGCGGCGGTGCGTGACCTCGTGGGGACAGGCGTACTCGTTGCCGACGACCCCCTGCCCTCGACCCGCGCGCTCGCGACCCAGCTCGGGGTGTCGCGCGGCAGCGTCGTCCAGGCCTATGACCAGCTGCTCGCCGAGGGCTGGTTGATCGCGCGGACGGGTGGGGGGACGCGGGTGAACCCGAAGGTACGCGCGGTCCGCCCGCCGGAGGCCGACCTGCCCGTTCCTGTTCCAGCCGTCGAGGCAGGGCCTCCGGCGATCGACCTGCGCCCGGGTCAGCCGATGGAGGCCTCCTTGGTGGATGCCACCTGGAGGTCGGCGTGGCGTCGGGCCGCCGACGAGCCATTGGGAGCCGAGGTGCCGATTCTGGGGTTGACCGAGCTGCGGGTCGCGATCGCCGAGCACCTGCGGCGCATGCGCGCGGTGGTCCGGCCCGCCGAACTGATCGCTGTGACGGCCGGTGGGCGCCAGGGGTTGTCGTTGCTGCTGGCCGCGACAGGTGCGTGCCGGGTCGGGGTGGAGAATCCCGGCTATCCGTCCATGCGCCGGGTGCTGGTGCGTGCCGGGGTCGAGGTGGTGCCCCTGGCGGCGGACGCGCGCGGGCTCATCCCGGAGCGACTCCCCGACCCGGCACCCGACCTGGTCCTCGTCACGCCGAGTCACCAATATCCGCTGGGCGGTTCTCTCCCGGTCGATCGGCGGCAGGCGCTGCTCGCCTGGGCCACCGCCACGGACACCTGGATCGTGGAGGACGACTACGACTCCGAACTCCGCTACACGTCCCAGCCATTGCCGGCGCTGACCGCGATGGACGGGGGCGAACGGGTCGCGCTGCTCGGCACGTTCAGCAAGACCCTCACTCCGGCTCTGGCGACCGGGTTCATCGTGGTGCCGCCGGCGCTGGTTGCCGCCGTCCTCGATGCGCGGCGCGATCTGGGCATGCCTGTGTCGCTGGTCACGCAGCGTGCGGTGGCGCACTATCTGGAGGCGGGTGGGCTCACGCGGCACACCCAGCGCATGCGGCATCTCTATCGTCGCCGGCGCGACCGGGTGGTGGCTGCCCTCGACGGGCTGGCGGGCGTACGCGTGCGCCCGATGGATGGGGGGCTGCACGTTGTGGTCGAGATCGAGGGGGATGAGGGGTCGCTGGTCGACGGACTGCGCGATGCCGGCGTACTCGTTTCGGGTCTTTCCCGCTATTGGTCCGACTCGGACGCGCGCTCGGGGATCGTGTTCGGGTTCGGATCGGTGTCGGACGCCGAGCTCGAGACCGGGCTCGGGGTGATCGCCGACGTCCTCCGGACCGTCGTGTGACATCGACCACATTTCGGGGGTGCGGGGAACTCTCGCGCCGTTGGGGGCGACTACTGGGCTGAGATCACCAACCCCGAGGAAACGATGTTCACGCTTACCGATACGCCCGTGAAGTTCGTGGCGCTGCTGCTGTTCTTCACGTTCACGACCGTCTGGTCGCTCTATCAACTGGCGCGGCGCCAGACGGGGGCGACGCTCGTCTCCAACCTGGCCCACCTGGCGATGTCGGTCGTGATGTTCATCATGGTGCCGGGCACGCTCTGGCGCCCGTTTGTCGCGGTGATCCCGCTCCCGGTGCTCGTCGGGTTCTTCGGGGTGTGCACGGCCTGGTTCGTGTTCCTGGGCGTACGCGGGCTCGCTGCCGCCGGCCCAGCCCGCAAGCACGGCTGGCATGCCCTCGGCCACGCTGGCATGTTCGGGGCGATGACCTGGCACCTCGCCGGCATGCTCGTGCGGATGCAGGCCATGATGGCCCGTGGCGGGATGGGTCACGGGGGCATGGACCACGGAGACCATGGGGGCATGGGTCACGGTGGGATGGAACACGGCTCCGGCGTGGACAGCGCCACGATGGTCGGGGTGGACCCGGCGATCATGGTCGCGATCGTGGGCATTCCGCTGATGGCCTATCTGCTCATCGCTGCGATCGGCAACCTCAAGAACGCCATCACGCCCAGCCCGGATATCCAGGATCACGCGGGCCACGAAGCGGCTGGTCATGGCCACTATGTCGCCGGCAACCCGCGCCTCGCCGCTCTCGCGGATTTCGCGATGAACTTCGGCATGTTCTGGATGAGCACGGGGCTGATGGTGCCGCTGCTGCCGTTCTTCTCCTATCTGGCGTTCTGACTTTCGGGGGGATGGCCGGGGCCACGTCACAGGGCGTGGTCCCGGCCTTTTTCTGCCCTTTTCCGCACTTGATCTGGGTCAAGGAGTTCGGCGGCGGATTTTCCTATCTTCATGGTGAGCCCGAATGAGGCACCGAAATCCGAAGGGAAACACCATGAACACCACCACCTCCAAGAAGACGATCCTCCGCGCCGAAGGCTTCGCCTGCCCGTCCTGCGTCAACAAGATCGAGAAGCAGGTCGGCCGTCTCGACGGTGTCGAGTCGGTGAAGGTCCACTTCGCCTCCTCGCGCGTCGAGGTCGTCCACGATCCCGACCGCGTGACCGCCGATGACCTGGTCGCCGCAGTCGCGAAGGCCGGTTACAAATCCAGGGCCTCGGCTTTCTGATCCAGCCCACACCCACTGCACACACCTCGAAAGGACTGAAACCATGAACAAGGTCCACGCCTGGCTCCACGGCCGCTGGGCCGTCCCGGGGATCTCCGGGCTGCTCATCCTCGCTTCGCTGGCCTCCAGCCGGATCTGGACCAACCAGCTCTGGGGCGACATCTTCATGATCGCGGCCGCCGTCGTCGCCGGTGTCCCGGTCGTCATCAAGGCCTTCAACGCGCTGCGGGCCAAGGTCATCGGGATCGACCTGCTCGTCTCGGTCGCCGCCATCGGCGCGGTCATCCTGGCGAACTACTGGGAAGCCGCGGCGGTCACCTTCCTCTTCGCCATCGGCCACGCGCTCGAGACCGCCACCCTCAACAAGACCCGGTCCGCGCTCGCCGAGCTGATCGCCGTCGCCCCCGACACCGCGATCGTCCTGCGTGAGAACGAGCAGGTCGAGATCGATGCCGGCGAGGTGGGGAACGGCGAGACGGTCCTGGTCAAGAACGGCGCGAAGGTGCCGGTCGACGGTGTCGTCATCGGTGGCACCGGTGCGATCGACGAAGCCTCGATCACCGGTGAATCGATCCCGGTCGAGAAGGTGACCGGCGACAAGGTGTACGCCGGCACGGTCTCCACGGGCGGTTTCCTCCAGGTGCAGGCCACCGGCGTCGGGGCCGACACGACCCTGGCGCGCATCATCCACCGGGTCGAGGAGGCCCAGGACGCCAAGGCGAAGACCCAGAAGTTCATGGACAGGTTCTCCGCCTGGTACACCCCGGCCATCATCGTCCTGGCCCTCGTGCTCGGACTCGTGACGCGGGACGTCGTCCTTGCCCTGACTCTGCTCGTCATCGCCTGCCCCGGCGCGCTGGTCATCTCGATCCCCGTCTCGATCGTCGCCGGCATCGGCCGCGGCGCCAAGGACGGCATCCTGATCAAGGGTGGCGAGTTCCTCGAAACGTCGGCGAAGATCGACGCGGTTGCGCTCGACAAGACCGGCACCCTCACCGAGGGGCGCCCCGTTCTGACCGACGTGGTCGTGCTCGATGCCGGGATCGATCAGGGGCTCGACTCAGACGAGGTGCTGCGTCTGGCAGCCCGGGCCGAGGCTGGCTCGGAGCATCCGCTCGCTCGCCCGATCCTCGAGGCCGCTGCCGAGAAGGGCCTGGCGGTCCCGGGCCTGCCGGAGCACACCGAGCCGGTGCCGGGCAAGGGCATCGTCGCCACGCTCGACGGTCGCCGCATTGCCGTCGGCAACGTGGCCCTCCTTGAGCAGGAGCAGGTGGCCGAGACCGACAACAGCCGGGTCGCCGAGGTGGTCGCCGAACTCGCGGCGCTGGGGCGTACCCCCATGGTCGTTGCCCGCGACGGCCGCGCCATCGGAGTGGTCGCGGTCGCCGACAAGATCCGCACGGATGCGGCCGAGATGGTACGCCGACTCCACGCCAGCGGCGTGAAGAAGGTCGTCATGCTGACCGGCGACATCGAGCCGGTCGCCAAGGCGGTCGGCGCCCAGGTCGGCATCGACGAGGTCCGAGCCGGGCTCCTGCCCGAGCAGAAGCTGGAAGCGGTCGAGGACCTGAAGCGTCAGGGCTACACGGTGGCCATGGTCGGCGACGGCGTCAACGACGCTCCTGCACTGGCCACGGCTGACATCGGAGTGGCGATGGGTGCGGCCGGCACCGGCGTTGCCATCGAGACCGCCGACATTGCCCTGATGAAGGACGACCTGCTCAAGCTGCCCCAGGCAGTGTCGCTCGCCAAGCGCACCGTCGCGAACATGCGCCAGAACATCGCGATCGCGCTGATCACCGTCGGCACCCTGATGTTCGGTGTCATCTTCGGCGGCGTGACCATGGCGATCGGCATGCTCGTCCACGAGCTCTCCGTGCTCGTCGTGATCGTCAACGCGATGCGACTGCTCCGGCGTCGTCGCGATCGGTTCGAGAGCACGCCCGTCCGGACCGGGACCCCTTCAGCCGCGGTCGACGATCGGGTCAGGCAGACCGTCTGACATCAGATCGGCCGCGCGGACCCGAAAGCCGGGCCCGCGCGGCCTTGCCACGTCGACGCAAACACCGCAAGGCTTCACCCCAGAGGAGGACCCCATGTCCAGGATCTATGTCTTCACCGCCCACGGCGGTCCCGAAACCCAGCAGCTCATCGAGCGCCCGGTCCCCGAGCCGGGCCCGGGAGAGCTTGTCATCGAGGTGCGAGCCGCCGGGGTCAATCCGGTCGACTGGAAGATCCGCGAGGGGCGGCTCGGCATCAAGACCTCGTTCCCCGTGCCGATGGGCCGGGAGGTCGCGGGCGTGGTCGTAGCGGTGGGTTCCGAGGTTGAGGCGTACGCCCCGGGCGACGCGGTCCTGGGTCTGGTCGCGCCGGGCCAGGGCGGGTTCGCCGATCACGCGGTGCTGCGGGCCAAGGACGCGGTGGTCAAACCCGAGGATCTCTCGTTTGCCGCGGCGGCGACGATCCCGGTGGCCGGCACGACGGCGTACGACCTGACGCATGCCATCGAGCTCAAGGCCGGCGAGACGATGGTCGTCCTCGGCGCGGGCGGCGGCGTCGGCTATCTGGCCGCCCAGATCGGCCGGGTGCACAAGTTCAACGTCATCGGGATCGCCTCGGAGGCCAAGCGCGACCTGGTCGAGTCGACGGGAGCGACGTTCGTGGCGTCCGGTTCAGGAGCGGCCGAGGGCGTACGCGCGCTCGCACCGGACGGTGTCGACCTCATCGTCGATCTCGTCGGACGCCAGCCCCTGCGGGATATCGCGCCCCTGGCCAAGCCGGGTCGGATCCTGAGCGCGCCCGATCCCGACACCGCCGCCGAGTTCGGTGGGTCCGGGCGGCCGAGGGACGCGGAGGCGCTGGCAAAGATCACCGACGTCATGGGCCATGGGGTGGTGACCTCGCTGATCAGCGCCGAGTTCCCGCTTGATCAGGCGGCGGATGCGGTCGCGGCCGTGGAGAAGGGCCACGCGGCCGGCAAGGTCGTCATTGTTCCCTGACTCTTTGGTGCTGTCCTGCGACGGGGCTCACCAGCAGCGGAGTACGCGGCCGGCAACAGAAAAGGCCCGATCGCCATGATCGAGCCTGTCCGCCGAATCCCTGCACTGCAAGCGATCCGATGGTGTCCGAGAGAGGACTTGAACCTCCACGCCCTATAACGGGCACTAGCACCTCAAGCTAGCGCGTCTACCTATTCCGCCACCCGGACCCGGGTCTGCCGGTCGCCCGGCCCGGAGAACTATAGCAGGGGATTTGCCAATGTGCGAAGTCGATACGGACGCGTCAATTCGTCCGGTTCTTGCCTATGATCGGGGTCACACTTTCCGCAGGGAGGAGCGTCGTGACGACGACCTATACCGACCCGTCGCGACCGGGCGTCGAGTTCGAGGTGGAGCAGGTCAGGATCCCGCACACGTGGTCGCGCAACGCGGTCCGGCGACTGCTCACGGACCGGGCTGAGTATGGCGGCTGGGAGCTCATGCGCCTGCGGCGCTACCGGGACGGGACTCGGGACGTGTGGGTGCGCCGCAAGATCATCCGGGTGCGGGCGACGCTCTGAGTCGGCGTCACAGGTCAAGCAGCAGTCCGAGCGTCTCCCGAATCTCCGCGAGAGTCACCGGTCCCACGTTTCCCAATCGGGCTTGAACCCTGGTGGTGGCTATCGAGCGAACGTGTTGGCACTGCGCAGCTGACTTGGCGGTGAGCGCGTTGCCAGTATCGGGGTGGACGACCACCTCCGTGGAGCTTGGTCGAATCGTGCGGGTGAGGGGAACGACCTGGATGACGTTCGGGCCACCCCTGAGAATACGACCCGCGGTCACCACAACCGCTGGTCGCTGGAGACCCGCTTCGCTCCCGGCGGGGGCGCCGAGGTCCAGTTGGACCACATCACCCGGCGTCAGCATCGAGCCACGATGATTCTTCGTCAGTGAGTTCGGCTCTCAGGTCCTGGGCCATCGTGTCCTGGCGAAGCGCCCGAAGGGCTCGACGGACCGTCTCATCGATCGTTTCGTGGCGCTCAGCGGCGAGCCGGGCCACCTGGGCGTGGGTGTCCCTGCTGATCCGGATCGTGGTTGTCTCGGCCATTGGGAAATTGTACGCCTCGTAGACAAGACGGTCTACACACTGCATTGGTATGGCCGGCCCGGGGCGCTGTAGCGGTGGAGAACGCTAGTTGCGTCTGATGCCTGGATCTCGCCATCGCCGAGCTCACAGCGCGGCGTTGGGCGACAAGGCCGGCCCTCATTCAGCTCGCCCTCCCGCTGGGCAGGCGTACCAGCATTGCCAAACCGGCCGGAAGCCGTGAATCGCGGGAGAAAGCCCGTCGTTCAGCGCGTTCACGGCAGCCAGCGTCCGCTAGCGGGAGCTGAGGAGGCTAGCGCGAGCTGAAGAGCGCAATGGGAGCCGGTGGCGGCACCATTGACCAGGACATCGGCGATCATTCGAATTGGGCCAGCAGCCGCCAGCCGCCGGTCGCGAGCGGGCCGGCGGTCAGAGACCCTTCCCGGGCAGCGACCAGTTCCTCGAGCCCGCGCAGGCCAAGTCCGGTGCCGCGGTCAGGGACGATTCCGGGTGCTCGGGCCGGCCCGTTGTCGACCGTGACCACGACGCGTTCGCAGTCTTTCGCGACCGAGATCTCAACCTCGCTGCCTGGCCCGTGCCGCAGCGCGTTGGCGACGCCCTCCGACACCACGCGAAGCACCAGGGCCGCTTGCTCGGGGGAGAGGTCATCGACCAGTCCGACCACGTTGATCCGCGTGCCGTGGAGTCTCCCTCGCCCAGCGATCCCGGCCAGTTCTCGGGACAGGTCCATGGGGGCCTCGACCGCCAGGCTTTCGACCTCGGTCAGACGCGCGGTCATGGAGTTTCCCACCGAGGCGGCCGTCTCGAGGGCGGCGCGAGCCCCGTCCGGGTCGCGCTCACGCAGCACTCGGGCGACGTTGGCCTGCATCAACATGGTGCCGACCGCATGCGAGGCGGCGTCATGCAGGTCGCGAGCGAGCGACAGCCGGGCTGCGCTGACGGCACGAGCCTCTGCCGCATCGATCTCCAGCTGGCGTCGTCGAGCGGCCCGGCGATGACCCGATTCAGCGGCCAACTGGCCCGACCAGGCGACGCCGGCGAAATAGGGCAAAAGGGAGATCACCAGTTCGATGCCGACGTTTCCGGTGTGCCAGTCCTCGGATACCACCCGCCACGTGATGGTCACCGACAACAATGTGAGAACCCCGCCGAGAGCAACACGTGTGCCCGCGGTGCCCGCAGTCCAGGCGAGGAACATCGTCGCGGCCGCGAGCCACTCGACATTGAGCTGGGGGTCGAACTGGCCTGACAGCGCTCCCACGACCACCACTCCTGCCGTCACGAACAACGCCCGGGCTGGCCAGCGGCTGCGGCCAAGGAGTGCGCCGATCACGACGATGAGGGCGGCCAGATCGACCGGGGCGTTCATGGCCTGGGGGCCGCCGAACAACAACCGAGCCGGAAACCACCACAGGACGGCGACCACCACGATCGGAATCGCCGCGAGCAGGACCCGGCGTACCCGAGCCGCGCCGCTTGAGTCAGCCACGGGAGCCCCGGCCTCCGGATCATCCTCGCCCGGCACATCACGAAGCACGAGAAGCAGCTCCCTGAGCGACCGTGTGGCCTCGGTCCCCGCCTGTCGCACCGTCTCGATGGCAGAGGGGTCCAGCGATTCCCTGGCCGAAGTCGCGGCCAGATTCATGCGTTCGACCGCGGCATCGACGACCGCGAGCGCCGAGGCGGCGTACCGCTCGCGTTCCAGGACGGCCGCCGACGCTGCTCGAGTGGCCGGGTCGACGAGGGCGAGCCGCAGGGCTTCGTTCTCGGCCGAGCGCCGCCGGAGATCGCGGGACCGCACCACGGTCCCGAAGCCCCACGGAAGCAGGAACAGCACAAAGGCGAAGATCACCGTTCCGGGCTCCCACGGCCCCAAGGCGAGGGACGCTGCGGCCAGCGCCAGCGGGCCGAGGACCGACACGGGAGCAGGCAACAGATATCCGGCCGACACGACTCCGAGGATCACCGGGATCAGGGGCACGGCGCTGGAATCAGCCCCCATGCCCAGAACGCTCAGGCCGAGCACGACCGCGGCCATGAACGCCACACCTATCCACGGTCGGCGGGTGATCAACCCCGAAGCCCCGCCGAACCCCACGACAGCCAGGGCTACCAGCCACCAGGAGCGCCCTTCGGTGACAGCCGTTGCCCCGGCCACGACGCCGGCCACCAGGGCGAACCAGAGCGAGATCCGCGGCGGCATCGTGGTCATGGTTCGAGGGTAGGGACAGGCAACGCGTGCCGATACCTCCCCAGGTCGGTCCGGCTCCCACCCTGAGGCGATCGCTGCTCCGCCCCGGCGTTCGCGACGGACCCACTCGTCGCCCGCGCGGGCCGACCCGCGGCCGATACCGCGCGCCGGCCCGCCAGCTGACTCTGGAACTGGCCGGTCACCCGACCGGCACCAGGCAAGGAAGGACCACTCCCATGACCCACCCCGACAATGCGCTCGCTCCCTCCGCAATCGACCGCCCGGCGACCCGGCGCACCGGCACCGCCCTCCTGCTCGGCACGATCTCGCTCGTCGCGTGGCCCCTCGCACTCGCGGTGGCCTCCCTCATCGACTTCACCGCGCCCTACAGCAGCGTGCCCGGCACTGATACCGGCTATTTCGAGGCCGTGGCTGCGAACCAGGGGGTCTGGGCGGCGGCCTCGTTCGTCTTTCTCGCAGCCGCGCTGTTCACGCTGGCCTCCGTGCCGGCCGTATGGCGCCTCAGCGTTGGCAAGGCTCCGATCTGGGCCTGGGTCGCGGCGGTGATGGGTACGCTCCTCGCCTTCGGCCAGATCGTCCACCTCATGTCATGGCGGGTCATGATCCCCGGGCTTGCCGACTCCGACCTGTCGGGCGAGCAGGCCCTGGCCCTGATGTACGGCGTCGACGCCCAACCTTTCTTCATGGTGATCTTCATGCCGTTCCTCATCGGCTTCACTCTCGCTCCGCTCGCCTTCGCGGTGGCCCTGTGGCGAGGGCGCGTCGCACCAGTCTGGTCCCCGATCCTGGCGGGGGTCGCCGGCGTCGGCGCGATAGTCCTCGGCACCGACACCCTGCCGACCACTCTGGGCTATGCGGCGCTGCTCGTGGCCGCCTTTGCGCCCGCGCTGGTGCACCTCAGGCGCCGGACCGCCTGAGCGCGACGAAGCCTGATTCATAGGCCAGCACCACCACCTGCACGCGATCGCGGAGCCCGAGCTTGGCGAGGATGCTGCTCACGTGGGCCTTGATCGTCGCCTCGCCCAGGAACAACTCCGCGCCGATCTCCGCGTTCGACAGCCCGCGGCTGATCCCGTCCACCACATCGAGTTCCCGCTCCGTCAGCTCCGCCAGAGCCTTGGGTACGCCATCGCCCGGCGGTGGCGTACGCACATAGGCCTCGACAAGCCGACGGGTGACGCTCGGGGCGAACAGCATCTCCCCGGCGGACACCTGGCGTACGGCCCGGACGATCTCTTCCGGCTCGGCCGCCTTGAGCAGGAACCCAGAGGCCCCGGCCTTCAGCGCGGCATACACGTATTCATCCAGATCGAACATCGTGACCATCAGCACCCGGGCGGACGAGCCCGACGCAACCAGCCGGCGTACGCCCTCGATCCCGTCCACGCCCGGCATCTGCACGTCCATCAGCACCACATCGGGATCCAGCGAGGCCGCCGCCCGGGCCGCTTCGGCGCCGTCGGTGGCCTCGCCGATCACCGTGATGTCCTCCTCGGCCTCCAGGACAGTCCTCAGGCCGGTGCGCAACAGGGCCTGGTCGTCGGCCAGCAGGACGCGGATCACGCCCTGACCCTAACCCGGAAGGAACACCCCATGTCCCTCACCACCCGAACGCTGACTACCAGAACCCTGACCCGTCTTCTCGGCGTCACGTCCGCGCTGGCGCTGCTTGCCGGCCTGCCTCTCACCGCGCAGGCGGCCCCCGCAAACCCGGAAGCGGCTCGGACCGACCGTGTCGAGGTCTCCCTCGACTGGGCGGAGTGCCCGCGCACCGCAGCCTTGGACTTCTTCCCGGGCGTGGAACCGGCCCCCGGCGTCGTCTGTGCCACGGCGAAGGTGCCGCTCGACTATGACGAGCCGGAGGGGGCCACCGTCGAACTCTTCGTGGCCAAGCATCCGGCGCGCAACCCCGAGCAGCGCATCGGCAGCCTGTTCGTGAACCCCGGCGGGCCGGGACCGGAGGCCTCCTATCTCGCCCTCCTGGCCGAGATGTTCTATAGCGAGCAGGTGCTCGACCGCTTCGACATCATCGCGATGGACCCGCGGGGCACGGGCCTGAGCACGCCGGTCGTTTGCCACCCCTCCACCAAGACGCAGCAACAGCAAGGGCGTGGGTTTGCGTCGGTCATCCCGCTCACCCCGAGTGAGCAGGCCGATTATCTGAACTCGGCCAAGGACATCGCCAAGGGCTGCGGCAAGGAGGGTCAGCCGCTGGCGTCGGCCATGTCGACTGCCCAGGCCGCCCGGGACATGGATGTCCTGCGCCGCGCGGTCGGGGACGACAAGCTCAGCTATCTGGGCCAGAGCTATGGGTCCTATCTCGGTCAGGTGTACGCCAACATGTTCCCTGATCGCGTGCGCGCGCTGGCGATCGACGGCGTGCTGGATCCGGTGGCCTGGGCGGGTACGCCCGGAACCGCGCACGAGCCGATGACGCTCCGGCTCGCATCCGCCGAAGGCGCCTGGGAAGAACTGCAGGCGGCGTTCGCGTGGTGCCCAGAGGGTGACGCGGCGACCTGCGAAGCGCGGGCAGCCGAGCGCCAGGCCACGTTCGACCGGGTCGCTGAGCGGGTCAAGCAGAAGCCGGTGCCGTTCACCGATCCGTGGTTCGGCGAGGTCATGGTCGGCTACGGCCTGTTCATCGACATGGTCCACAGCGCGCTGTATGCGCCGGATGCGCCGCACCAGGTGGCCGCGCTGCTCGAAGCGTTCGATGCGCTCACGGACCAGGCCGCGTCGTCCGAGGAGACGGAACGGGCCCGGGCGTCGGCCAAGGCTGCCCGGACGCAGGCCAAGGAGAAGCAGCCCAGGCCGCGCCCGCACACCATGGATGGCTATGACCAGCTGAGCATGGCGCACTATGTCGTGCTCTGCACCGACTCGCTCAACCCGAAGGCGCAGAAGGACTGGGCTCCCGCCATTGCTGCCCGCGGCCTGGATGCCCCGCATTTCTCGGCCATGTGGGGCTGGCGGTCGGCACCGTGCGCCTCGCAGTTCTGGACCGCGATTGACGAGGATGCCTGGCGTGGTCCGTTCACCAACCACACCTCGGCGCCCATCCTGGTCGTCGGCAACCGCTATGACCCGGCGACTCCTTATTCGGGAGCCGTCGCAGCGTCCCAGCTCCTGCCGAACAGCGTCCTGCTGACCGTGGAGATGTTCGGCCACATGTCCTATCTCAGCAACACGTGCGCGACCGAGGCGATCGAGGATTATCTGGTGAGCGGTACGCCCTCGGCCACCAGGGTCTGTGCCCCTGACGCAGGTTAGGAAACCAGGATCGAGACCCCGGCGACCAGGGCGTACGCCCGAACTCCACGCCAGAGCGATTCAGCTGGCGTCGTCGAGCTCGGGCGTACGCCCCGCCGCCGGGCCGCCGGAGACATCGTCCAGAGCCGACACGATCGCGTCGGGCAACGTGACGCCCACGGTGGAGAGGCACTGCTCGAGCTGCTGCTGGTTGCGGGCACCCAACAGGGGAGCGGTGACGCCGGGGGCATCGCGTACCCACGCCAGCGACACCTGCAACGGCGTCAACTCCAGCCCATCCGCCGCTTTGGCCACGGCCTCGACGATCCCGCGGGAACGTGCTTCGAGATAGGCCTCCACGAACCAGGCGAAGTGACCGGCCGCACGGGAGTCGCGGGGTACGCCATGGCGGTATTTGCCCGACAGCACACCTCGACCCAGCGGCGACCAGGGGAAGAACCCCATGCCGAGAGCCCGGGCCGCCGGCAGCACCTCGACCTCCGCCCGGCGCGCCAGGAGGGAGTATTCGACCTGGTTGGAGGCGATGGGCGTACGCCCCGGAAACGCCTGCTGCCACGTCGCGGCTTGGGCGCTCTGCCAGCCGATGAAGTTGGACAACCCGACATAGCGGACGCGTCCCGAGGTCACTGCCTGGTCCATCGCGGCGAGCGTCTCCTCGAGCGGGGCCGAACCCCAGGCGTGGATCTGCCAGAGGTCGATCCAGTCGGTGCGGAGGCGATGCAGGGACTCGTCGAGGTCCTGCAGCAGAGCCCGCGCGGAGGTGTCGACCACGCGCTGCTTGCCACGCAGAACGAACCCGGCCTTCGTCGCGACGACGAAGTTCTCACGGTGATGGTCATTGCGAAGAAGTGCGCCCACGGTGCGCTCGGCGTCACCGTTTCCGTATGCCGCAGCAGTGTCGAGCAGCGTCCCGCCAGCCTCATGGAACGTCCGGAGCAGCTGCCGCGCCTGCTCCGGCGGCGTGTCGCGGCCCCAGGTCATCGTGCCGAGGCCGAACTCCGACACCTCCAGACCACTGTGGCCCACCACCCGACTCCGCATGGCGGAAACCCTAACGGATCGGCTCAGGTGCCAAACCAGCCTGAATCAGGAGTCGGTCGAGATGGATAGGTCGGGAGGGCGGGTAATTTCGGACACTCGACGGGCTCTACCCCCACCCCAGAACCCCGCGAGTGTCCCTTTTTACCCGGCTGATTCGAGTATTAGCCCGCCAGCCTGCGGTCCCTGATCACGTGGTTCTCCCCGAACTGGTCGATGACGAGGACTTCTGCGGGGAGCTCGTCCCACGGGATCGCGAACCAGGCCGTCATGGGAATCGGGCGTACGCATTCACGAAGGAGCTCGGTGAATCGCACCTCCAGCCTGTCCGCGCCCACGCCGACGAACCGCGGATCGCTGTAGGGGCAGCCGTCGTAGTGGAGCTCCACGATGAGATATCGCTGCGGGTCCACCCGCTCATCCAGACCGCCGGACCGGCTGTCGGGCAGATAGAACACCACGCCGAGCGGCGACGACTCACCGTCGGCGTCGCCGATGACGTTCACTGGGCGCCACTCATGACCCTCGACCCGGGGCGAGCGAACGCAGCCGGGCATGAAGGCGAGCACAAGCGCCAACAGGGCAACAAGGACAATCCGACTCATGCCTCCCACGACGGTTCGGCGATGTCGAATGGTTCCGCCGGGCGACGAGGTGGCCTGACACAATCCCTCCATGCGTCTTGCCCTGAATCTCGGTTATATGGTCGGCGGCGAAACCCCGGCCGACCAGCTCGCCCTCGTCCAGCGCGCGGAGGCGTTGGGATATGACTCGGTCTGGGCCGCGGAGGCGTACGGCGCCGACGTCGTCACCCTCCTCAGCTGGCTTGCCGCGCAGACCTCGACGATCCACGTCGGGTCGGCCGTGATGCAGATTCCTGGGCGTACCCCCGCCAACACCGCCATGACCGCCGCCGGCCTGCAGAACCTGAGCGGTGGGCGCTTCCGCCTCGGGCTCGGGGTGTCGGGCCCGCAGGTGTCGGAGGGTTGGCACGGCGTACCATTCGCCAAACCCCTCGGCCGCACCCGCGACTATGTCGCGATCGTGCGGAAGGCGCTGGCGAGGGAGACGGTGGAGTACGCCGGCGAGCACTTCCACCTGCCGCTCCCCGGGACCGAGGGCAAGGGCCTCAAGCTCATGGTGCGTCCCGTCGCGCCCGTGCCGATCTATCTCGCCGGGACCGGGCCGAAGAACCTCGAGCTCACCGGCGAGATCGCCGACGGCTGGCTGGGCCTGTTCTATGCGGCGGGTTTCGCTCACGAGCAGCTCGATGCGCTGTCCACCGGCCGTGCGAAGGCCGACAAGGACATGAGCGACTTCGACGTCCAGGCCTCGTTCCCGCTCGTCGTGGGTGAGGACGTGGCGGCGTGCGCGGATCCCGTCCGGACCTACGCCGCGCTCTATGTCGGAGGCATGGGCAGCCGGAAGAACAACTTCTACAACAACCTCGCCGTCCGCATGGGGTACGCCGCAGAGGCTGCGGAGATCCAGGAGCTCTACCTCACCGGTCGGCAGCGCGAGGCCATGGGCACGGTGCCACAGGAGTTCATCGACGACACCTCACTCCTCGGCGATCAGGCCCGGCTCGCCGACCGCCTGGCGGCCCTCGCCGAGTCCGGCCTGACCACCTGCGCCGCTACGCCGGTGGGCCGGGACATGGACGCGAAGCTCGCCGCGCTCGAGACCCTCGCCGAGGCCCATCGGGCGCTCTGATCAGCCCTGCGGGAGGGGCTGCAGCACGCCGGTCAGCAGCATGACGACCACGGCGGCCGCGAGCACCAACCGATAGATCACGAACGGCTTGAAGCTGTGGGTGCTGACGTACTTCAGCAGCCAGTGGATGACGCCCAGTCCGACAGCAAAGGCCAGCACCGTCGCGATGATCGTCGGGCCCCAGGACACGGTCGGATCACCGGGGATGTCCTTGAGCTTGTAGAGCCCGGACAGGAACACCGCCGGAATCGCGAGCAGGAACGCATAACGCGCGGCCGCTTCACGCTTGTAGCCCATCGCCAGACCACCGGCGATCGTGCCGCCCGAGCGGGACACGCCGGGGATCAGCGCCATCGCCTGGGAGAGGCCATAGAGAATGCCGTGCTTGTAGGTCAGCTTGTCGAGGGTGCGCTCGTTCTTGGCGAAATGGTCGACGATGCCGATGACGATGCCGAAACCGGCGAGCATCGCGGCAGTGATCCAGAGGTTGCGCAGGTTGTGGTCGATGGCGCTCTCGAACAGGATGCCCAGCACACCGATCGGGATGGACCCGATGATGATGAGCCAGCCCATGCGGGCATCGGGGTCGTTGCGGGGAATCTTCCCGAACAACGACAGGGTCCAGTGCTTGATGATCCGGCCGATGTCTTTTGCGAAATAGAGCACGACGGCGGTCTCGGTGCCGAGCTGCGTCACCGCGGTGAACGCCGCGCCGGGGTCGACTCCGCCGAGGAGCTGGCCCACGATCGAGACGTGGGCGCTGGAGGAGATCGGCAGGAATTCGGTCAGACCCTGCACGATCCCCAGGACGATGGCGTCGAACCAGTCCATGGGAGCTTCCTTCTGTGCACGCCTGCTCCGTGTGGGCAACCCATCGGTGGCAGGTCCGGGAAAACACTAGACCCGCTCGGCAACTGCGGCCGTGTGCCGTTCCGTCCGTGCCGTTAGGGTTTTGCCCATGACGACGCTCTTTCTCGTGCGCCATGGCCGATCGACCGCCAACACTGCCGGTGTTCTCGCCGGCCGCGCCGATGGCGTCGAACTCGACGACAAGGGCCGGGAACAAGCCGAGGCCGCACGGGTGCGCCTGGCCGGCGTACCTCTCGCGGCGGCGGTCGTCTCGCCCGTTCTCCGGTGCCGGCAGACCGCGCAGGAGATCCTCACCGATCGTGATCTCCCGGAGTTCCTCGAGGAGGGGCTGAGCGAGTGTGACTACGGCGAGTGGACGGGGCGTACGCTCAAGGACCTCGCCGGTGAGAAGCTCTGGAAGACCGTGCAGCAACAGCCGTCGGCCGCCGTCTTCCCCGGTGGCGAATCGATGACGGCGATGTGGTCGCGGTCGGTCGGTGCCGTCCGGAACTGGGACCGTCGCCTCGCCGCCGAACACGGCGAACACACCGCCTGGCTTGCCGTTTCCCATGGGGACGTCATCAAAGCGATCCTCGCCGACGCGCTCGGCATGCACCTCGACTCGTTCCAGCGCATCATGGTTGACCCGGCATCGGTGTCGGTGATCCATTACACGGATTCGCGGCCCTATGTCGTGACCATGAACTCCACGTCCGGCGACCTGTCGACGCTGCTGCCCAAGCCGGGGGAGTCGACCGATGCGGCGGTGGGCGGAGGTGCCGGAGCCGGAGAGGGTACGCCCGCGGAGGCCGCGCCTGCTGGCTCCGCCGCTACCCCGGTTGAGCCCGTCGAAACCAAGTCCGGCTCGAGCTGCCCGGTGGCCGATCTCACGTAGGGTTGGATCATGGCCATTGTCGAGCATCGGTATGACGCCCCCGATCGTTTCGTGTCCGGAACCGTGGGGGAGCCCGGCGACCGGACCTTCTTCTTCCAAGCGCGTCAGGGCAATCGGCTGACCAGTGTGGTCGCGGAGAAGCAGCAGGTCTCGGTGCTGGCCGAGCACGTGGATCGGGTGCTGGGTGAGATCAGCCGGCTGACCGGCGGGCTGGTGCCCGTGCCGCCGAAGCGCGAGACCGCCTATGACAACGAGCCGCTCGATGCGCCGATCACCGAGGAATTCCGCGTCGGCACGATGACGATCGCCTGGGATCCGAATGATTCGCGCATCGTGATCGAGATGTTTTCCGTGACCGAGGACGACAGCGAGATCGACTTGGACGAGACCAGCGCCGAGGACGCCGAGGCGATTGCCCGGGCCGAGGCCGAGCGGGCGGGCGAGGTGCTCATCGTCAGGATCCCGCCGAACGTGGCCCGAGATTTCGTGGCCCGCTCGATGGCGCTCGTCGCCGCCGGGCGTCCGGCCTGCCCGTTCTGCGAACAGCCGATCGACCCCGACGGTCACATCTGCCCGCGTGCCAATGGCTATCGACGACCGCTCTTCTGAGTCCGTGGTCGAGCCTCTCGGCCCGGCCGACCCGCTCGACGCGGGGATCTTTGCCGGTGGGGAGCTCGAGGTCACCGGACGGCTCGTACAGGCCTCCAATGCCACCTTCCTCTGCGAGCTGACAACGTCGGATGCGGTCGTGCACTGCGTCTACAAACCCGTCCGGGGCGAGCGGCCGTTGTGGGATTTTCCGGACGGTACGCTCGCCGAGCGCGAGGTCGCTGCCTATCGGATCTCGGCCGCTGCTGGGTTCGACCTGGTGCCCGCCACCGTACTGATCGACGGCCCGATGGGCCCGGGCTCTTTGCAGTCCTGGATCGATGTCGATGACGATGCGGACCCCGTCGTGGACCTGGTTCGTTCGGGGCGTACGCCCGACGGCTGGTTCGACGTCGTCGACGGGGTCGATGCGCACGAGCGGCCCGTGATGGTGATCCACCGCGATGATCCTGCACTGCGCAGGATGGCCCTGTTCGATGTCATCACCAACAATGCCGACCGCAAGGGCATACACATCCTCACCGACGGTGCTGGGCGACTCTGGGCCGTCGACCATGGCCTGAGTTTCCATGCCCAGCACAAGCTCCGAACCGTCCTGTGGGGCTGGGCGGGGGAGGAACTCACCACTGACGAACTCGCCATGGTGAGCACAGCCCTGGAGAGTGTCGACGAGCTGGACGAGCTCATCACCGTGGCAGAGGCCGAGGCGTACGCCGACCGCTGCACACGACTCCTCACCGAGGGGATCTTCCCCCATCACCGCGGGGCCTGGCCGGCTATTCCGTGGCCACCTCTGTGAGTCGGATGTCGGTGGATTGTATCGAGATTTCTACCGAATTAACCACGCATCCTGGCTCCGCATAATCGGGATTCCTCAGCAGACTAAGAGAAAGCCCTCGCTCAGCCAATCCCCGAAAATCATTCAAAGTCATCTCAGGCTTTGGTGGTGGTGAGGCGGCCTCTGAACCGCCCCGGGTTGCGTGGAGGGTCTGATTCCACGGAAGGATGCAGACCATGTCAGCACCACGTAAGTACCCTCAGGAGTTGAGGGAGCGGGCGATGCGGCTTGTGGCCGAGGCTCGTTTGGAGGATCCGGAGTTGTCGATGAACGCGGCGGTGAAGCGGATCGGCACTCGGGTGGGGGTGAATCCCGACACGCTGCGTGGGTGGGTGAAGCAGGCCGATATTGATGCAGGCACCCGGCCCGGCACCACCACGGAGGATGCCAGGAAGATCCGTGAGTTGGAGCAGGAAGTGCGGGAGTTGAAGCGGGCGAATGAGATCTTGTTGGCGGCTTCGAGTTTCTTCGCGCGGGAGCTCGACCCGCGTTTGCCGTGGTAGTCGCGTTCGTCGATGACCATCGGGACCGGTTCGGGGTCGAGCCGATCTGCCGTGTGCTGAGCGAGCATGGTGTGCCGATCGCCCCGTCTGGCTATTACGCCCACAAGCGGCGACCGGTGTCGAAACGTGCCTTGTCGGATGCGTATGTGTGGGAGCAGATCGAAGCGGTCCAGGCCGACAAGACGAAGGGTCGCGGGGTGGCGGGCTATCGCAAGATGTGGCACCTGCTGAAGCGTGATGGCGTCGCGGCGCCGCGTTGTCAGGTGGAGCGGTTGATGCGGACCCATGGGATGCAGGGTGTGGTGCGCGGCAAGCGGTTCAGCACTACGAAGTCGGATCCGTCCGCGCCCCGCCCAGAGGATCTGGTGCAACGCGATTTCACCGCTGCTCGGCCGAATCAGCTGTGGATCGTCGATTTCACCTACGTGCCCACGTGGTCGGGGATGGGTTTCACTGCGTTCGTCACAGACGTGTACAGCCGGCGGATTGTTGGTTGGCGGACCCATCACCGGATGCCGACCGAGCTGCCTCTGGATGCGTTGGAGATGGCGTTGTGGGTGCGGGAACGTGCCGGTCACGATCCTCGTGGGGTCGTGCACCACAGCGATGCCGGCACTCAGTACACGGCGATCCGCTACGCCGACCGACTCGCCGAAGCCGGCGCGCTCGCCTCGATCGGCACCGTGGGCGATTCCTATGACAATGCGATGGCTGAGTCGGTGATCGGTTTGTACAAGGCCGAGTGTGTGAGCTTGTCAAGTTTTCTGTGTAAGTGATCTGGGTCACATGGGTTATAGGTATTGGTTCATGCGGTCGGGGTAGACGAGGGCGAGTTCGCCGAGGGCGGCTTTCCAGCCCTGGATGGTCGCGCCTTCGACGAGTTTGCCGGGTGCTTTGCGTTTGCCTTTGGGGACACCGGCTTCCTTGGCCCGCTCACGGGCGCGTTTGTCTTCGATGTTGCGGATCGCCAGCCAGAGCAGTTTCACCGCCGCGGCGTCGTTGGGGAAATGGCCACGGTTCTTGATCACTTTCCGTAGTTGGTAGTTCAGCGATTCGATGCTGTTGGTCGTGTAGATCACCTTCCGCAGTGCGGGGCCGAACGCCAGGAACGGGATGAACCGGTCCCACGCGTTCTCCCAGGTCGCGACTGCGGCGGGGTATTTCTTGCCCCAGGTCGAGTCCGCAAACGCGGTGAACGCCATCAGCGCGGCGTCCTCGTTCGCGGCGGTGTAGATCGGCTTCAACGCGGCCGCGACGGGCTTGCGGTCGGTGTAGGACACGAACCGCATCGACGCCCGGATCAGATGCACCACACACGTTTGCACGGCTGCCAGGGGCCAGGTCGCCTCGATCGCCTCGGGGAAGCCGGTGAGCCCGTCACAGCACACGATCAGCACGTCCTTCACGCCGCGGTTCGCGAGCTGGGCACAGACCGAGGCCCAGAACTTCGCGCCCTCATTCGCCTGGACCCAGATCCCGAGGACGTGTTTGACCCCGTCGGGGTCGACCCCGACCGCGATATGGGCATGGCGGTTGGTGACGTGGGCGCCGTCACGGATCTTCACCACCAGCGCGTCGAGATAGATGACCGGGTAGAACGACTCCAGCGGCCGGTTCTGCCAGGTGAGGACCTCATCGGCGACCGCGTCGGTGATCTTCGAAATCGTCTCGTGGGACAACTCCGTGCCCAGGGTCGATTCCAGATGATGCTGAATATCGCGGATCGTCATCCCGCCGGCATACAACGAGATGATGATCTCATCCAGCCCGCCCAGACGACGCGCGCCCTTCGGGATCAACGCCGAGGCGAACGTGGAGTTACGGTCCCGCGGCTGGTCCAGCCGCAGATCACCAACCTCGGTCGCGACCGTTTTCGGGCTGGTCCCGTTCCGGGAGTTCCCACTGCCATGTCCGGCCCGGTCGCCCTTGTCGTAGCCGAGATGCTCGGTCAGCTCCGCCTGAAGGCCCCGCTCCAGCACGGCCTTGATCATCTCGGGCAAGAACCCGCCCTCGCCGGTCAACGCGACCCCGCGCTCACCGACCGAGGCCATCAACTGATCCAACAACTCCTCACCGAACAACTCCCGCCGCAACTTGCGGGCCTCCGGCTCCACCGAGTCCTCGTGCTCTTTCGTCATGGTCATAGTCAATCTCCGTCAGGTCCTGAACCCCGAGTCCTTACACAGACCATCTGACACGCCCGAGTGTGTGAAGATCGACGGCCCGTTCAAGACCGTTGATGAGCTCGAACTGGCGACCTTGATGTGGGTCGACTGGTACAACACCGGCCGACTCCACAGCAGCATCGGCTACGTCCCACCCACCGAGTACGAAGCGGCGTATTACGCTGCCGTCAACCCCCAGAACCAGCCGGTTCCGGGATAACACGCCCTCCACGCAACCCGGGGCGGTTCACATCTCCGTGATGGTGTACGCCTGCGCCATCGCACTCCAAGGCCAAGACGGCGACATCGCCCGCGCCCGCGCCGAACTCGGCACCGAAATCGGCCTCACCCTCGCCACCCGAAAACCAGGCACCGGACGACAAGCCGCCAACGGGGGGCGAACAGTCTTTCGGGGAGTTTCTCAGTTGGCGCCAGGCGGTCAGGCTGGTCCGGCCGTTACCCTCAAGAAAGTCAAACAATGTCTGGGTCGTTGCCGCATGAGCGTGGCCGGATATGATATATCGCACACACCGACAATCGTGGACGGAGCAGGGAATTCGGCGTATGGAGCGACAAGCATCGTCAACGGCAGGGCAGTTATTCAGATTTCTGACTTGGCGCTGAGGGATATGGACAACGCAATCACTACCATATTTCATGAGATTCACCACGCTAATAGCTACAAGGCCTTTGGGCATACGGGAAGCGAGAGGGCTGCGGAAGAGTATGCTATGAAGAAGTTGGAAGAATATCACCGAAGGAATCGATAATGCGGGGCTGGAAGAATTTTTGGCTGGCGCCCGGGGAATCGTTCGATCTCCCCGAAGAAGGGGTCGATTCGGCCGCTCGCGAATGTCCATCGTGCGGAGCATCCACACTTCGGTGGTACCGCTGCAAAGGGACATTCCGGCGAGAGACTGCGTACATTTACGTCTGGTGCAGCACTTGTCGCCACTACTACGGGCAGACGTATTGGGAGCCCGCGTGGGCTCTTCCGGATCCCCTAGATCACTTGACAGGCGAGGAGAGGGAACACGTTGAAGCTGATCTGGATCGTTTTTTTGGTCGGCTGGATGCGTTATGGGCAGATGGGAGCCTTCCTCAGGTGAAAGGTCGGGAGACCGGGGTCTGACGGCTTGGCGCGTGTTACCAAATTGGACCTGCGGATACTGCTTCCGAGCGGATGCTGAGGTCAGGCGCTGAGAAATTAGAGGTTCCCCGATAGGCGGGGAGTTAGACTCCTGCGTGCTCCGCAGTGTCCATTTCAAATATCTTGACGGGCTCTGTGACGAGCCCGATTAGGCTGCCTAAGAAAAAGACTATCTGGTCGAAGCTCGGTCCGCTGGCAAAGGCTGACCTCGAACGGTTGGTGGACGATGTCCGTGGAGCCCTTCCAGGGCTATGGTCAGAAGTCCGATATTGGAGCAATTCTGTTTTTCCCTTTTGGATCAATGCTTCATAATGAAAAGAGGAGATCCGGCTGCTGATGAGGACGTCTTGGTTTGTGCCACATTTCAGTGGGTTGAAGATGGAGCCATCACTTTCTTTTGTGATATTTCCAGAGGTGACTGTGGAATTCTTGTTGATGGCCATGCGTCAGTCCTGAAGGAGGATGAGTTTGACGGAATTCAAAGCTGGGCCGAGGGCTGTTTAGGACATTTTAAGTCCTTTTACCGTAAGAATGCAGACTTGATTCGCGATGTGCTCGAGGGAAATCAGAGTGTTTGACCTGAGGGAGTCCGAGTGCCGATCCGCTTCGCCTCATCCTCGCCACCCACAAACCAGGCACCGGACGAGAATTCGCCAGCGGCACTCGACAATCCGCGAGAGCATCACTCGAGCGGCCAGCGGCGGGGGGCGGTGCGACGGACTGGGAGCTATTGCAGATCCGGTCGAACACTTATCCGAACTTGGGGTTCTGGAAGGGCGGCCAGCGCGTGGGAAACCCGTTCGAATGAGGCTCGAGTCGCAGCGGCGCTTCCAACTTTGGGAGTACCGGGTCAGCCATGGTTCGTTGCTGATCCGGAGCCCAATGGGGCCAGAGGAGCAAACCAATGTCGATGTGTTGTTCGATGGGGTCGAGTACATCGGCTGCCCGCGGATGATGCGAGGGCTGTCAGTTAGAGAGGGCCGAGTCGACGACGAGCTCCAGGCGAAGGCGTGTGTGGGCGCAGTCATCCTGCCCGAACGCCTCTTCGTGTTGGTTTCGGAGGGGGCCAGCTACTACGTCGTGGCATCAGCCTGTCGGGTCGACGAGAATCAGGCGGACATCTTCGATAGCCCCTTCGTCTGACTGGCGTGTCACCCTGTGATGGGGCGGAGTTTGGCTTTCGTCACGAGGTGCTGGCATGCAGCCACGAAACTGGGCGCGTGAACAGGGTGAGCAGCACGACAAGGGTGGGGGTGGCGGTTTCTCCTCGCCGCACTCACCGCGCTCCTGGGGCGTCGGGATCGCATCAGCCGCAACTGTCAACGGCAGGTGAAATCTGATATGGCCGTTCTTCTTGGCGGCGGCTTACCCAAGACCAGCCGCCGGAACGATTTCAGTTGATATCAGCGGCGCTCTGTAGGCTCACGCCCATGCGCGCATGGCAGGCTCCCCAGGTTCCCTCCCTCCCTCGGCCCGACGGCTTCGATCCGGTCCGGGTGCACAACACGGAGAGCGGGGATCTGCAGCAGGTCGGCCCGGATTCGGGCACCGCGCGGCTCTATGTCTGTGGCATCACGCCCTATGACGCGACCCACATGGGCCACGCCAACACCTATGTGAGCTTCGACCTGCTCCATCGCGTATGGCGCGATCAGGGCCTCGATGTCCACTATGTCCAGAACGTCACGGATGTCGACGATCCGCTGCTGGAGCGCGCCAACGACCGCGGCCTCGACTGGGTCGAGCTGGCCGAGGATCAGACCGAGCTGTTCCGCACCGACATGGTCGCGCTCAATGTCATTCCGCCGGCGCATTACATCGGCGCGGTCGAGTCGATCCCGCTGGTCACCGACCTGCTCCAGAAATTCGGCCCCGACGCCGTCTATCAGCTCGAGCAGGAGCCGAAGGACTGGTATTTCGCGGTTCACTCCGACCCTGACTTCGGCAGTGTCGCTGGCCTTGACGAGGAAGAGGCCCTCAAGATCTTCGCCGAGCGCGGCGGTGACCCCGATCGCGAAGGCAAGCGCCATCCGCTGGACTGCCTCGTGTGGCAGCTCGAGCGAGACGGTGAACCGGCCTGGGAGAGCCCCTTCGGTCGTGGGCGTCCGGGTTGGCACATCGAGTGCGCGGCCATCGCCGAGCACTATCTGGGCACCACCTTCGACGTTCAGGGCGGCGGGTCCGACCTCGCTTTCCCGCACCACGAGATGAGCGCCTCCGAGGCCGTCGTGGCGACCGGCGAACCATTCGCAAAGGCGTTCGTCCACGCCGGCATGGTCGGCCTCGACGGCGAGAAGATGTCCAAGTCCAAGGGCAATCTCGTCCTGGTCTCCAAGCTCCGGGCCGCCGGCGTCGACCCGATGGCGATCCGGCTCGCGCTGCTCGCCAACCACTACCGCAGTGACTGGTCCTGGACCGCAGAACTCCTCGCCGACGCCGAACGCCGTCTCGACGCATGGCATCAGGCGACCCGCCTGTCGTCCGCGCTCCCGGCCGACGAGACCATCGCCGAGGTCCGCGCCGCCATGGCCGACGACCTCGACGCCCCGCGTGCCCTGGCTGCCATCGATACCTGGGCCGCTGCGTCGCTCACCATCGACGGTGACGACTCCGATGCCCCCGGCCTGATCGCCGACCTGGCCGACGCGCTGCTGGGCGTACGCCTGACCGACTGACCCAACCGCCCGAGGTCCGGGGGTCGTCCCCGTCCGACGAAGTCGGAAAATCAGATTAGGGTGGGGGAACGTGAAGACTTTCGATGGCCTGTTCGCCGAGCTGACGGAGATCGCGAAGACGCGTCCGAAGGGATCGTCTACCGTCAAGCGCCTGGACGCGGGCGTCCATCACATCGGCAAGAAGATCGTCGAAGAGGCGGCCGAGGTGTGGATGGCGTCGGAATACCAGTCCCGCGAGGAAGCCGCCGAAGAAATCAGCCAGCTGATCTATCACCTGCAGGTGATGATGATCGCGCTCGACCTCGAGCCCGACGACGTCTATCGCTACCTCTGAGCCACCGACAACGCACGATTGGATCGACCGTGAACGACCGGCCCCTGCTCAAGATCGCCGTGCCCAACAAGGGATCGTTGTCCGAAGCCGCGCAGGAGATGCTGCGCGAGGCTGGCTATCGCCAGCGTTCGGATTCCAAGGAACTCGTCCTGACCGACGTGCCCAACCACGTGGAGTTCTATTACCTCCGCCCCCGCGACATCGCCGTCTATGTGGGGGAGGGCACGCTCGACGTCGGCATCACCGGCCGTGACATGCTGCTCGACTCCGGTGCTGCGGCCCAGGAAGTGATGCCGCTCGGGTTCGGTGCGACGCGTTTCCGGTACGCCGCGCCCGCCGACCACCAGTGGGAGATCGCCGAGCTCGAGGGCAAGCGCATCGCCACGTCCTATCCGGGTCTCGTGAAGGCCGACCTGGCCAAGCGCGGCATCGAGGCGCGTCTGATCAAGCTCGACGGCGCGGTCGAGAGTGCGATCCGGCTGGGTGTGGCGGATGCGATCGCTGACGTCGTGGAGACCGGGCGTACGCTCCGGCAGGCCGGCATGGATGTCTTCGGCGAGCCGATCCTCCAATCCGAAGCCATCATGATCAAGCGCGAGGACACCCCGAGCGAGAACGGTCTCGCGCTGTTGCAGCGCCGGCTGTCCGGCGTACTCGTCGCCCGCAACTACGTGATGATGGACTACGACTGCCCGGAGGAGCTCGTCGACCGGGCCTCCGAAGTCACCCCCGGCCTCGAATCCCCGACCGTGTCGCCGCTGGCGCGCGAAGGCTGGGTTGCCGTGCGCGCCATGGTCAAGCGCTCGGTCGCCCAGGCCGTCATGGACGATCTGTGGGAGCTCGGCGCCCGCGCGATCCTGGTCACCGATATCGCCGCATGCCGGCTGTGAGCGGGGGAGCCCCGACGGGGCCGGAAGTTTTCCGCTGCCGCAACCTGCTGATCTGGGCCATCGGCTTCAGCGTCGTGCTGGTGGTTGGCATGATCATCGGCTGGTTCGCACTCGATGCCCACATCCGGGCGCAGTTCAACTGGTTCCAGGTCGCCACCCTCATCATCATCGCCGGTGTGCTGATCGGTTTCATGATGGGGCTCGGCATGAGCATTGTGGTGGCCGACAAGGATGGTCTCCGCATTCGCAACGCCATCTCGACCCGACGCCTGAGCTGGGCCGAAGTGGGCCGGATCGAATATCGCCACGGTGACCCGTGGGCCTACGTGACGCTCGCCGGGACCGAGGACGATCCCGTACGCCGGCAGATGATCGGCATCCAGTCCACCGATGGCCAGCGCGCGCACGAATCCGTCAGGCGCCTGCGCGAGCTCCAGGCGTACTGGTCACCCCAGGCCTGATCTCTGGAGACGGACGACCTCCGGGCGGAATAGACGATGCCGGCGGGCCGACTTGGGGTCGCATGCGTCCATGTGGCCTATTGGCTGAGTCCGGCTCGCTCGATCAGCTCGTTTTTCTCTCTTCAGCTCGCGTCAACGTCTTGAGCTTGCGGCCCATCCCACCCAGCTTGCCTTCGCGTCTTGAGCGCCCCGTGCACCGGGGGCGGAGTCGGCTAGCGCAAGCTAGATGGATTCTGGGGCCGAGATAGGGCAAGCCCAAGCGGGAAAGAGGCGCTGACTGCCGGGAACGCGCGCTGAATCGGGGCCGGATCATGTGATTTCGACCTCCTCAAGCCTCAACTCCGGCGGCAGCATCGTGCTCGTCGTTTGGGCAAGCTGAACCGGCGCAGATTCGGGTCAGTGGAGCTCAAGCCAGACAGGCGGAGAAGTTTCGCGAGCTGACTCGGCGTGGGCAAGCTGATCGCGGAGACGGGTACGCGGGTGCTTCGCCTGGCGGGGCACTGTCCCAGCGTTCGGCCCAGGCAACTGCGGGAGCACGCCACGTGAGCTCACCCGACATCTGGTGCACCCGGCCGGCGCGAGCTCACTCGATCCCGCGCTTGCGCAGGAGTTCCTCGATGTCGTCGAACTCGCCGACGCCCGCGCCGGCGGTTCCGGCTTTCGTCGCGCCCCCGGTGGACTTCGGCGCCTTCTTCGTCCGCGGGCCCCGTCCCACGGCCGGCGCGTCCGGGGCGGACTCGACGGACTTGCGGGCGGGCGTACGCCTGGCGACCAACCCGCCGACCACCCACAACACGACGGCGACGCCGATCAGCCCCACGCCGGCCCAGACCGCAGGGTTGAACACCAACTGACCGGCCCAGCGCGACAGCGCCACGCCGGCGTCCCAGACCAGTTCGAGCAGCCCGGTCAGATAGAGACCGACCGGCAAAACGCCGAAACCGAACGCCTGCGCGGCGCGACCGCGGCGACCCCGCACCCACAGCAGCGCGGCGACCACCACACCAAGGACAGCCAGGGAGATGCACACCGGCAGCAGCACATTCATGTCTCCAGCCTGTCAGGTGATCGGCCGAGAGCCCATCCGGAACCTCCCCGAGGTTTGCCGGAAGAGGTGTACGGTCGATCTTTATGACCAAGGACCTGCCTCCCGGATTCGGCGCGAATCGTAGTCTGGGTGGATATTCAGGGGAGTACGCCGACGACGACGGCAGCCCTGCGCCACAGACGCGCGAGGCCCTCGCGGCGGCCGTGGAGGCCCCCGGGCAGCAGACCTATCTCGACGCAGTTGTTCAGCTGTGCCTGTCGCGATTGCTCGTCCCGCTGATGGCCTCCGGCGACGAAACGATGCATCACGATCCCGAACGACACGCCGAGATGGCGGCGGTCCTGCTCGAGCAGGCCAACGGCCAGCGCGCGGTCCTGGCCTTCACCGGAATCGACGCTCTCCAGGCCTGGAATGCCAAGGCCCGACCGGTCCCCGCGACCCTTGATGTGGTGGCCGACGTCGCGGCGCAATCGAGCGCCGGCACGATCCTGATCGACTTCGCCGGCCCGTCTCCGTTGGCCATCGACGGGGAGCTTCTGGAGAACCTGGCCCTGGGTCGACGGCTCGTCGCCCTTGCGGAAGGCTCCTATGGCTGGTTGGCTACCCACCAGTCACTACAAGAACAAACTGACCCCAGCGTCAACCGACAGGAGCCCCGCGGATGAACCGCCACCAGATCGTGCTGCCGAGTGGTCAACGGATCTCCTATCTGGAGGCCGGACCGGCCGAGGGACACACGGTGGTCCTGCTGCACGGTGGTGGTGCCGACAATGCCGAACTCTCCTGGGGGCCGACGATCCGGCTGCTCGCCGAGCGCGGCTATCACCTCATCGCGCCCGATCATCCGGGCTATGGCCGCAGTCCGCGGTCGTTCAACTACGCCACGATGGAGAACCAGGTGGCCTATGTCGATGAGTTCATCGACACGCTCGGCCTCCACGACTATGACCTCGTGGGTGTGTCCATGGGTGGCGGCATGGCGATCGGCCACACGCTCAGGCACCTCGACCAGGTCCGCAAACTGGTTCTGGTGGCGAGCTATGGCTACCAGATGACGCTCGCCGCGCAGCCGATGCTGATGACCGGCTCCTGGATTCCGTGGCTGACCGAGATGATCCAGTGGACGTCCTGGAACCCCTACACGGTCGGCTTCGGCCTGACGGCCGTGCTGGCCAAGTCGGTGGTGTCGGACGAGCTGGCCGATGGCGTACGCCGAGCCGCACTCGACACGCCCGCACTGTCGACCTTCAACGAATTCCAGCGCCACGAACTCGGCCCGCTGGGCAATCGGACGAACTACAGCAACCGACTCCACCAGATCACCCAGCCGGTGCTGCTGATCCACGGCGAGCACGACATCATCTTCCCGAGCAATGACGCCCGCACCGCCGCGACGCTGTTCCCGAACGTGCACCTGGAGATTCTCCCCAGGGTCGGCCACTGGGCCCAGCGCGACGATCCGGAGGCCGTGCATGCCCTGATCCTCGACTTCCTCACCGATGCCTCCGGCTTCGATGTGGTCGAGACCGAGGAAGTGCTCGAGACCGAGGACGAGGTCGAGACCGAGGACGAGGTCGAGGAAGTGCTGGCCGAGGAAGCCGTCGATGAGCAGGTCGGCGCCGACGACACGCTCGCGACGGTCACCGAGATCACGCCTCGCAATCCCGCTGCCTGAATTCTTCGGATTCGACCCGGTTTTGGGTTAGGGGTGATTCATCGGTTAGGATGGACGCCGACTGATTCGCCGTTTGCGCGGATCTACCGAAGTGGAGACCTGATCTCCCACCTGCTGACGCCCCAGGGCAGTTGTCAGGTTGGCATACCGGAGCAATCCTTCGATTGTTTCTCCGGTCTTTCAGGCCTCCGCTCAGCGGGGGCCTTTTTGGTTTCGGTGCTTCGGGGGATCCGTGTGGGCGACGAAGCGACGTCGGAATCCACATCACAGGAGGACACATCAGCACCGAACCACGCATCAACGATCGCATCCGTGTCCCGGAGGTGCGCCTTGTCGGCCCCGCCGGAGAGCAGGTGGGCATCGTCCGCATCGAGGACGCCATGCGGCTGGCCCGGGAGGCCGATCTCGACCTCGTCGAGGTTGCCCCGCAGGCGCGCCCGCCGGTGGCGAAGCTCATGGATTATGGCAAGTTCAAATATGAGGCGGCCCAGAAGGACCGCAGCACTCGCCGCAATCAGACGAACACCGTGATCAAGGAAATGAAGCTTCGGCCCAAGATCGACGGCCACGACTACGAGACCAAGAAGGGTCACGTCGTGCGCTTCCTCAAGGCCGGCGACAAGGTGAAGATCACCATCATGTTCCGTGGTCGCGAGCAGAGCCGGCCCGAGCTGGGCTTCAACCTGCTCAAGAAGCTGGCCGATGACGTGGAGGAGTTCGGGTTCGTCGAATCCGCTCCCAAGCAGGACGGGCGCAACATGTTGATGGTGCTGGGCCCGACCAAGAAGAAGACCGAGGCCCGCGCCGATGTGCAGGCCGAAAAGGACCGGCGAGCGGCGGCGCGAGACGCCGATCACGAAGCCGAGCACCAGCATCAGGCGGAGCGACGGGCCCAGGCCGCAGCCGAACCGCCCAAGAAGAAGAAAAAGGGTCCCGCCGACAACATGGACCCCGATATCGATCTCTGATCGCAGCTCGCGATCAAGATCACCCGAGGGCTCCAGGCTCTGCGGGACGATTCGATGGCGCGCCTCGGCGCGCCCAGAAGGAGCGGCAACCATGCCGAAGATGAAGACGCATTCCGGTGCCAAGAAGCGGTTCAAGGTCACCGGCTCCGGCAAGGTCATGCACCGCCGGGCCGGCAAGATGCACCTCAACGAGCACAAGTCCTCCCGCCGGACCCGTCGTCTCGACGGCGACGCGGTCATGGTCAAGGGCGACGCCAAGAAGGCCAAGAAGCTCCTCGGCCTCTGAGCCTGCGCGATTTCGCCAGGCCCCCTGCTGCGACACCGAGTCGTGGCAGTTCCCCGGCCCACCCGGGCCCATCACCACAGATTTGATTCGAGGAGAACGACATGGCACGCGTGAAGCGTTCTGTGAACGCGCAGAAGAAGCGTCGTGAAATTCTGGACCAGGCGTCCGGCTACCGCGGGCAGCGCTCGCGGCTCTATCGCAAGGCCAAGGAGCAGGTGCTCCATTCGATGGTCTATGCCTACAACGACCGTCGCAAGCGCAAGGGTGACTTCCGCTCGCTGTGGATCCAGCGCATCAACGCTGCGGTCCGCGCCGAGGGCATGACCTACAACCGCTTCATCAACGGCCTGAAGAACGCCGGTGTCGAGGTCGACCGCAAGATCCTCGCCGATCTCGCCGTCACCGACGCCACGGCTTTCGCCGCGCTGGTCGAGGTCGCCAAGGCCAACCAGTCGGCTCCGGCCGCTGCCTGATCCCGGCTTGAACGAGCACACCTCCGAACCGACCGGATCGCTTCCACCCGCCAGTGCGGGGAAGCTCCGGTCGGTTCGTCGTCTCACCCAGCGCAAGCACCGAGTCGAGTCCGGTGAGTTCCTCGCCGAGGGGCCGCAGGCGGTGCGGGAGGCGCTGGCGTTCGGGTACGCCCGGGAGCTCTTCGTCCGCGCCGGGGCGGACGCAGACGAGTTCGTCGATGCTGCTCGCGAGGCCGGCGTTCCGGCGTACGGGATCGGCGAAGCCGACCTCGCCCGACTCGCCGACACGGTCCACCCGCAGGGCGTTCTCGCTGTGTGCACGTGGCCGCAGCGCACCCTCGACGACCTTCCGGACGGTCCGAAGCTCGTGGTCGTCTGTGCCCAGATCCGCGATCCCGGCAACGCCGGCACGGTCATCCGGTGTGCCGATGCCTTCGGCGCCGACGCCGTGATCCTCTCCGCGGATTCCGTCGAGGTCACCAACCCCAAGGTCGTGCGCGCGTCAGTCGGCTCGCTGTTCCATCTGCCCGTGATCACCGGTGCCCGGCTCGAGGAGATCGTCGCTGAGCTGCGCGACCGCGGCGTACAGGTCCTGGCGGCCGATGGCGGCGGCACCGACCGGCTCGACACCATGGCCGCCGCCGGCGACCTCACGCAGCCCATCGCCTGGCTCATGGGCAACGAGGCGTGGGGCCTGCCGGCCGAGCATGCGGCGCTGGCCGATCGTCGGGTGGCCGTCCCGCTCTGGGGCGCGGCCGAGAGTCTCAACCTGGCGACGGCGGCCGCCGTCTGCCTCTATACGACGGCGTCCGCGCAACGCAGCTAGCAAACCACGGGTCAGAACGGCTGCCGGCCCAGGGTGCCGACGAGCTCCTGCCGGTAGCCGGGCTCGGCCACCCGGTCCCGCTCCGCCTCCATGTCGGCGAGGCGGAGCTCCAGACCGAGCCGGCGTACCACCGTCGCGTTGTCCGGCTCCGAGATGAAGCTCCGGAGCGCGGCGACACCCTGCTCGGCCAGGCGTACGGCCTCGGCGTGCTGGGAATCGAGGCGTTCGGCGTACCAGTCGCTGGCGAGCACCGTCTCCCGCTCGAACAGGTCGCGGACCTCGGGTGCGTCGAGCCCGTGCCCGTCGGCCGTCGCACCGAACGCCATGATCTCCAGGAGGGCGCGCAGCGGGGGCGAGGCTAGTTCGATGGTTCCGTCCTCGAAGTACGCCTTCGCGACGCGTTCATGCGTCTGCACCATCGTCGCCATGGATTCGGCGAAAACGGCCATGTCCTGCAGCTCCGGACGCAGCATCTCGGGCGTGAAGACGACCTCGGGATGCATGAAGATCCGACCGAAATAGATGCTCGCGAAGCGCTCGGTCATGCGATAACCCAGCCGGCTGGCCAGCACGGTCTGCCCCTCGAACTCGAAGTCCTTGAGCTTCTCGAGGAACCCGTTGTCGGCCAGCTTCCGGGCGTCGCGCTCCGCTGCGGTCATTCGCGAGAACACCTCGGGCACCAGCAGGCTGAAGTCGTGGTCGATCCGCACCTTCGGCCCGATCCAGCCGGCAGCCGTGATCCAGCCGTCGTAACCGGTGAGGATGAACGACAGCAGCGCCGCGTTCAGGTCGACCGCCGTGGGCAGGGCATTGAACGGGTTCTTGGTCAGCGCACCCTCGGAGCCCGCGCCCGTCGTCGACGGTGACTTGCCTGTCATCGACGAGATGAACTCGATGAACAGTTCCGGCAGATCCATCCAGTGGAGCGGGTTGAACCCACACAACGGCGGTACGCCCGGCTCGGGCGGATTGTTGCGTCGGCCCGCGGCGACGATATCGACCGACTTGGGGAACAACTCGGCGGTGGGGATGCGGTTGCGCAGCTTCAGCATGAGGTCCGCGAGCCGGCTCGGTAGCGGGTCGGCCAGGTCGGGACGGGTCTGCAGATAGCGCGGATTCTTCGACCGCTTGCCGTCGACGAGCCGGGGCTCGGACGAGCAGACGAACCACGACGGGTTGGAGCCGTTGTTGGCCGCCTGATCGATGAGGTTCTGCATGGGTTCGGTGAACGCGCTGAACCCCACGGCATCATCGCGGAGCGCGCGGGCAGCGTCGGCGTCGAGCGGTTCGAAGTTGGAGAGGAACGTGCCGGGTGTCGCGATATCGGCTTCGGCCTGCTCGTCGTAGCCACGGATGATCGCGTCATCGGGGCGCTGGAAGAGGAGGTTCTCGCAGTTCTCCGAGTGCTTGCGCGACAGGGCGGGTGTGCCGTTGTCGCCGGCGCCCGGCACCACGACGGAGGCGGTGATGTCGTCCTCGGTCTGGATCTTCACGGCGGGGCTGTAGTCGGGGCGCAGGGAGAACAGCCGCCACGAGCCATCGGGATGGAACCCGACACGCAGCATGTGCACGGTCACGCGCTCATCGTCGAGCCGCAGCACGTTGCCCTTGCGGCCGTTGATCAGGCGTACCGAGAAATGGCTGCGCCAGTCATCGCCCCACTCGGGACGATAGGAGCGCTTGACCACATAGACGAGCTCCTTGACGTGGATCGGGATCTGGTTGAGCCAGGCGTTGTAGAAGTCGTTGTAGTCGGGCGACGGCGTGAGCAGCTTGACCACACTGCCCATGGAGCGACGATCACTGAGGATCGGCCGGTGGTCGACTCCGTTGCGCTCCTGGTCGGCGAAGCGGCCCGAGAAGTCACGCGCGAGGATGTCGCCCACGGCCTTCATGTCGGCGTCGAAGTCGGACGCATAGGCATTGCCGGTGAGGATGGCGTCCGAAATGGCTTTCGAGATCTCCGACTTGCCACCGCCCGACACGGTGCTGGGCTTGTGGCAGTTGGTCGCGGCGGCCGACGTGCCGATGAGGGTCCACTGGTCCTCGCTCGACTGGATCCGGGCCATGTGGACCATGAACCCGTGCGGGCCGATGTAGCGACGATCCGCCCGCAGCGGGATCGAGTGCTCCTTGGCGTCGGTGGTCCACCACACCCGGCCCTCGGCGAGGCTGTAGCGCGCATGCTCGGGCACCAGGACGATCCGCTCATCGGTGCGGTCCAGCGCGTGGCCCTCGGGCTGCAGCTCGAAGCGATGGGGGTCGCGGGCCAGCACGTCGGCAAGGCGATAGTCCTCGCGGGCGTACTTGTCATAGAACTCCCGGCCCTCGTCATAGGACGGGAAGACCAGCGCGCCGCCGGAGTGTTCCTCCTCGGCCAGCCCGCCGAGGTTGGCGGCATAGCTGATCTGGGTCTTCACTTCCTTCTTGCAATAGCCGAAGTAGTTGTCGGCGATCACGGTCACGATCACACCCCGGGCATCGCGCGCGCAGATCTTGAACGCCTTGCCGTCGTTGTAGAGCTCGTTCTCGTCTTCCCAGCACATGTCGTCGCGGCGCTGCCGGTCGGTGGCGTCGTCGATGTGGGGGAGGCCGACGTCGACCTTGCGGACCTTCACGAGGTGGGGCGCAAGGATGACGCAGCCCGTGTGTCCGGTCCAGCCGCGGGGGTTGAGCGCGGCGTCATTCTCGGGCAGATAGGGATCGCCCGCATTGCCGAAGATGCCCTCCACGAAGTCGAGGTTGGAGACCAGGCCGCCGGGCGCGATGAAGCGGATCTCCATCCGCCGCTCGTTGGTGTGGCCCGCGACTCCGGGAACCACCAGCGGCCGGAGCAGGAGCGACACGAAGCAGGCGGCCGGCTCGGGCTGGTTCGCGCTGAACGGCAGGATCATCGACTCCTGCGGCGGCTCGAGCGCCAGGTCCAGCAGCCGGGCGAAGGCCTCGACCGGGACCGCCTTCTTGTCATCGGCGATCGGCAGGCCACCCTCGGCCACGTGGAAGACGCCCGCGGTCGTGCGGCGATCGTTGGCCGGGTTGTGGAGCACGCCATTCACCAGGCGATAGCTCGAGATCAGGTCGGAGCGGAACACATCGCCGTCGACCGGGAGCGACAACTCGCGCGCGACTCCGGGGGCATCGAGGATCAGCGTGCGCCGCGGCAGCTTCGGCTGGACCGAGGCGTCGGCGAGATAGTCGTCGAGGAACGCTTCGATGCGCTCATCGGCAGGGGACAGGCGATAGGACAGACGCCGGCTCAGTTCTTCGCTGCGGGCCAGCAAGGGGCTCACCAGCTCGGCGGTCGCGGTCTCGACAGCCCCGGCCTGGGGCAATCCGAGCAGGGCCAGACGCAGGTTGATGGCGTCCACGAGTGCGGTGGGGGGAGTCATGCGGCCCATTGTCTTTGCTCGACGTGTCGGCCGGGTTAACTCCGCGGAAGAATTCGTACCGAGTTCACACCTTGCCGGTCAGGATCGATCAATCGCCAGTCGGCGGAGCCACCGGTCGACCCCGCGGTGGGAGCGCAACCGGACGATCGGCAGGTCGGGTCTGTCGCGCGCCAGACCAGGAACTTCCTCGCGTAGCTTGTTGCGGGTCCGGATGCCCCAGCGGATGATGTGATCCGGATCGGTGAGCACCTGCCACAGCGGTCCCTCGTAGTTGTCGTTCCACAACTCCTCGCGCCGAATGCGCCTCCGGATAGTGCGCCGGATGAGCTGCGCGAGAGTCACGACTGTGGGTGGGTCGAGCCACACGAGCAGGTCGGCGCGCTCGGCGATCAGCGGTTTCACGGCCCGGTATTGCCACTCGATCACCCACCGCTCCCCAGCGGTGAAACGCTCGACTTCGTCCACGAACGCGGGCAGCGGCTGCCAGCCCGGCCCGTGATAGAGACTGTCGATTTCGACGTACGGGAGATCCAGCAAGCCGGCCAGACGTCGGCACAGCGTGGTCTTCCCCGATCCGCTGACCCCGGCGACCGTGACGCGAACCGGTCGCCGGGGCAGGGGATCATCGGGGCCGAGCACCCGCCGAGGTTAGCGCGTCGGCTGGACGGTGAGCTGCGGTTCGGCGGCCGGGCGCGGGACGGCGTACCCCCGCGTCGCCAGCACCACCGCGGAGATGAGGATGACCGTGGCGTGGGCGATGCGGCCGACCGGAGACAGGAAGAACACAGGCACCCACGCCACCATCGCGACCGTGTGCACGATCAGGGCGAGGCGGGAGGCGAGGCCCGGCGTACGCACCGTCCGGGCGGTGAGAACAGCCAGTGTCCCGAGAGCGACCCAGCCGAGGCCGAACATGGTGATCGGGATCGGTCCATAGCGGAAGGCCTGCGCGACCGCCTGTGCCTGCGCGGGATCGAGGCTGCCGAGCACTTGCAGGGCGTACGCCTCAGCCCCGTAGTAGGGGAGCAGCAGCGCCACGGTCACACTGGCCAGGATTCCGCCCGCGCGCCCGGCACGCCGTGCACCGAGCGCGGCGTACGCGACGAAACCGGTGACCGCCAGCAGGTGGGACACGGGCCACATGATGCTGCTCCAGGCAGCGGGAGTGTCCCCTCCGGCCCAGGGACGAAGAGCGAGATAGCCGAAGAGGGCCAAGCCGGAGACGGCGAACAGGATTCGGGTGGTGCGGTCGGCGGGACGCGGGCTCATGATTCCTCCAAAACGAGATCAGTGCTCTCTGTTTTTTCAAGTGTGAGCACTGCTCTCACTCTTGTCAAGAGCAGTGCTCTCGGTTTATTGGGATCTGTGGTGGAATGAGCGCCATGTCCACTCCCCGCGACCTTGCCCACGCCGAACAGCGCCAGCGCATCCTTGCCGTGGCGCGCGATCACCTGATCCGGGACGGCGCCGCGCAGCTGTCATTGCGCAAGGTGATCAAGGAGGTGGGCATGGTGTCGTCGGCCATCTATCGCTACTTCCCCAACCGGGATGCCCTGCTCACGGCTCTGATCGTCGAGGGGTACCAGAATCTGGCGCGAGACCTGGGCGAGGTGAGGGCGCCCGAGCCGGAGGTGCGGTTTCGCGAACTCGCGTCCCGGCTGATCGCCTGGGGCCGGGCCCATCCGCAGGAGTTCGCGCTCATCTATGGCTCCCCGGTGAGTGGGTACGCCGCGCCGGCCGACACCATCGAACCCGCCGCCCGGGTCGTGGCGCCCTTCCTCGACGCCGTTGCTGCCGGTGAACTCGCCGGAGAGCTGGCCGCCCGTTCGGTCGAAGCCGACGCGCTCGCGGCGCAGGCCGCAGAGCTCGTGGCTGCCAGCGGGGTGACTCTCACTCCGGGCGCAGCCGTGGGCGCCGTTGAGGCGTTCACCCTGCTCGTCGGCGCGTTCACACTCCAGCTCGGAGGCCACTTTGTCGGCACGTTCGATCCGTTCGAACCGCTCGTCGATCGCCTCGTCGCCACAGCGGCCCAGCTCGCCGGCTGGGCATCGTGATTTTCCCGACTTGCGCGTAAGATATTTGTATGACAGTGGTGAACTTCCGGTGCGATCCGGACACGGAGGCCGCTCTCGAAGCGTTGGCGGTCGAGGGCGAATCTCGCTCGGAGACGATCCGCCGCGCGATCCATGACGCGATGCGATTTCGCAGGCGGGAGCAGATGCGAGCCGAAGCGCTCGAGGCTGCGCAGGATCCGGACGATGTGAACGAAAGCAAGGCAGTGCTCGACGATCTGGCGTCACTTCGTGCGTGGTGACATCTACGCGTTGCCGGTGCCTCGGGGGTCGAGAGGGCGCGAGCAGCGGGGAAGTCGGTACGCCGTGGTCGTCCAATCCGACGACCTGCCGCTGTCCACATGGCTCGTGGCTCCAACGTCCACCTCGGCGAGGTCGACCATCTTCCGGCCGGAGATCGAGCTCGATGGGCGCACCACCTATGTGCTGGCAGAACAGACCGCAGCGGTGGACCCTTCCCGCCTCGGCGCCTGGGTCGGACGCCTCAGCCATGCAGAGATGCGCGCAGTGGATGATGCGCTTCGGCTGGTGCTCGGACTGGATTGACTGCCGGAACAGCACCCAACCACCGAACTCATTCGCCCGGGGTGCGCGGTTCTTCCTAGACTGACCCCCGTCCGTCCGCATTACCCGAGGGGAGCCCATGTCCGGGCCGAATACGAGTTATGACCCAGTCCAGGTCACGCCACTGAACGCCGAGGAGGTGGACCGGATGGTCGATGCGGCCATCCGCGCCTTTGCCGAGGCCACCACCGTGGCGGAACTCAAGGAGGCCCGCCTCGCGCACACGGGTGAACGTTCCCCGCTCGCGCTGGCCAACCGCGAGATCGGCGCCCTGCCGCCGGCGGCGCGCAAGGAGGCCGGTGCCCGCGTCGGCAAGGCCCGCGGCCGGGTCAACCAGGCCCTGAAGCAGCGCGACGAAGAAGTCACCGCGGCCGAGCTCGAACGCCGGCTCGCGACCGAGACGGTCGACGTGACCCTCCCGGCCGAGCTCACGCCGCGCGGTGCGATCCACCCGATCACGGGCATGCTCGACCTCGTCAGCGACATCTTCGTCGCGATGGGCTGGGAGATCGCCGAGGGCCCGGAACTCGAGGCTGAGTGGCTCAACTTCGATGCGCTCAACTTCCCGCCCGACCACCCTGCGCGCTACCTCGCCGACACGCTCTTCGTCGAGCCGCTGGCGAGTCACCTGCTGATGCGTACGCACACCTCACCGGTCCAGGCCCGCACTCTCATCGAGCGCGAGCTGCCGGTCTATATCGCCTGCCCCGGCAAGGTCTATCGCGCCGACGAGTTCGATGCGACCCACCTCCCGGTGTTCCACCAGGTCGAGGGCCTCGTCGTCGACAAGGGCATCTCGATGGCCCACCTCAAGGGCACGCTCGACCACCTGGCCAGCGAGCTCTTCGGCGGCGTGACGACGCGGTTCCGGCCCCACTTCTTCCCGTTCACCGAGCCCAGCGCCGAGGTGGACCTCCAGTGCTTCATCTGTCGTGGTGAGGACGCCGACTGCCGCACGTGCGGCGGCAACGGCTGGATCGAATGGGGCGGGTGCGGAGTCGTCAACCCGCGCGTACTCATCGCCTGCGGCATCGATCCCGACGTCTATTCCGGCTTCGCGTTCGGCATGGGCATCGATCGTGGCGTCATGTTCCGCAACGGCGCCACCGACCTGCGCGACATGGTCGAGGGTGATGTCCGCTTCTCCCGTTCGCTGACCGGCATCGCGCGCTGACGCGCGCCGAGATTTCTGAGGTAATCCATGAAAGCCCCTCTGTCCTGGCTGCGTGACTATGCAGCCATTCCCGCCGACACGTCCATCGAAACGCTGACCGATGCCTTCATCCGCGCAGGCGTGGAGGTTGACGGCGTGCAGGCCGGCACCGAGGTGACCGGCCCGGTCGTCGTCGGCCGCGTCCTGTCGGTGAGCCCCGAGAAGCAGAAGAACGGCAAGACCATCAACTGGTGCTCCGTCGACGTGGGCCCCGAGCTCAACGTGGACGGTGATGGCCCCGACGGCACGCCGGGTCGCGGCATCGTCTGCGGCGCCCACAACTTCGGTGTCGGCGACCATGTCGTGGTTGCCCTGCCCGGCTCCGTGCTCGCCGGCGGTTTCGCCATCTCCTCGCGCAAGACCTACGGCCACGTCTCCGACGGCATGATCTGTTCGGCGACCGAGCTGGGTCTGCCCGATGACGGCACCGACGGGATCATCGTCCTCGATGGACAACCCGAAGTCGGCTCCGAGGCCATGCCCCTGCTGGGTGCCGACGAGGTGATCTTCACCCTCGAGGTCACGCCCGATATGCCCCATTGCCTGTCGATCCGCGGCCTGGCCCGTGAGCTCGCGCAGGGGCTCGGCGTCGAGTTCACTGACCCGGTCCGCTCCGACCACCCGACCGTCGACGGCACCGTCGCGGTGCGCCTCGACGATCCCCGCTGCTCGCGATTCGTCGCGGCCCGCGTGACCGGTTTCGACCCGAGTCGCCCCAGCCCCGACTGGCTGAAGCGCCGCGTCGTGGCCTCCGGCGTACGCTCCATCTCCCTCGCCGTCGACATCACCAACTTCGTGATGATGGAGATCGGCCAGCCGCTCCACGGCTATGACGGAGAAAAGCTGCAGGGCGCGATCGTCGTCCGGGCCGCCGAGCCGGGGGAGAAGCTCACCACGCTCGACGACCAGGTCCGCACCCTCGGCCCCGATGATCTGCTCATCACCGATGGCTCGGGGGCGATCGGCCTGGCCGGCGTCATGGGCGGCGCGACGACCGAACTCTCCGACACCACGACCGAAGTCGTCATCGAGGCCGCTGCCTTCGACTCGGCCGCGATCTCGCGGACGTCGCGGGGCCAGAAGCTCCCGTCCGAGGCATCCCGCCGGTTCGAACGCGGAGTCGACCCGCGCGCGGCGTACGCGGCCGCCATGCGCGCCGCCGAACTCCTGGCCGAGCTCGGCGGGGGCACCATCGACCCGAGTGTCACCGTCGTCGGCGACCCGGCTCCGCTGGCCAGCACGACTCTTCCGGTCACGCTGTCGCAGCAGATCCTCGGCATGCCGGTCGACACGGACACCGTGATCGCGAGCCTGACCGGTGCGGGCGTCACGGTCGAGCTTGACGGTGACACCCTGACGGTGACCCCGCCGTCGTGGCGCCCCGATCTGCGCGATCCCTATGACTATGTCGAGGAGGTCGGCCAGAAGGTCGGTCTCGACAGGATCGTCGGCATCATCCCGCCGGCGCCGGGTGGTCGTGGCCTCACCGCGTCCCAACAGGGTCGGCGCGCAGTCACCCATGCGCTCGCCAACCTCGGCCTCGTCGAACTCCTGACCTTCCCGTTCGCGTCGGAGACCGACCTCGATCGGCTCGGCATCCCGGCCGACGACCCCCGCCGCGCGCTGGTACGCCTCGCCAACCCGCTGGCCGAGACCGCTCCCTATCTGCGGACGACCATGCTCCCGGGCCTGCTCGCCTCGGCGGGGCGCAACTTCAGTCGCGGCCTGGACGATCTGGCGCTGTTCGAGGTCGGCTCGGTGTTCCGCGCCCGCCCCGACGCGCCGCCGGCTCCGATGCCGCCCGTCGATCGCAAGCCGACCGACGAGGAGTGGGCGGCGATCGCCGCGGCGCTGCCCGACCAGCCGCGCCACCTGGGCGTACTCCTGAGTGGGAACTGGCTCCCTGCTCGCTGGGGCGCCCCCGCCGAGCCCGTGACCTGGCAGCACGCCATGGGCGTCGTCGAGGCCGTCGCCGCGGCGCTCGGCGTGGAACTGCAGCGCCGGAGCGGTGCCCAGGTGCCGTGGCACCCGGGCCGGTGTGCGGAAATCGTGCTCGGGGACACCGTCGTCGGTCATGCCGGCGAGTTGCATCCGAGTGTCGTCCAGGAGTTCTCGCTCTCCCAGGGCGCGGCTGCCGTGGAGCTCGACCTCGACGCGATCCTCGCGGCCGTGCCCGGTCCCGGGACCATCGCGCCGCTGTCGGGCTATCCGGTGGCGAAGGAAGACGTCGCCCTGGTGGTTGACGCCGACGTGCCTTCTGCTGCGGTGGAGCGGGCGCTGCGTGAGGGCGCCGGCGACCTTCTCGAGTCGATCCACCTGTTCGACATCTATGTCGGTGAGCAGATCCCCGAGGGCAAGAAGTCGCTCGCGTTCGCACTGCGCTTCCGCGCGATCGGGCGGACGCTCAAGGATGCCGAGGCGATCGCGGCCCGCGATGCGGCCGTGGCTGCGGCCGGGAAGGCCTGCGGCGCGGTGCTGCGCTCCTGAGCTCCTCCACACACCGCACAGCGGGATCGGGTTCGCATCGTGCGGACCTGATTCCGCTGTTGTCACGTCTCGGGCAGTTGGCGGCGATTCTCGGTCAGCTTCCGGAAGGCCAGCACGAACCGCTCCGCGCTCGCCGTCACCAGAAACACCATGACCGTCAACGTGCATGTCAGGATCGCCACGCCCCAGCTGCTCTGCGCCGGGTCCAGGAAGGAATAGGGGACCGGCACGCCGAATCCGGTGTGCGTGATCAGGACCATGAGCCCATAGGCCACGGGGAAGACGAGCGTCAACAACACATCGCGCCACCGCATCGGGGTGAGGGGGCTGTGGCGATACCAGATGGCGATGAGCACGACGATCGGCAACACCAGGTGCATGCTCACGTTCGCCCAGACCATCGCCTCGGGTGACCGGAACCGATCGATCGGGAAGATCATCAGCCAGAACCCGAGCGCGGACACGAGAATTCCGGCGATCCCGGCGCGGGCGATGACGTCGTGCCAGCGCAGGTGCCAAGGCCGCAACAGGGCGGCCAGGGTCAGCAGTGCGGCGCTGTGCAGGCTGAAATAGAGATAGGGCTCGGTGTTGAGCGTCGGGAAATTCGCCTGGAACCAGATGCCCGACAGTCCCGCGATCGGCACCCAGATATTGATCTTGTAGCGCGGGATGAAATAGCTCATCGCCGAATCCAGGAAGACCGACCACATCACCAGGTTGAGCAGGACAGGCACGATCACCGCCCACATCCGCACCGGATAATCCGGATTCTGCCGAGCCGCCTCGGAGCACAGGAACCACGTGTAGGCGATCCCGGTCGCATAGAGCCCGACCGCCGGCAGGACTGCGGCCGACAGCCGCGATATCCAGCGGTCGCCCTTCTCGCGGGCGATGAAGTCGGGGTTCACGATGGGGTTGCGGGCAGGCGTACCCAGCGAGCCTCGGGAATAGTGACCCTCCAGGCCGGCGACGCGGATGAGTTCGTGTTCGACGATGGCCGCGGATCGGGTACGCCGGGCCACCGCCGCCGTCTGCACCATGTGGAAGAACATGAGCAGCACGACGGGCAGCGGCAGATAGGCGAGGATCTCCTTGCCATAGCCCTGATAGACCGCGAACAGCGACACCGGCAGATAGGCGGCGATGATGCCGATGACCGCCATCGAGATCTGCCCGGCGTTCTGGATGCCGGTGTCCTCGGCGGACAGCAGGGCAGCGAGTGCTTCGGTGCGTTCCTGCTCGAGCTCTTCGGCGGCCTCCGCTGCCTCGGCGTCCTCCATGGAGCCGGAGTCTAGGCCGCGGCCGGGGTCGCAGCACGGCGCTTCGTCGGGACGAGCATCGAGCATTAGGTATTCGATCTATGGCATAGTTATGCGCATGTCTTTCACGGTAGCTGTGGCCGGATGCACGGGATATGCGGGCGGCGAAGTCCTCCGCCTGCTCCTGGAGCATCCGGCGGTCGAGATCGGTGCACTCACCGCGGGGTCCAGCGCAGGATCGCGCCTGGGGGAGCATCAGCCCCACCTGACGCCGCTTGCCGACCGAGAAGTGCTGCCGACGACGATCGACAACCTGGCCGGCCACGATGTGGTGTTCCTGGCCCTGCCGCACGGCACCTCCGGGCCCATCGCGGCCGAGCTCGGTGACGATGTGCTCGTGATCGACTGCGGTGCCGACTTCCGGCTGGAGGACGCGGACGAGTGGACCACGTTCTATGGCACGGAGCACGCGGGCACGTGGCCCTATGGCCTGCCCGAGCTGCCCGATCATCGCCACGGGCTGTCCCGGTCGAACCGCATCGCCGTCCCCGGTTGCTATCCGACGTCCGTGACGTTGGCGCTCATGCCCGCTGTCACCAACGGCCTCATCGACGGTCACGATGTCGTCGTCGTCGCGGCCTCGGGTCCCTCCGGTGCCGGCCGGGCCCTCAAGACCCACCTGCTCGGAGCCGAGCTGATGGGGTCGGCGTCGGCGTACGGGGTCGGCGGCAGCCACCGCCACACGCCCGAGATCAAGCAGAACCTCGCCCGCCTCGGCGCCACCGACCCATCGGTGTCGTTCACCCCGATCCTGGTGCCCATGTCCCGTGGCATCCTCGCGACCTGCACCGCACCGCTGGCCGATCCGTCGACCACGACCGAGCAGCTGCGCAGGGCGTACGCCGAGGCGTACGAGAACGAGACCTTCATCCACCTGCTGCCCGAGGGGCAGTGGCCCCAGACGCAGCACGTCCAGGGTTCCAATTCGATCCACCTGCAGGTGACGGTCGACCCCGCAGTGGGCCGGCTCGTCGCCGTCGCGGCCGTCGACAACCTGACCAAGGGGACCGCCGGCGGCGCGGTGCAGTGCATGAACCTCGCCCTCGGTCTCGACGAGACCACCGGCCTGCCCCGGATCGGAGTCGCCCCGTGAGCACCGGAGTCACCCTCGCGCAGGGTTTCCTCGCCGCCGGCAAGGCCGTCGGCATCAAGGCCAGCGGCCACCCCGACCTCGCCCTCGTCCAGAACGTCGGACCCGAGCGCTCGGCCGCGGCGGTCTTCACGTCCAACCGGATCCAGGCCGCGCCCGTCAAGTGGTCGCGGGAGATCAACGACGGTTCGCTCGCCGCAGTCGTCCTCAACTCGGGCGGGGCGAATGCGTGCACGGGTGCGGAGGGGTACGCCGACGCCCGCGAGATGGCCGAGGTCACCGCGCGTGAGCTCGGGTGCGCGCCGCAGGAGGTCGCCGTCTGCTCGACCGGCCTGATCGGCGTACGCCTGCCCATGCAGCAACTGCGCATGGGCATCCCGGCCGTGGCGCGGAGCCTGGCACCCGACGGCGGCACCGACGCTGCCACCGCGATCATGACGACCGACACGGTGTCGAAGCAGTCCGGGATCATGCAGAACGGCTGGTCGGTCGGCGGCATGGCCAAGGGGGCGGGCATGCTCGCGCCCGGGCTGGCCACGATGCTCGTCGTCCTCACCACCGATGCCTCCGTTGCGCCCGCCGACCTGGATGCGGCGCTGCGGTACGCCACCGCCCACACGTTCGATCGCCTCGACTCGGATGGCTGCATGTCGACCAACGACACGGTCATCGTCCTGGCGAACGGCGCGTCCGGCATCGCCCCCGAGTTGTCCGAGCTGACCAATGCCCTGACCGGTGTCTGCCACGACCTGTCGATGCAGCTGCTTGCCGATGCCGAGGGCGCGAGCCATGACATCGCGGTGGAGGTCGTCAACGCGGCCAGCGAGGTGGATGCGGTGAAGGTCGGTCGCTCGATCACGGCCAGCAACCTCTTCAAGTGCGCCATCTTCGGCCAGGACCCCAACTGGGGCCGGGCGCTGTCGGCGCTGGGAACGACCGATGCGGCGTACGACCCCGACGCAGTCGATGTCAGTTTCAACGGCGTCATGGTCTGTCGCGGCGGCGGCATCGGGGAGGACCGGTCACTGGTCGACCTGAGCGAACGCCGCGTGCACGTCCTCGTCGACCTGCACGCCGGCAACGAATCCGCCACCGTCTGGACCAACGACCTGACCTATGACTACGTCAAGGAGAACGCGGAGTATTCCTCATGACCGCAGCGAAGAGTGAGCTGATCGACCAGCTCGGACCGCTGGAGAAAGCCCACGTGCTGATCGAGGCGCTGCCCTGGCTGGAGGAGTTCAGCGGCCGGATCATCCTGATCAAGTACGGCGGCAACGCCATGGTCGACGACAACCTGAAGAAGGCGTTCGCGGAGGACATCGTCTTCCTGCGCCGGGCCGGCGTCCATCCCGTCGTCGTCCACGGTGGCGGCCCCCAGATCTCGGCGATGCTCAAGAAGCTCGACATCGCGTCCGAATTCCGCGGCGGCCTGCGCGTGACGACTCCCGAGGCGATGGACGTCGTCCGCATGGTCCTGATGGGCCAGGTCAACCGCGAACTCGTCGGCCTGATCAACACCCACGGTCCACTCGCGGTCGGCCAGTCCGGGGAGGACGCCGGTCTGTTCACCGCCGAGCGCAAGAGCCTGGAGGTCGGGGGCGAGCCGGTGGATCTCGGGTTGGTGGGTGAGGTGGGTCGCGTACGCCCGGACGCCGTCGCCGACCTCATCGCGGCCGGCCGGATCCCGGTGATCGCGTCGATCGCGCCCGACGATCTGGGTGTGGTGCACAACGTCAACGCCGATACCGCGGCGGCCGCGCTGGCAGTGGCGCTGGGTGCCGAGAAGCTGGTCATGCTGACCGATGTCGCTGGGCTCTATCGCAACTGGCCGGACGATCCCGAACTTGTCTCGTCGATCACCGCCGACGAGCTCCGCGCGCTGCTGTCGACGCTCGAATCCGGCATGGTCCCCAAGATGGAAGCGGCGCTGGCCGCGGTCGACGGCGGCGTCAACCGCGCGACGGCCATCGATGGCCGCGTGGCGCATTCGCTGCTGCTCGAAATCTTCACCGATGCCGGCATCGGCACGCAGGTCGTGGCGGGAGAACCCACATGAGTGAGATCCAGGTCCCGGGCGGTTCGGCAGTCCAGCTGACCGACCGCTACGGCCACGCGGTCATGAACACGTTCGGCCCGCCGAAGCGCGTCTTCGCCCGCGGTGAGGGTTGCTATGTGTGGGACGTCGAGGGCAGGCGTTATCTCGACCTGCTCGCCGGCATCGCCGTCAACACCCTCGGCCACGCCCACCCGCAGGTGCTCGGCGCGATCACCGCGCAGCTCTCGACGCTCGGCCATGTGTCGAACTTCTTCGCCACGCCGGCCCAGATCGCCCTGGCCGAGCAGCTCGACGCGATGGTCACCCGCGACAGCGGCCGGCCCGCCAAGGTGTTCTTCGCCAACTCCGGCACCGAGGCGAACGAGGCGGCGTTCAAACTGACTCGCCTCACGGGCCGGAAGCGGATCGTGGCCATGGAGGGCTGCTTCCACGGCCGGTCGATGGGCGCCCTGGCGCTGACCCACAATGCTGCCTATCGCGAGCCGTTCGAACCGTTGCCCGGGCACGTGACCTGGGTGCCGTTCGGTGATGTGGCGGCGCTCGAAGCGGCGATGGACCACACCGTCGCGGCCGTGCTCACCGAGCCGATCCAGGGCGAGAACGGGGTCATCGTCCCGCCCGAGGGCTTTCTCCGCGAGGCCCAGCGCGTCGCGCACGCCCACGGTGCCCTGCTGTGGCTCGACGAGGTCCAGACCGGCATGGGTCGAACCGGCCGCTGGCTGGCGGCCGAACACGATGATGTCGTGCCCGACATCGTCACCCTCGCCAAAGGGCTCGGCAACGGGTTCCCGATCGGTGCCTGCATCGCGACCGGTCCGGCCGCCGACCTGCTCAAGCCGGGCAACCACGGCAGCACCTTCGGCGGCAACCCCGTCGCCGCCGTTGCCGGCCTGGCGGTCCTGCAGATCATCCAGCGTGACGGCCTGCTCGATCACGTCACGGCGATGGGGGAGCGGCTGGTCGCGGGCGTCGAGGCGCTCGGCCACCCGGCCATCGCCGGCGTACGCGGGCGCGGGCTCCACCGGGCGATCGTCCTCACCGAGAACGTCGCCGCCGACGCCTATTCGAGGGCCATGGACCTCGGCTTCGTGATCAACGCGCCCCGGCCCAACGTCCTGCGCATCGTCCCGCCGCTGGTCATCACGGCCGAGCAGCTCGACAGTTTCGTCGCGGCCCTGCCCGCCATCCTGGACGGGAGCCCGTCGTGATTCGCCACTTCCTCGCCGACGATGACCTGACGCCGGACGAGCAGCGCGAGGTGCTCGCGCTGGCGGCGGAGATGAAGGCCGACCCGTTCGCTCACCAGCCCTATGCAGGCCCGCGTACCGTCGCGATCCTCACCGACAAGCCGACCCTCCGGACCCAGCTGTCCTTCCAGGCGGGCGTCGCCGAGCTGGGCGGCAACCCGATGCTGGTCGACGGCAAGCTGGCGGGGATCGGCGTACGCGAAACGATTCCCGACTCCGCTCGCGTGCTCGGGCGCCATGTGGCGGCGATCGTCTGGAGGACCGGGGCGCAGGAGCGGATCGTCGAGATGGCCGAGTACGCCGGCGTACCCGTCGTCAACGCCCTCACCGACGACTATCACCCCTGCCAGATCCTCGCTGACTGGCAGACGGTGACCGAACACAAGGGCCGGCTTGCCGGGGTGCGCTTCGCGTATGTCGGGGACGGTGCCAACAACATGGCCAACTCCTACCTGATCGGTGGCGCGGTCGCTGGCATGCACACCCGGATCGGGGCGCCCGAGGGCTATCACCCCGACCCCGCGATCGTTGCCCGGGCCGAGGCGATTGCTGCGACGACCGGCGGGTCGATCCTCGTGACCGATTCGCCGACCGAGGCGGTCGACGGGGTCGACGTGGTGTGCACCGACACCTGGATCTCGATGGGTCGGGAGGCCGAGAACGAGGCCCGGCTCACCGCCTTCACGGCGTACCAGGTGAACGATCAACTCCTCGCCGGAGCCGATGCAAATGCGATCGTCATGCACTGCCTGCCCGCCTATCGCGGCAAGGAGATCACCCACGAGGTGCTCGAAGGACCGCGTTCGGTCGTGTTCGACGAGGCCGAGAACCGGCGTCACGCACAGAAGGCGATCCTCACCTTCCTCGACCGACAGGCCCGGTCCGCATGACCGCGTCGGCCGGGACGACCGCCTCGAGCAGCGATCCCGCCCGTGGGGGAGGTGTGATGACCAGGACCGCGCGCCTGGCCACCATCACCGAGCTCATCAGCGCCGGTGAAATCCGGTCGCAGACCGAGCTGGCCGACCTGCTCGCCGAGCGCGGAATCCGGGTGTCCCAGGGCACCGTGTCGAAGGATCTGCTGGAGCTGGGCGCCACCCGCATCCGGGCCATGGACGGGTCACTGGTCTATGCCGTGCCGGGTGAAGGGGGCGATCGTTCCGCGCAGGCGGGGGTTTCCCTGGCGGCCGACCAGCGACTGGCGCGGCTCTGTGTGGAACTGCTCGTGTCCGCCGAGGCGTCGGCCAACCTCACGATCCTGCGCACTCCACCGGGGGCGGCGCAATATCTGGCATCGGCGGTCGATCGCGCGGCGTGGCCGAGCATCCTCGGTACGATCGCGGGCGACGACACCGTCATGGTGATCACCCGCGAACCCGACGGGGGAGCCGAGGTCGCCGACCGCCTCCTCGACCTCTCCGACCCCCGCGCCGATCATGATCGCGGCCAGGACTGACGAGAACGGAACTCCACATGCAGCAGCACGACCAGCCCGACACCGGCAGCACGGCGGGCGACGGACGCCTCTGGGGTGGCCGATTCGCCGGCGGGCCGGCCGAGGCGATGTTCGCCCTCAGCAAGTCGACCCAGTTCGACTGGCGATTGGCGCGCTATGACCTGCTCGGGTCGCTGGCCCACGCGAAGGCGCTGCGGGCGGCTGAACTGCTGACGCCCGACGAGTACGCCGGCCTCGCCGCCGGGCTGACCGACATGCTGGCGGACGTGAGCTTTCCGGATCGGGAGGGTGCTCGGCCGATCGGCCCGGCGGAGACCGACGAGGACGTGCACGGCGCCCTGGAGCGGATCCTGATCGAGCGGATCGGGCCGGAGCTCGGGGGCCGGTTGCGGGCCGGTCGCTCCCGCAATGATCAGATCGCCACGCTCGTGCGGATGTATCTCCGCGACGAACTCCGCGCCATCGCCGGGGGAGTGTTGCAGGTGGTCGGGGCGCTGCTGAGCCAGGCGGCGCGCCATCTCGGGGAGTCCTTCGACGGGCGGCCGGCGGAGCTCGATCGGCCGACGATCATGCCGGGGCGTACGCATCTGCAGTCCGCACAGCCCATTCTGTTGAGCCATCACCTGTTGGCCCACGTCTGGCCGCTGCTGCGGGATGTGCAGCGGATGCAGGATCTCGACAAGCGCCTCGCGGTGAGCCCCTATGGCTCGGCCGCGCTGGCGGGGACCTCGCTGGGCCTCGATCCCGAACTGGTCGCCCGTGAACTCGGGTTCGACGCGTCGACCGAGAACTCCATCGATGGCACCGCGGCAAGGGACCTGGTGGCCGAGGCCGCCTATGTGCTGGCCCAGATCGGCGTCGACCTGTCCCGCATCAGCGAGGAGGTCATCCTTTGGTCGACCGTCGAGTTCGGCTTCGCGACGCTGTCGGATGCCTGGTCGACCGGATCGAGCATCATGCCCCAGAAGAAGAACCCCGATGTCGCCGAGCTGGCGCGCGGCAAGTCGGGCCGGTTCATCGGCAACCTGACCGGGCTCATGACGACGCTCAAGGGCCTACCGCTGGCGTACAACCGGGATCTGCAGGAGGACAAGGAACCCGTCTTCGACACCATCGACCAGCTGCAGGTCCTGCTTCCGGCCATGGCGGGAATGCTCGGCACGCTCGAGTTCCATCCCGAGCGGATGCGCGAGCTGGCGCCGCGGGGATTCTCCCTGGCGACGGATGTGGCGGATTGGCTGGTACGCCAGCGCGTCCCCTTCGCCCATGCCCACGAGATCGCCGGCGCCTCCGTGCGTTATTGCGAGGAGCGCGGGATCGAGCTCGGCGAGCTGACTGTTGAGGATCTCCCGAAGATCGCGCCCGAGCTCGGAGAGGGCGTCCTCGATGTGCTCTCGATCGAGGGGTCCGTCAACAGCCGCTCGGGCCGGGGTGGCACTGCGGCCGCCCGCGTCCTCGAGCAACTCGATGCGGCCGATGCGCTGCGGCTGGCGGGCGAGGAGTGGGCGTGGTCAGTGGTTCCTGCCGCCACGCCCTTCACCTGGTCGGCCGAGCCGGGCGCTGAGCCCACGGCTGAATAATGGCGGGCGGCCGGCGGCGTCGCCGCTAGGGTATGGGCCGTGAACGAACTCCTGGACGAACTCCTCTGGCGTGGCCTCGTGGCCGATTCGACGAATCAGGAGGCGCTGTCGGCGCACCTGGACTCCGGGCCGATCACGTCGTATGTGGGCTTCGATCCGACGGCGCCGAGCCTGCACATCGGCCACCTGGTGCAGCTGATGATCGTGCGGCACTTCCAGGCGGCGGGCCACAACCCGCTGCTGCTCGTGGGTGGGTCCACCGGCTTGATCGGTGACCCGAAACAGACCGGCGAGCGCGTCATGAACAGCGAAGAGGTTGTCGCCGGTTGGGTCGAGCGGCTCGGTCAGCAGGTCAGCAAGTATGTCGATCTCGATGGACCCAACCCGGCCCGGCTGGTCAACAACTATGACTGGACCTCCGAGATCTCGTCTCTCGAGTTCCTCCGCGATATCGGCAAGCATTTCAGCATCAACCGGATGCTGGAGCGTGATGTCGTGGCGAGGAGACTCGAGACGGGCATCTCCTACACGGAGTTCAGCTATGTCCTGCTCCAGTCGCTGGACTATCGGGAGCTCTACAAACGCTATGGGTGCACGCTGCAGACGGGCGCCCAGGATCAGTGGGGCAACATCACAGCCGGCATCGACTTCATCCGCCGCACGGAGCAGGCGAGCGTGCACGGTCTGGTGACCCCGCTGCTCACCAAGGCGGACGGCACCAAGTATGGAAAGACCGAGTCGGGCACGGTCTGGATCGATGCGGAGCTCACGAGCCCGTACGCCTTCCACCAGTTCTTCCTGAACGCCGAGGATGCGAAGGTCATCGAATACCTGAAGGTGTTCAGCCCCCGGAGTCGGGACGAGATCAACGACCTCGCACGGCAACTCGAGGAGGAACCCCATCGGCGGGCTGCGCAGCGCGCGCTGGCAGATGACATCACCGACCTGGTGCACGGAGTCGCCGAGCGTGAGGCGGCGACGGCAGCTGCGGGGGCTCTGTTCGGCCGCGGAGAACTCGCGGGCCTTGGGGAGTCCACGCTCGCCGGTGTCCGCAGTGAAGTCGGCGGAGGAACCCTCGAATCCGGTGACGAACTGCCGTTGGTCGTCGATGCACTGGTGGCAGCGGGCGTCGTCCCGAGCAAGGGTGCCGCTCGACGTGCGGTCGCTGAGGGCGGCGCCTATGTGAACAACGTCAAGGTCGCCGACGACCAGGCGCGCCTGTCACGCGAGGATCTCCTGCATGGTCGATGGGCCGTGCTGCGACGCGGCAAGAAGACGATTGGCGTAGTGGAGATCGTGTCCTGAGGCGTCTCGCGACCATGTGACCAGGCCCACACGACCCCGGAGTTGACGAACGTCTTCCGGGGTCGTAATGTTCTCCGAGGCCCGAACGGGAGGCAGGCGCAAGCCGGCCGGACCAGCCTGGGCCACTCACCACAATGACTGTGACCGACAGGTGTGTCTTCGAATTGAAGCCGCTGGTTCGGCGCAATCGTCGTGTGCGAGAGATTCTCGAAAGGGAATCACCCCTGCTTTTTCCTATTTGTCGACCTGAAAAGGGAGAACAAATAGCAGGAACAGCCGGATTTGACTCCGGGGAAATCCTGCGGATAAAGTTGGGAAAGTGCTGGAGGGGGAACCCGAAAGCGCAAACTCCGGAAAGAAAGTCGGATTTGACTCCGACAATCGGATGGAGTAAAGTTAACCGAGTCGCCCCAAGCGAAACTCCGAAGTGAATCTTCGAGCGGAGCGCGGTGTGTGTACGGTCTTTGAGAACTCAACAGCGTGTTTTTACGTCAATGCATTTTTGTAGGGACCTTTTGGTTTCTTTGAGTTGTTTATTTGATGGATGCCAGTTTTTTGGTGTCGTTTGTCAGGTTTTCAGGCTCAGTTGTTTGTGACGATTCGTGCCCGGCTTTTTTGGTTGGGTGGTTTCGATATTTTTCAACGGAGAGTTTGATCCTGGCTCAGGACGAACGCTGGCGGCGTGCTTAACACATGCAAGTCGAACGGTAAGGCCCTTCGGGGTACACGAGTGGCGAACGGGTGAGTAACACGTGAGTAACCTGCCCCGGACTCTGGGATAAGCATTCGAAAGGGTGTCTAATACTGGATAGGACCTTCACCTGCATGGGTGGGGGTGGAAAGATTTTTTGGTTCGGGATGGGCTCGCGGCCTATCAGCTTGTTGGTGGGGTGATGGCCTACCAAGGCGTCGACGGGTAGCCGGCCTGAGAGGGCGACCGGCCACACTGGGACTGAGATACGGCCCAGACTCCTACGGGAGGCAGCAGTGGGGAATATTGCGCAATGGGCGGAAGCCTGACGCAGCAACGCCGCGTGCGGGATGACGGCCTTCGGGTTGTAAACCGCTTTCACCCATGACGAAGATTTTTTTGACGGTAGTGGGAGAAGAAGCACCGGCCAACTACGTGCCAGCAGCCGCGGTGATACGTAGGGTGCGAGCGTTGTCCGGAATTATTGGGCGTAAAGAGCTTGTAGGCGGTTTGTCGCGTCGGAAGTGAAAACTCGGGGCTTAACTTCGAGCTTGCTTCCGATACGGGCTGACTAGAGGAAGTTAGGGGAGAACGGAATTCCTGGTGGAGCGGTGGAATGCGCAGATATCAGGAGGAACACCGGTGGCGAAGGCGGTTCTCTGGGACTTTCCTGACGCTGAGAAGCGAAAGCGTGGGGAGCAAACAGGCTTAGATACCCTGGTAGTCCACGCCGTAAACGGTGGGCACTAGGTGTGGGGGACATTCCACGTTCTCTGTGCCGTAGCTAACGCATTAAGTGCCCCGCCTGGGGAGTACGGCCGCAAGGCTAAAACTCAAAGGAATTGACGGGGGCCCGCACAAGCGGCGGAGCATGCGGATTAATTCGATGCAACGCGAAGAACCTTACCTGGGTTTGACATATGCCGGAAGCATTCAGAGATGGGTGTGCCTTTTTGGTCGGTTTACAGGTGGTGCATGGCTGTCGTCAGCTCGTGTCGTGAGATGTTGGGTTAAGTCCCGCAACGAGCGCAACCCTCGTCCTATGTTGCCAGCGGATTATGCCGGGGACTCATAGGAGACTGCCGGGGTCAACTCGGAGGAAGGTGGGGATGAGGTCAAGTCATCATGCCCCTTATGTCCAGGGCTTCACGCATGCTACAATGGCTGGTACAATGGGTGGCGAGCTCGTGAGGGTGAGCGAATCCCAAAAAGCCAGTCTCAGTTCGGATTGGGGTCTGCAACTCGACCCCATGAAGTCGGAGTCGCTAGTAATCGCAGATCAGCAACGCTGCGGTGAATACGTTCCCGGGCCTTGTACACACCGCCCGTCAAGTCATGAAAGTCGGCAACACCCGAAGCCGGTGGCCCAACCTCTTGAAGGGGGGAGCCGTCGAAGGTGGGGCTGGTAATTAGGACTAAGTCGTAACAAGGTAGCCGTACCGGAAGGTGCGGCTGGATCACCTCCTTTCTAAGGAGCATTGATAGAGGAATTGTGATGATCCCTGTTCCCGACTGTGGGGGTGGGGGGAGTGGTTCCTGCTTCTTTGTGGAAGCTTTGACGTGAGACACGCTGTTGGGTCCTGAGGGATCGTCCACAGACTCTTCTCGTGTGAGAGGGGTGTGGGGTGGTTTCTTGTGCGGTCCAGGTTTTGCATGAACGTTTTGTTTGTGTGGGGGTTGGGGTTCGTGCGTATGTTGAGAACTTGACAGTGGACGCGAGCATCTTTGTAGTTTTGTTTTGTTTTGTGGTTTTTTTGTTTGACAAGCTACTAAGGGCAATCGGTGGATGCCTTGGCACCAAGAGCCGATGAAGGACGTGGTAATCTGCGATAAGCCCCGGGGAGTTGGTACACGAGCTGTGATCCGGGGATGTCCGAATGGGGAAACCTCGAAGGGAACCGGAGTAATGTCCGGCGACGCCTGGCTGAATGTATAGGCCTGTGCGAGGGAACGGGGGGAAGTGAAACATCTCAGTACCCCTAGGAAAAGAAAACAATAGTGATTCCGTAAGTAGTGGCGAGCGAACGCGGATGAGGCCAAACCGTTTCTGTGTGATAGCTGACAGGCGTTGCAGAGGCGGGGTTGTGGGGCCGTTCTGATCTGGCTGTTGACGGGTCGGGGAGTGATAAATGGTTGTGGAAGACGAAGCGTGTTGGGATAGCGCGGCAGAGAAGGTAAGACCCCTGTAGTTGTAACACATCCACTCCTGAATGTAACCCCAAGTAGCACGGGACCCCTGAAATTCCGTGTGAATCTGGCGGGACCACCCGCTAAGCCTAAATACTCCTTGGTGACCGATAGCGGACTAGTACCGTGAGGGAAAGGTGAAAAGTACCCCGGGAGGGGAGTGAAATAGTACCTGAAACCGATTGCCTACAATCCGTCGGAGCCCTGCGGGGTGACGGCGTGCCTTTTGAAGAATGAGCCTGCGAGTTAGTGGTACGTCGCGAGGTTAACCCGTGGGGGGTAGCCGTAGCGAAAGCGAGTCCGAATAGGGCGTTGAGTGGCGTGCTCTAGACCCGAAGCGGAGTGATCTATCCATGGCCAGGTTGAAGCGACGGTAAGACGTCGTGGAGGACCGAACCCACCTAGGTTGAAAACTGGGGGGATGAGCTGTGGATAGGGGTGAAAGGCCAATCAAACTCCGTGATAGCTGGTTCTCCCCGAAATGCATTTAGGTGCAGCGTTACGTGTTTCTTGCCGGAGGTAGAGCACTGGATAGTCTAGGGGGCCTACCAGCTTACCGAAATTAGCCAAACTCCGAATGCCGGTAAGTGAGAGCGTAGCAGTGAGACAGTGGGGGATAAGCTTCATTGTCGAGAGGGAAACAGCCCAGATCACCAACTAAGGCCCCTAAGCGATAGCTAAGTGGAAAAGGATGTGGAGTTGCGGAGACAACCAGGAGGTTGGCTTGGAAGCAGCCATCCTTGAAAGAGTGCGTAATAGCTCACTGGTCAAGTGATTCTGCGCCGACAATTTAGCGGGGCTCAAGCTATCCGCCGAAGTTGTGGCACTCACACATTGGTGTGGGTGGGTAGGGGAGCGTCGTGTGTGCGGCGAAGCGGTGGGGTGACCCGATCGTGGAGTGCATACGAGTGAGAATGCAGGCATGAGTAGCGAATGACGGGTGAGAAACCCGTCCGCCGAATAACCAAGGGTTCCAGGGTCAAGCTAATCTGCCCTGGGTAAGTCGGGACCTAAGGCGAGGCCGACAGGCGTAGTCGATGGACAACGGGTTGATATTCCCGTACCGGCGTGCGAACGCCCGTGCCAATGTGCGTGATGCTAAGGATGGAAGATTCTCATCTGGCCTTCGGGTTGGGTGGGGGTTGACTCTCTGATCCGATCGTGCGGCGGCAAGCTGCGGAGGGACGCAGGAAGGTAGCTCATCCCGGGCGATGGTTGTCCCGGGCTAAGTGTGTAGGGTGGGTCGTAGGCAAATCCGCGGCCCGTGAGCCTGAGACATGATGGCTGGGTGAGATACGTCTCATCGAGTGAGTGATCCTATGCTGCCTAGAAAATCTTCGTGAGCGAGTTCGTAAGCCGCCCGTACCCCAAACCGACTCAGGTGGTTGGGTAGAGAATACCAAGGCGATCGAGATAATCGTGGTGAAGGAACTCGGCAAAATGCCCCCGTAACTTCGGAATAAGGGGGACCTGATCCGTTAAACATTTACTGTGTACGCGGTGAGGGTCGCAGAGACCACGGGAAAGCGACTGTTTATTAAAAACACAGGTCCGTGCGAAGTTGTAAGACGATGTATACGGACTGACTCCTGCCCGGTGCTGGAAGGTTAAGGGGACCTGTTAGCTGTATGGCGAAGCAGTGAACTTAAGCCCCAGTAAACGGCGGTGGTAACTATAACCATCCTAAGGTAGCGAAATTCCTTGTCGGGTAAGTTCCGACCTGCACGAATGGAGTAACGACTTTCCCACTGTCTCCACCACGAACTCGGCGAAATTGCAGTACGAGTAAAGATGCTCGTTACGCGCAGCAGGACGGAAAGACCCCGGGACCTTTACTATAGTTTGGTATTGGTGATCGGTGCAGCTTGTGTAGGATAGGTGGGAGACTGTGAAGCATGCACGCCAGTGTGTGTGGAGTCATCGTTGAAATACCACTCTGGTTGCTCTGGTTATCTAACCTCGGACCATGATCTGGTTCAGGGACAGTGCCTGATGGGTAGTTTGACTGGGGCGGTCGCCTCCTAAAAGGTAACGGAGGCGCCCAAAGGTTCCCTCAGCCTGGTTGGCAATCAGGTGTTGAGTGTAAGTGCACAAGGGAGCTTGACTGTGAGACCGACAGGTCGAGCAGGGACGAAAGTCGGGACTAGTGATCTGACGGTGGCGTGTGGAAGCGCCGTCACTCAACGGATAAAAGGTACCCCGGGGATAACAGGCTGATCTTGCCCGAGCGTCCATAGCGACGGCATGGTTTGGCACCTCGATGTCGGCTCGTCGCATCCTGGGGCTGGAGTCGGTCCCAAGGGTTGGGCTGTTCGCCCATTAAAGCGGCACGCGAGCTGGGTTTAGAACGTCGTGAGACAGTTCGGTCCCTATCCGCTGCGCGCGTAGGAGTCTTGAGAAGAGCTGTCCTTAGTACGAGAGGACCGGGACGGACTAACCTCTGGTGTGCCAGTTGTACTGCCAAGTGCACGGCTGGTTGGCTACGTTGGGAAGTGATAACCGCTGAAAGCATCTAAGCGGGAAGCATACTTCAAGATGAGGACTCCCACCCTTTGTGGGGTAAGGACCCCGGAAGACCACCGGGTGATAGGTCGGATGTGGAAGCACAGCAATGTGTGGAGCTGACCGATACTAATAGTCCGAGGGCTTGTCACACACACCAACACCTTTGTTTGTTGGTCGTGATAAAAGCCACCACAAACACAACACAAAACACTTTTCAAAGACTTGTTTCGCGTCCACTGTCCGGTATCTCAGGATACGCCCACCCACCCCCAGAACTCCCCATTCATGGGAGGACAAAGGGGTGACCGCGATCCTTATAGAGTTACGGTGATCATGGCGAGAGGGAAACACCCGGTCCCATTCCGAACCCGGAAGTTAAGCCTCTCAGCGCCGATGGTACTGCACACGGGAGTGTGTGGGAGACTAGGACATCGCCGGACAACACACCCAAAATGGGGTGGAACCCTCACGGTTCCACCCCATTTGGCAATTCCGGACCTTCGGTTCATCTTTCCGGACTCAAACAGCAACTGCATCAAACCTGGGGTTGACAGGGCGAAACTGGTGCCTGTGAGTGGGTCATCAACCTGGCAAGCACAGCGACAATCCCAAGGGTGACTCCAAGCATTTCGAAGATCTCCTCGACGTGATAGGCAACGGCAAAGTGCCAGGTCATCATCTGGAAATGCTCCAGAATAAGGCTGCCGGCGACTTCCAGAACTACCGCACCGCCAAGAAAGAGGACGCCAGCCCAGATCAGTCCGCTGCGCGTGTGGGCGGTTTCGGACCGAAAGAGAACGATGCCGGCGACCCCGATGGACGCTGCGAGAATTGATCCTGGGATGACCCACGCGTACGCGAGCTCGACGGGCAGTTGGCCCTGCATGACCGAGCCAACCCGATCGAGACGCTCGTGCAGCTCGGCGTACTCATCAACGGATGCGGCCCAAGCGAGGGCGGCGACGAAGAACCAGTGGCGCCGGCGCGACAGCCAGCCCACCAGCCCGGCGGCAACGCCCAGGAGTACCCACAGGGTGGAGCTCCACCACGCCGGAATCGTTTGTTCCCGACCCAGATCGACAGTCATCGATGCTGCGAGCCACAGGGGGCTTTCCGGAGCTGGGCGTCGTAGTACGCCCCACATATAGACGATCCACGACACGGCCCCCAGGCTGGCCGCGATCCCGACTCCAACTCCTAAGACGCGTTGCAGGGGGACTTCGAGCATGCGCCACCAAGCGCGAGGGGTGAGAAGGGATCGCATCTCGTGACCGTAACTGACAAACATGAGGTGGAGATGAGACCCGTCGGTGAGGCACGCCATTGCTCCGGGCGGGCATTGTGCCCAGGGCGTGGCCAGCTTTGCGCGCGGCTGCCCAGGCAGGCACGATTGGGTAGTGCCAGACAACGATCGCGAGCAAGGCCCCCAGGACAACGAGGGCTCCGGACACCGAGGACAACGTCGAGACGGCGACCGCCGAGGCTTCGGCGGTGATTCCCGCGGCGGCGGCGGAGGCGGATTCCGGTCTGGTGGAGGCTCTGGCGGACGGAACGACGGGGGCGGTTTCCGCTCCGGCGGTGGCTTCCGACGTGACTCGGGCGGCCGGCCCGGTGGCCAGGGCGGCGGAGGGTTCCGACGCTCCGAGGGCGACCGGGACAACCGGGATCGACGAGGCGGGTATTCCGACGACCGGCGCAGTGGCTCTTCCGATGAGCGTCGAGGAGGCTACTCCGACGACCGCGGCAATCGCCGTGACCGCTGGAGTGGCGGCGATCGGCGCCAGGCAGGTGGCCGTGGCGATTGGCAGGATCGACGAGGTGGCGACAACCGGGAACGCCGCGAAGGTGGCTTCCGGGGTCGCGATGATCGTCGCGATGGGGGCGGTTCTCGGGGTCGTAATGACCGCAGCGACGACCGTCGCGGTTCGTTCGGCGGGCGGGATGACCGGCGCGGTTCCTTTGGTGGACGAGATGATCGACGGAGCTCTTTCGGCGATCGGGACGATCGGCGTCGTGATGATCGTCGTGATGGCGGCGGTGGCGGATTCCGGGGTCGGGATGATCGTCGTGATGGCGGCGGTGGCGGTTTTCGGGGTCGTGATGACCGCAGCGACGACCGTCGCGGTTCGTTCGGCGGGCGGGATGACCGTCGCGGTTCGTTTGGTGGGCGTAATGACCGACGGAGCTCTTTCGGCGATCGGGACGATCGGCGCGGATCCGGGTTCGGTGGACGAGATGACCGTCGCGGATCCTTCGGTGGGCGTGATGACCGTCGCGGATCCTTCGGTGGGCGTGATGACCGACGTGGATCCGGTGGGCGTGATGACGGACGAGGCTCTTTCGGTGGGCGGGGCGACCGCAGGGATGATCGGTCCGGTGGGAGCTGGCAGCGCAGGGACGAGGATCGGCGTGGGGGAGACCGTGGCGGTGACCGGCCCGGAAATGACCGCTTCGGCGACCGACGTGATTCCGGCCGTGGCGGCTGGGACCGTCGTGATGACCGGGACCAGCGGGGTCCGCGCGATGACCGGGGGCCGCGGCGTACCGACGGGGAACGCGACCCCATCCTTCCCGACGGCCTGGACCTGCGGGAGTTGCCTCGAGGCATGAAGGCGGAGTTGCGGGGGCTGCCTCCCGAAATCGCCGACAAGGTCGGTCTCCGGCTGCTTGCTGCCGGCACCATGCTGGAGGAGGATCCGGAGGGAGCGTACGCCCAGGCGAAGGTGGCTCGGCGCCTCGCGGCGCGGCTCCCGATCGTGCGAGCGGCTGTCGCCGAAACGGCGTACGCGGCCGGCGAATATCAGGCGGCACTCACCGACTACCGCGCGCTGCGGCGGATGAGCGGGGGCGACGAATACCTTCCGGTTATCGCGGACTGTGAGCGTGCGCTGGGCAAGCCCGAGGAGGCCCTTCGGATCGCGAAGGAAGCTGCCGGTGCCCGCATGGATCAGGCCACCGCGATCGAGATGTGCATGGTCGAGGCGGGAGCCCGGGCCGATCTGGGCCAGGAGGCCGAGGCGCTGCGATTGCTCGAGCGGAAGATCCGCGAAACCCAGCACGCCCGCGCGCTGAACGACACGAGCAAGGCGCGGTTGCGTTACGCGTACGCTGATCTGCTCGTCAACCGCGGCGAAGTGGATCAGGCCCGGGACTGGTTCTCGGCAGCGGCGAAACTCGATCGCGACGGTGTCACGGGTGCTGACGACCGCATCGCCGAGCTCGACGGACTGGTCCTCGATTTCGGCGATGACGAGGACGAGGACGAGCTGGATCTCCTTGCCGACGATCCCGACCGCGATGACTCCGAAGACGATGACTTCGAGGAGGACTTCGAGGAGGAGGAGGACTTCGACGACGAGGAATCCGACGACGAGGAATCTGACGAAGATTCTGACGTCGGTGACGAGTTCGAGGACGATGAGTTCGACGACTCGGATGCGGATGACTCGGATGAGGACGACTCGGTTGGGGACGAGGCCGAGGTCGCCGACGATCACGAAGACACCGATCAGGACGACAAGACGGAGGACATGTGAGCGCGCTGATCGACGCGTATGACGCGGCGCTGTTCGATCTGGACGGCGTCGTCTATCTGGGGCCCGTAGCGGTTCCGGGCGCGGTCGAGGGCCTCGCTTCGCTGCGTGAGCGGGGTACGCGGATCGGGTTCGTCACCAACAACGCGGCCCGCGCCCCCCAGGTCGTCGTCGATCACCTGAACGAGCTCGGAATCCGGGCCGGTCTCGAGGATGTCGTTGTGTCCTCACAGGCCGGGGCCCGACTCCTGGCCGAGCGGGTGCCGGCCGAGTCGCGCGTGCTGGTGGTGGGCACCGAGGCGCTGATCGAGGAGGTACGCCGGGTCGGCCTGACCCCTGTCTCGTCAGTCGAGGAGCCGGTGGCTGCGGTCATCCAGGGGTATCACCCGCACTTGCCGTGGGAGCTGATCAACCAGGCGGCGTACGCCATCCAGGCCGGAGCCGTCTGGGTCGCCACCAATCTTGACTCGACCCGGCCCACTGATCTCGGGCTCGTGCCCGGGGCCGGTGCGCAGATCGGAGCCCTGCGCAACGCGGTGTCGGTCGATCCGCTGGTGGCCGGCAAGCCGTTCACTCCCTTGCTGACCGAGACGGTGAACCGCCTGGCAGCAACCCACCCCCTCTTTGTGGGCGACCGGATCGACACTGATATCGATGGCGCGGCAGCCGTCGGCATGGACAGTCTCCTGGTGCTCAGCGGTGCCCATGGCAAGGCCGATGCCATCGCAGCCGTGAACAGGCCCACCCATATCGGCTGGGACCTCCGGGCGCTCCTGGCCCCGGCTGCGGACGTGACGGTGAACGGGGACTCGGCCACGTGTGGGCAGTCTTCCGTCAGCCGGGCGACAACCGGGTGGCAGGTGAGCTCCGGCCCGGGCGCCGAGAGTCAGCTCGACGCCCTGCGCGCCATGCTTGCCCTGGCGGAGCCCGGGTCCGACGTCGAGGAACCGGGACTTGCCGAAGCGCTCGCGGTCCTCGATCTGGTTCCCTGAGCCCAGCCTGATCCAGGTGAGCGGCGGGCGTCATTCGCCGCCATCTCACCGCTTTCGGAGCGCCGGACTCCCGTCTGGCCAGCCGTTTCGCTAGCGTGTCGACCCAAACGAACCAACTGGGAGGAAAAGCCGGTGTTGCTCGAGGTACTGCAGAAATATATGGATGCCGTCAACGGCGCCACCCGGATCACCCAGCGCAACGCCACCGCGATGGCGCGCAACATCCTCATCCAGGCCGGCATGGAGCCCGCGGCCGACATGGTTCATGAGCTCTCGGAGCAGATGATCGCGGCGCAGGAAGCGCAATACAAGATGATGCGCGAGATGATCCAGGGCGAGGTCCAGGCAAGCCTCGAGCGCATGGGCATGGCCTCGTCGATGTTCGGACTGGCCTCTGCCGACGAGGACAAGGCCCCGATCAGCCCCGCCGCCAAGGCTGCCGAGCCCGCCAAGGCCGAGCCGACGAAGGAGGAGCCCGCCAAGGCTGCGGCGCCGGCGAAGGCCGCTGCCGCCGCTCCCGCCAAGGCTGCTGAGCCCGCCAAGGCTGCTGAGCCCGCCAAGGCCGAGCCGACGAAGGAGGAACCCGCCAAGGCTGCTGCTCCCGCGAAGTCCGCCGCTGCTGCCCCGGCCAAGGCTGCTGAGCCCGCGAAGTCCGCCCCGGCCAAGGCCGCCGAACCTGCGAAGGCTGCTGCAGCCCCGGCCAAGGCCGCCGAGCCCGCGAAGTCCGCCCCCGCCAAGGCCGTCGAACCTGCCAAGGCCGCTGCAGCCCCGGCGAAAAAGGCTCCGGCCAAGCGGGCTCCGGCCAAGAAGGCTCCCGCATCGACGACTGCGGCCAAGAAGGCTCCCGCATCGACGACTGCTGCCAAGAAGGCTCCCGCATCGACGACTGCGGCCAAGAAGGCCCCCGCAACGACGACCGCTGCCAAGAAGGCCCCGGCCGCCCGCAAGGCTCCGGCCAAGAAGGCTCCCGGTAGCGGCGCCCAGTCGTGACCAACCCGGTCCCCGGGCCGCCGCCCGGGGCCCGTCCTGTCCCCGCTCCAGCGCCACCGGGCGGGGATTCTGCGCCCCGACCGGCCGAGGACGCGGACCAGCTCCCGGCGCAGGATCCGACCCACCCCGAGATCGAGCGGGCTATCGCCGACCTCGAGGCCGACCTCCCGGAACTCCCTCTGGACCAGCACCATGCCCGCCTGACGGCCGTGCTGGAGGTGCTGGACAGTACGCTCGACCGGGCTCGACAGGCTGATTCGCCTCGGTGAACAGATTGGATCAGGCCCTGGTGGCTGCCGGGCTCGCCCGATCCCGCAACCAGGCGGCACAACTCATTCGACAGGGCCGGGTGCGGGTGGATGGCGTACCCGTCACCAAACCAGCCCTCCCTGTCACCGAGGAAACCTCTCTTGCGGTCGACGACGAAGGTTGGGTCTCTCGGGCGGCCCACAAGCTGCTGGGCGCTCTGACAGAGCTGTCGGTCTCCGTTCCGGCGCGCGTCCTGGATGCGGGCTCGTCGACCGGAGGATTCACCCAGGTCCTGCTGCGCAACGGCGCGACGCGTGTCTATGCGGTGGACGTGGGCACCGACCAACTCGCCCCCGAACTCCGCAGCGACCCGCGGGTGGTCGTGCACGAGCAGACCAATCTGCGGGACCTCACTCTCGACCACGTCGACGGCCGGCCCGTCGACCTGGTCGTGTCCGATGTGTCCTTCATCTCACTCACGCTCCTGCTGGAGCCGATGCTCGGGGTGCTCGACGAGCACGGGGAAGCCCTGCTCATGGTGAAACCCCAATTCGAGGTGGGCCGCGAACTGCTCGGCAAGGGCGGTGTGGTGCGCGACCCGGCCCATCGAGCACAGGCCGTCACCCGGGTGACCGACGCCGCCGCGGCCCTGGGCTGGACGTGTATCGCCACCGTCGAGAGCACACTCCCGGGGCCGGCGGGGAACGTGGAGACCTTCATCCATCTGCGGCGGACTCACCTATGCTGAGCCCCGTGAGCACCCCGGACGAACCTCGTCAGGTGGCCGTCCTGACCCACACCCGCCGTCCCGAGGCCGTCGCTGCCGCGTGTCGCTTCATGACCGGGATGTCCGCGGTCGGGATCACGAGCCTCCTGCCCTCTGCGGACATCGAGGACATCGGCACGACAGCGCTGAACGGCCTCCTCGTCCGTGAACTCGATCTCGAGGACACCGCCGGGCTGGAGCTCGCGGTCGTCTTCGGCGGCGATGGCACGATCCTGCGGGGAGCGGAGTGGACACTGCAGAGCGATGTGCCCCTGCTCGGGGTCAACCTCGGGCACGTCGGGTTCCTTGCCGAGGCGGAATCCTGGGAGATCGACCAGGTCGTCGAGCACGTCATCACCCGCAGCTGGACCGTCGAGGAACGTTTCACGATCGACGTGGTCGTGCGGGACAAGCCCGCTCGTGCCGGCGGCCGGGTGATCTGGAAGTCCTTCGCCGTCAACGAGGTCTCGATGGAGAAGGCCGCGCGCGAACGCATGCTCGAACTCCTCATCGCCGCCGACAACCGCCCGCTGCACCGCTGGGCCTGCGACGGGGTCCTCGTGGCGACGCCGACCGGCTCAACGGCGTACACGTTCTCGGCGGGAGGTCCGGTGATCTGGCCCGAACTCGACGCCCTGCTCGTGGTGCCGCTCAGCGCGCATGCCCTGTTCGCCCGCTCGATGGTCCTCGGCCCGCAATCGACGGTCACAGCCCAACTCATCGACTACAGCGGAAATGCCGGAGTGGTCTGGTGCGACGGCCGGCGCAGCGTCGACCTGTCGGGCGGCATGGAGATCGAGGTGTCCGCGGGCGCCCACCGGCTGCGCATGGCGCGACTGAGCATGGCGCCGTTCAGTGACCGGCTCGTCCGCAAGTTCGGCCTTCGTGTCGAGGGCTGGCGCGGCGCAGCGGAGCAGCGCCGGCCGTGATCAGCGAACTCAGGATTGCCGACCTCGGTGTGATCGAGTCGGCCGTGCTCGAACCCGCGGCCGGGTTCACGGCCGTGACCGGTGAGACCGGTGCCGGCAAGACCATGATCGTCACCAGCCTCGGGCTGCTCCTCGGCGGACGGGCCGACTCCGGAGCAATCAGAAGGGGCGCCGATCGGGCCCGCGTCGAGGGTGTCTTCGCCGACCTCACCGCTGACGTCGTGGATCGCGTCGGAGAGGCCGGCGGTGACGTGGAGGACGACAGCCTCCTCGTTGCTCGGCAGCTCACCGGAACCCGCTCGCGCTGTTTTGTCGGGGGAGCGGGCGTACCCGTCGCCGTCGCCGCCGACGTCACCGGCGAGCTCGTCGTCATTCACGGCCAGTCCGAACAGCTCAAACTCGCCGCGCCGGAGCGGCAGAGGGAGATCCTGGACCGGTACGCCGGGGCCGGGCTCGCAGGCGAACTGGCGGCCTATCGTGCCGACTGGACCGAACGCCAGGCGGCCCGCGCCGAGTTGGCCGAGCTGCGCGATCACGCCCGGGAACGGGCGCGTGAGGCGGACCTGCTGCAGTTCGGGCTCAACGAGATCGAGCAGGTCGATCCGCAGGCGGGCGAAGATGTCGCGCTGGCGGAGGAGGCCGAGAAGCTCCAGGCGGTCGACGACCTGCGGCTCGCCGCCCACACCGCCCTGGTCGCCCTGGCCGGCGACGAGGACAGCATCGACGCCGGGTCGGCGCTGACCGCGGCGGCGGTGGCCCGCAAGTCGCTGGCGGACGGTGCGGATCTCGACCCGGCTCTCGAGTCGTTCGCGACCCGGGCGGCAGACCTGCAGGTGCTGGCCCAGGAACTGTCGCAGGATGTCGCCTCCTATCTGTCGGACCTGGCCGCCGACCCGGCGCGCCTCGAATGGATCGCCGAACGCCGCGCGGCGCTGCAGGGGCTGACCCGGAAGTACGGCGAGACCGTGGACGAAGTGCTCGCCTGGGCCCAGTCCTCGGCGGCCCGCCTGGGCGACCTGGTCGCGGGCGACGATCGCATCGAGGAGCTCGCAGCGCGGGTGGCTCAGCTGGACGAGGCGCTCCTGTCCCGATCCGCGACGATCACCGAACACCGCAGCGAGGCCGCGGACCGGCTCGCGGAAGCGGTCGCCGGGGAACTCGCCGCCCTGGCCATGCCCCACGCGCGACTCGCCTTCACCCTCGAACCCCTGCCCGAGCCCGGCCCCCACGGAGCCGAACAAGTGGTCCTGCAGTTCACCGCCAACCCCGGCTCGACGCCACGGCCCATCGGCAAGGTGGCGTCCGGTGGCGAACTCTCCCGCATCCGGCTCGCGCTCGAGGTCGTGCTCGCCGAGGGATCGGGCACGGGCACGTTCGTGTTCGACGAGGTCGACTCCGGTGTCGGCGGCGCGGTCGCCATCGAGATCGGCCGCCGGCTGGCCCGCCTGTCGCGGCATGCCCAGGTCATCGTCGTCACCCACCTGGCCCAGGTCGCAGCCTTCGCCGACCGGCACCTCCTCGTCCGCAAGGCCTCCGACGGTCAGATCACCACCTCCGGCGTACACCGCCTCGACGACGACGAGCGTCTCGCCGAGCTGGCCCGCATGATGGCCGGCCTGGAGGATTCCGACACGGCCCTGGCCCATGCGCGCGAGCTCCGTGAGCTCGGAAAACGCGCCTGAATCGCGCCCCGTGCGCCGAGACACCACGTCGTGCACCGAGACGTCTGCTCCAGCAGGCGTCTCGACTCACGCCGAGGTGTCTCGGATTCGGATTCTGGGATAGGGTGAAAACCCGTGGGAAGCGCCAAGAGGACCAAGCACGTATTCGTGACCGGAGGCGTCGCCTCCTCGCTCGGCAAAGGACTGACTGCCTCGAGCCTAGGGAGCTTGCTGATCGCCCGGGGCCTGCGGGTCACGATGCAGAAGCTGGATCCCTATCTGAACGTCGATCCGGGCACGATGAACCCGTTCCAGCACGGTGAGGTTTTCGTCACCGAGGATGGTGCGGAGACCGACTTGGACATCGGCCACTATGAGCGATTCCTCGATGTGAACCTCAACGCCGACGCCAATGTGACGACCGGCAAGGTCTATTCGCAGGTGATCACCAAGGAGCGCCGCGGCGACTATCTCGGCGACACCGTGCAGGTGATTCCGCACATCACCAACGAGATCAAGGACGAGATGCTCGCCATGGCCACGGGCAACGTGGACGTGGTGCTGCACGAGATCGGCGGCACCGTCGGTGACATCGAATCGCTGCCGTTCCTCGAGGCCGCGCGCCAGGTCCGCCGCGATGTCGGCAAGGAGAACTGCTTCTTCCTGCACGTGTCGCTGGTGCCCTACATCGGCCCGTCGAAGGAGTTGAAGACCAAGCCCACGCAGCACTCGGTGGCCCAGCTCCGTCAGGTCGGCATCCAGCCCGATGCGATCGTGTGCCGCGCCGACCGCGACCTGCCCGACGGCATCAAGCGCAAGATCGCGCTCATGTGTGACGTCGAGGAGGAGGCCGTCATCTCGTGCCTCGACGCCCCGAGCATCTATGACATTCCGAAGGTGCTCCACCGCGAGGGCCTCGATGCCTATGTCGTCCGCAAGCTCGACCTGCCGTTCCGCGACGTCGACTGGACCAGCTGGAACGACCTGCTCGAGCGCGTCCACCATCCGACCGATGAGGTGACGATCGCGCTGGTGGGGAAGTACATCGACCTGCCCGACGCCTACCTCTCGGTCGCCGAGGCGCTGCGGGCCGGCGGTTTCGCCGCACGGGCGAAGGTGCACGTCCGCTGGGTGGCTTCGGACGAGTGCGAGACGCCCGAGGGGGCCCGCCACAACCTGGGCGATGTCGACGGGATCTGTGTGCCGGGCGGGTTCGGCATCCGCGGGGTCGAGGGCAAGCTCGGCGCGCTGCGGTATGCGCGCGAGAACCGCCTTCCCACGCTCGGGCTGTGCCTGGGCCTGCAGTGCATGGTGATCGAGTACGCCCGGAACGTCCTCGACCTCGCCGGTGCGGCTTCGACCGAGTTCGACCCCGAGACCGAGCACCCCGTCATCGCGACCATGGCCGAACAGGTCGAGATTGTGGCGGGGGAGGGCGACCTCGGCGGCACGATGCGCCTGGGCTCCTATCCGGCCGAACTGACCCGCGGATCGGTCGCGGCGAGCGCCTATGGAGTCCACCAGGTCACCGAGCGCCACCGGCACCGCTACGAGGTCAACAACAGCTATCGGCCGAAGCTCGAGAAGGCAGGGCTGGTCATCTCGGGCACCAGCCCCGACGGCACCCTCGTCGAGTTCGTCGAACTCCCGGCGGAGACGCATCCCTACTATGTGGGGACCCAGGCCCATCCCGAATACAAGTCGCGCCCGACCAAGGCCCACCCGCTGTTCACGGGCCTCATCCGGGCAGCGCTGCGCCACCAGAGCAGCGCGCGCCTGTTCGAGGACGAGGATGTCGACACCGGCGCGGCGGAGGCTCCCGAGCAGGATGCGTCGCATGACTGAACCGAGTCGCATTCCGGTCCGGACCCAGCCGGCCGACACCCCTGAGGTGTGGGCCGTGAAGTCGCGCCGCGTGCTGGGGGAGGGGCGCCTCTTCGACTATCTGAGCGATGAGGTGGTCACGCCTTCCGGGGACACGATGCGACGCGACTTCGTCGATCACACCGGTGCGGTGGGCGTGATCGCGGTCGACGACGACGAGCACATCATCGTGGTCGCCCAGTATCGGCACCCGGTCGGATTCCGGCTCATCGAACCGCCCGCGGGACTGCTCGACGCCGAGGGGGAGGAACCGCTCGCGGCGGCCAAGCGCGAACTGGCCGAGGAGGCCGGACTCGCGGCCGAGCACTGGCGCGTGCTGGTCGACGTTCTCACCACTCCCGGTGGGGTCAACGAATCCATCCGGATCTACCTCGCCCGCGGCCTGAGCGCGGCGGAGGCTCCCGACGGCTTCGAGGCCGAGGGCGAGGAAGCCCACATGGAGGTGCTGCGCGTCCCGTTCCAGGACCTCCTGGACGGCATCCTCACCGGGAAGTTGCAGAGCCCGTCGCTCGTGGCCGGCGTGCTGGCGTACGCCGCGGTCCGCGGTCGCGAGGACATGCTGCGGGCTCCCGATGCGCCGTGGCCCGCCCGGACGCAGCTGGAGCGTACGCGCGCCGCCGCCGACCCCATCCCGGACGCTCATGGTTGCACTCGGGATTGACGGGCTCGTCACGAACTTTCTCGACCATCTGCAGGTCGAGCGGGGCATGTCGCCCCACACTCTGAGCGCCTATCGGCGTGACCTGACCCGTTACGGCGAGTTCCTTGCCGACCGCGGCATCGTCGAGGCCGACCGGGTGACCCCGGCGGACATCACGGCGTACGCCGTCACCCTCGGCGAACGGCTCGCACCCGCCAGCGTGGCCAGGGCCACGGTCGCCATCCGCAGCCTGCACCGGTTCGGGATCGAAGAGGGCCTCACCGCCGGTGATCCGGCCGTCGACATCAAGCCGGCCCGGCAGGGCAAGCGCCTGCCCAAGGCGCTGTCCCTCGACCAGGTGCAGGCCCTGCTCGCCGCCCCGGACCCGACCATGCCCGAGGGCGTCCGCGATGCGGCGCTCCTCGAGCTGCTCTACGGCACCGGCGCCCGGATCTCCGAGGTGCTTGACCTCGATGTCGACGATGTCCTGTCCCTGGTCGGCGCCGACGCCGACCCCGCAGCCGGCCTGCGGCTGATCGGAAAGGGCGACAAGGAACGCATCGTCCCGCTCGGCAGCTATGCCCGCGCCGCCATCGACGCGTGGCTCGTCCGTGGCCGGGAGCATTTCGCGATCCGCGGCTCGACGCCCGCCCTGTTCGTGAACGCCCGCGGCGGACGGCTGTCGCGCCAGAGTGCGTGGGCCAGAATCACTGCGTACGCCGAGACTGCGGTCCCCGGCGTCGAGCTGTCCCCCCACACGCTGCGCCATAGCTATGCGACCCATCTGCTCGACGGCGGGGCGGACGTCCGCGTCGTGCAGGAACTGCTTGGGCACGCTTCGGTGACGACGACACAGATCTATACGATGGTCACGGTGGATCACCTGCGTGAGACATATCTGACCGCGCACCCACGGGCATACTAGGCTCGACCGAACCCGGATTCTCATCCCGGAGCGCCGACGGAAGGACCAGCGTGCAAGCAGGCGAGCAGGACCAGCCGCAGGCCACGACGACCGTGGCGGACGGTGCCCTCTTCGACCTCGAGCGGAAGGCCGCCCAGCCGACCCCGGAACTGGGTCCGACCGGCCGGCCCTGGCCCGACCTTCCCGAGCCCACTCCGCCCGCCCCCGGCCCCAAGCACGCGCTGGTGCTGGCCATGTGCAACCAGAAGGGCGGCGTCGGCAAGACGACCACCACGATCAATCTCGGAGCGGCGCTCGCCGAAACCGGGCGCAAGGTGCTGCTCGTCGATTTCGACCCGCAGGGCTCGCTCTCCGTGGGGCTCGGCATCAACCCGCACACCCTCGAGCTCAGCGTCTACAACCTCCTCCTGACCCGTGACACGACGGTCGACGAGGTGATCGATGAGACCGTCGTCGAGGGGATGGACATCCTGCCGTCCAACATCGACCTCTCCGCCGCCGAGTTGCAGCTCGTGTCCGAGGTGGCCCGCGAACAGGTCCTCAGCCGCGTGCTCGACCGTGTGAAGGATCGCTACGACGTGATCCTGATCGATTGTGCGCCCTCGTTGGGTTTGCTGACCATCAACGCCCTGACGGCTGCCGACGGCGTGATCATGCCGCTCGAATGCGAATTCTTCGCACTTCGCGGAATTGCCTTGCTCACGGATACGATTACCAAGGTGCAGGAACGATTGAATCCGAAGCTCAAGATCACCGGAATTTTGGGCACGATGTATGATTCACGAACTCTGCACAGCCGCGAGGTCCTTGAGCGCGTCGTGCAGGCGTTCGGTGATGATGTGTTCCACACCGTTATCCGACGCACGGTGAAATTCCCGGAGACGACGGTCGCCGGGGAGCCGATCACCACCTATGCCTCGTCTTCACCCGGAGCCGAGGCCTATCGTTCCCTGGCCCGGGAGGTTTTGCTTCGATGCCCCGCAAGGTGACCATGCCCGGTTCGCCCGACGTTCTGCGCGGAACCGATCCCGCCGACCGCACGACGCAGCCGGACTCCGGCAACTCCCGCGGCACGGGTCGAGTGCGCCACGACGACAAGATCACCGTCTATGTCAGCCGGGCCGAACTCGTCCGTCTGGAGCAGGCGCGGTTGACCCTCCGCGCCGAACACGGACTGTCGTTCGACCGGGGCCGCATCGTCCGTGAGGCTGTCGCCGCCGCCCTGGACGACCTCGAGGCCCGCGGGCCCGACGCCGAGCTCTTGCGCCGACTCGGCGAATCGTGACCGACAGGGCGACCCCCGCCCGGGACGCCCCTGTGCCTGAGCCGGAACGCAGTCAGCCGCCGGCGTTCACGCTGCAGCTGGACAACTTCTCCGGCCCCTTCGACCTGCTCCTCCAGCTCATCGCGAAACACGAACTCGATATCACCGAGGTCGCCCTGTCTCGGGTGACCGATGAGTTCATCGCTCACATCAAGGCCGCCGGTGACGACTGGGATCTCGAACAGACCAGCCACTTCCTCGTGGTGGCGGCCACCCTGCTCGACCTCAAAGCCGCGCGGCTGATTCCCGGCGGCGAAGTCGAGGGCGAGGAAGACCTCGAACTGCTCGAGGCCCGCGACCTGCTTTTCGCCCGGTTGCTGCAATATCGCGCCTTCAAAGAGGTGTCCGCCTGGATTCGGGACGTGCTCGCGGCCGAGTCGGGACGGTACGCCCGCCCGGGCGGGCTCGAGGCTCAATTCGCACGACTCCTGCCGGAGGTCCGGATCCGGGCGAGCGTCGACGACCTGGCTCGTCTCGCCGCCGCTGCGATGGTGCCGAAACAGCCCGTCGGGGTGTCCCTGCGCCACCTGCACGCGCCGATGGTCTCGGTCCGCGATCAGGCCGACCTCGTTGTCGGCCGACTGCGCCTCGAGCGTGCCGTCACCTTTCGGGCGCTGATCGCAGACTCGCCCGACCGGCTCACGACGGTGTGCCGCTTCCTGGCGTTGTTGGAGCTGTTCCGCGAGAAGGCGGTCACCTTCGAGCAGCCCGCGCCGTTGGGCGAGCTCGTGGTCAGGTGGACCGGGTCCGAGGCCGGTGACCTGGACATCTCGGCCGAGTTCGATGAGGCGGTGGGTGAGGGTGAAAGCGCCGACAGCGCCAGCAGCAACGGGGACAACGGTGACGTGGACAGCAGCGACGGGGCGACGATGACAGTGACGACAGGGGAATCGACGCATGAGTGACAACCGCACGCGCGCCGGGCAGCCCGAGCCCGAGATGCTTCCGGAGGAGCCGCTCGGCGATGACGAGCTCTCGGGGGCGCTCGAGGCCCTGCTGCTCATGGCCGAGGAACCGGTGGCGGCGGTCGTGTTGGCAGAGGCGGTCCGGGAGCCCCTCGATCGGGTCACGGCCACTCTGGCCGAACTGGCAGCCTTCTATGACCGCACCCGCCGCGGATTCGAACTGCGCCACCTGGCCGGCGGTTGGCGCTATTACACCCGGGCCGAGCACGCCGGACTGATCTCGCGATGGGTCATCGACGGTCGGCATGCCAACCTTTCCCAGGCCGCGCTCGAGACGTTGGCGGTGGTGGCGTACCTCCAGCCCATCTCCCGGGCCCGCGTCTCCGCGGTCCGCGGGGTGAGCGTGGATGGGGTGATCCGCACGCTGACGGCGCGAGGACTCATCGCCGAATCGGGGGCGGACGAACACAGCGGCGCAACGCTGTTTGTGACCACGGCGCTGTTCTGCGAGAAGATGGGGCTCGAATCGCTCGCCGATCTGCCACCGCTGGCACCGCACCTGCCCGATGCCCTCGACCTCGAGGCCGAACTGGCGCGGACCGCAGCCGAAGCCGACCTGACTGATCCGGACGCCGAGCCCGACGAACCCGCGGACAGCCCGGACGCCGGACCTGCGGGCGATTCGGACGAACCGACGACGACGAACACCCCCGACGACACCCACACGACAAGGGATGACAATGACTGAAGCCGAAGAGGGCGTACGCCTGCAGAAGGTGCTGGCGCAGGCCGGTGTTGCCTCGCGGCGTGCGGCCGAGATCCTCATCGCCGAAGGGCGCGTGGAGGTCAACGGCAAGCCCGTGACCGAGCAGGGAGTCCGCGTCGACCCCGAACGCGACCACATCCGCGTGGACGGGTCCCGCATCCCGGCGCCCCGCCGTCACGTCTATCTCGCGCTGAACAAGCCCAAGGGCGTCATCTCCACCATGGAGGATCCGGAGGGCCGACCGACGCTCACGGAGTATCTGCCCCGCAATGTGCCGCGGCTGTTCCACGTCGGGCGACTCGATTTCGAGACCACCGGTCTGCTGTTGATGACCAACGACGGTGACCTGGCCCAACGCCTGTCACACCCGTCCTATGAGGTGTCGAAGACCTACCTGGCCGATGTCGACGGTGTGATGGACAACCATGCGCTGAAGCGGCTGGAGAAGGGCGTGACCCTGGACGACGGCTTCGTGAAGGCCGACAAGGTGAAGCTCGTGACGCGGGGCAACGACCGCACCCTGGTGCAGGTGACACTGCATTCGGGTGCCAACCGGGTCGTGCGGCGCATGATGGATGCGGTCGGATTTCCGGTCAGCAAGCTGTCCCGCATCAGCTTCGGTCCCATCCGGCTCGGCACTCTGCCGATCGGGGAGACCCGCGAACTCACGCGCGACGAACTTGGCGCCTTGCTGGACGCGGCCAAGCTGTAGCCTCGGGGCCACGACCCCCGAGGTCGGTTCCCGGCGTGTGAGCAGGAGGCCCACATGGAGTTGCCGTTCCTGACCCGTCGGATCTATGGGCTCGAAACCGAGTTCGGGGTCACGTTCCACTCGCAGGGGCAGCGACGACTGAGCGCCGACGAGGCCGCGCGCCACCTGTTCAAGGACGTCGTCGCCTGGGGGCGCTCGAGCAATGTGTTCCTCGGCAACGGCTCCCGGATCTATCTGGATGTGGGATCCCATCCGGAGTACGCGACCGCCGAGTGTGACGATCTCACCGAAATAATTGCGCACGACCGCGCCGGGGAACTCATCTTCCGGCGGCTGGCCGACAGCGCGACCCAGCGGCTGGCCACCGAGGACATCCACGGCGAGCTCTATCTGTTCAAGAACAACACCGACTCCCATGGGAACTCCTATGGCTGCCACGAGAACTACCTGATCGGCCGCACCCGTGAGCTGGCCCCGATCACCTCGGTGCTCGTGCCCTTCCTCGTCTCCCGCCAGCTGATCTGCGGTGCCGGCAAGGTCATGCCGAACGGCGACTTCCGGGTCTCCCAGCGAGCCGAGCACATGTGGGACGGGGTGTCGTCGGCGACCACCCGGATGCGGCCCATGATCAACACGCGCGATGAGCCGCACGCCGATCCGGGCCGATTCCGCCGGCTCCATGTCATCGTCGGCGACTCGAACGTGTCCGAGACTTCGACGTGGCTCAAGGTCGGCACCACCGAACTCGTGCTGCGCCTGATCGAATCCGGCCGCGCGCTGCGCAACCTCGCCCTGGAGAATCCGATCAAGGCCGTCCGCGACCTCTCGCGGGACCCGTTCGGGCGGGCCGAGGCCACCCTGGCCACCGGTCGGACGATCACCGGGCTGCAACTCCAGCAGGCCTATCTCCAGGGTGCGCTCGATCTGGTCGAGCAGCATGGCGATCCCGGGCCGGAACTGGCCGCTGTGCTGGCGATGTGGCAGCGCGTGCTGGAGGCGCTGGGGGCCAAGGACACCACCCCGCTCGAGGCCGATATCGACTGGGCGATCAAGCTCAAGCTCCTGCGGCGTTATGCCGACCGTGCAGGGCTGGCCTGGTCGGATCCCCGCATCCAGCAGCTCGACCTGGCGTACCACGACATCCAGCCGGGCCGCGGACTCTTCACCCTCCTCGAGGCGCGGGGCTCCGTGAGCCGGGTCGTGGACGACGCGGCGGTCGAACAAGCCGCCGAGACGCCTCCGCAGACCACGCGGGCACGGTTGCGCGGCGCGTTCGTCGAGGCGGCCCAGGCGGCGGGCGTGGACTACACGGTCGACTGGACGACGCTGAAGGTGAACGAGCCCCCGCCGCGCAGTTGGCGCCCGCCGGACGGCGGCCTGCTTGCGGGTCATGATCAGGACGAGCTGTACGCCCCGATCCTCTGCAAGGACCCGTTCCTCGCAGTCGACGAGCGGGTCGACACCCTCCTGGACCGGCTTTCCGGGGAGCCCTCCGGCGCAGATCGGCGCCGGCCACGCCCGTGAACGTGCGCCGGTCGGCAGGATGTTTTCGGGTAGCGTGGCAGGCTGGACCCGGCCCTGCCGTTTCCGAAGCAATAGCCAGAAGCGTGCCACAGAACCGAAAGCCCAGATCGTGAATCGTCGCCTCCGCGCCGTCGTGCCCGCCACGCTGGCCGTCGCACTGCTCGCCCTGTCCGCCTGCGGCTCCGACCAGCCGGATCCTGCGGCGACGCCCACTGCGACCTCGCCGGCCGAGACTCCCGGTGCCACGCCTGCTGCGACGCCGGAAGCCACCCCGGAACCGGCCGCGGTCACGCCGTCGAACAATCTCGATGGCATTGTCGTCGAGGGTGCCGCGAACGAGGCTCCGGAGTTCACCGTGCCCGCCCCGTGGGGCGTCGACGAGACCCGCAACAAGGTCATCCTTCCCGGTGAGGGTGCCGTGGTGCCCGAGAACGGGACCGTCGAGGTGCACTACATCGGCATGAACGGCCGCACCGGTCAGGTCTTCGACGAATCCTGGACCGCCCAGCCCATCGCCTTCCCGCTCGACCAGGTCGTGCCCGGCTTCAAGAAGGGCCTCGAGGGCCAGCGGGTCGGCAGCCGCGTGCTCATCGCCATGCCCGGTGTCGACGGTTATGACGCCATGGGCGGCAACCCCCAGGCCGGCATCGAGGTGGGTGACACGCTCGTCTTCGTCGTCGACATCCTCTCCACGCCCCTGGCTGCGGCCGAGGGCGATGCGGTCCAGCCTCCTGAGGGTCTGCCGACCGTCGTGTTCGACGGTCCCAAGCCGAAGGTGACCATCCCCGCCGGTCAGCCCGCGCCGAATCAGCTCGTCGTGCAGCCCCTGATCAACGGCCGCGGCAAGCCCGTGCAGCCCACCGATGTCATCACCGCCGTTTATCAGGCGACGACCTGGGACGGCAAGGTCGTCGAGGACACCTATGGCGGGACCCCCGAGCAGGGCCCGCTCAACACGCTGATCCCCGCCTGGCAGGAGGGGCTGAAGGACAAGCCCGTCGGCTCGCGGGTGCTGATCATCGCGCCGCCCGACAAGGCCTATCCCGAGGACCCCGGGGCTCGCAAGCCCAATGCGGCGATGGGTCAGACCATCGTCTATGTCGTCGACATTCTCTATACGTCCGCGGGGCAGTAGGTCATCGCGCTCAGCCCTCGAAGACCGTCGGGGTCAGGGGGAGATCGGCGGGGTCGAATCGGCTCAGCAGAGTGGCGAGAGTGACCTGTTCGCCCGTCTGCGCGAGGTTCAGGCTGCGGGCGATCCAGGCGAGGGCCCAGGTGGCGTCCCGGCCCGTGGCCGCGAGGTCGGCCAGGCTCACTGCGCCGTCGCGTTTGGCCAGGCGTACGCCGGCGGAATTCACCACCAGCGGGACATGCGCGTACGCCGGAATCCGGCCGCCGAGCTGTTCGGTCAGCCACGCCTGACGAGGTGCGGACGACAGCAGGTCATCGGCCCGGACCACCTGGTCCACACCCATCGCGATGTCGTCGACCACGACCGCCAGGTTGTAGGCCCACGCCCCGTCGCCCCGGCGGAGCACGAAGTCGTCGACCACGCCCGTCACCGGTCCGTGCAGGACATCCGTGACGGTCACCTCGGCCGAGTCGGCCCGGATCCGCAAAGCCGCGGGGCGCGACTGGCGACGTGCGGCGCGCTCGGCGTCGGTGAGGTCGCGGCAGGTGCCCGGGTAGGGCCGGAAGCCATCGGCGTGCGGAGCGCTCGCGGCCTCGGCTATCTCGCGCCGGGTGCAATAACACTCGTACACCCGGTCACCGAGCTGGGCGACTGCTGCGGCGTACGCGTCGAGACGGTCGGACTGGCGGACCAGCGGGGGATCGAAGTCCAGGCCCAGCGCGGCCAGGTCCGCCAGCTGACGGGCCTCGGTCTCCCCGGCCGCGCGGACCCGGTCGGTGTCCAGATCCTCGACGCGGAGCAACAGGTCGCGATCCGTGCTGCGGGCGAAGAACCAGGCGAGCACGGCCGTCCGCAGGTTGCCGATGTGGAGGTCGGAGGTGGGACTGGGGGCATAGCGCCCCGCTCCGGCTGCCGACGGCGTCGACTCCGTGCCCCGCGCGTTCGGCCCGGTCGGCATGGCACCTCCTGATAACGTCAGGTCTCGATCTGGCCCTGCTGGGCAGGCTGTTGTCACCTGGCTACAGGCGTGAGGGGGAAGCATGGCACCTCGCAAGTCCGAGCGCATCCTCAACCTCACGATCTGCCTGCTCGCCGCCCGCCATTTTCTGCCACGGGAGAAGATCCGCGAGCTGGTCGAGGGGTACGCCGGGCTGTCCGACGCAGCGTTCGAGCGGACGTTCGAGCGTGACAAGGACGAACTCCGGGCGCTCGGGGTGCCGGTCGAGACCGGCTCCAACGATGCCTTCTTCGACGACGAGATCGGCTATCGCATCCCGCGCGGCGATTTCGAATTGCCGCCGATCGAGTTCACGGCCGGTGAGGCAGCCGTGGTGTCGATGGCGGGCCGGGTGTGGCAGGAAGCCAACCTCGCCGAGTCGACGCAGGTCGCGCTGGCGAAGCTGCGGGCGGCTGGGCTGCCGACTGATACCGATCGGCTGGGCCTGCTGGCACCGACGAGCACGGCCCGGGTCGCGGCCTTCGAGCCCCTCTGGGATGCCGTCGTCACCGGGCGGCGGGTCCGCTTCGGCTATCGGCGCGGCGGGGGCGGCAAGCCAGGCGTCCGGACCGTCGATCCGTGGGCGATCGTGTCCCACAAGGGCAACTGGTATCTGATCGGGTTCGACACCGACCGCGCCGCCACCCGCATGTTCAAACTCCTGCGCATCACCGACGACCCCGAGCCGATCGGGCCGCCGGGGGCCGTGGTCGTGCCGGACGATCTCGACGCCCGGCAGCTGGCCATCCGGCTCGAACCGGGCCAACCGGCGGGCCGGGCCCTCCTCGCCGTGCGCGAGGGGCGGGCGCCGTGGCTGCGACGCCGCGGTGAGCCCGCGGTGGCACCCGACCTGCCGAACGGTTCCGGGCTCCCCGCGGGCTTCGAGGTCCTGGCGGTCGACTACGTGAGCGTGGATTCGTTCATCGATGAGATCGCTGCGCATGGCCAGGACGTGCTCGTGCTCGAGCCGGCCGATGTCCGCGATCGGGTCCGCGCCCACCTGGCGGCGTTCCTGGGGGAGGCGAGTGCATGAGCCCCTCGTCCGACCAGGTCGCGCGACTGCTGTCGCTCGTGCCCTATCTGCAGCGCCGGCCCGGGGTGAGGGTGCAGGAGGTCGCCGCGGAATTCGGGATCACCCCGGTGCAGCTCCGCAAGGACCTCGCGGTGCTCTATATGTGCGGCCTGCCCGGGCTCCTGCCCGGAGACCTGATCGAGATCGACATGGAGGCGGTCGACGGTGAGGGGGTCATCCACCTCACCAATGCCGAATTCCTCGCGCAACCGCTGCGACTCACCCCCGATGAGGTGCTCCCGCTGATCCTCGGGCTGCAGACGCTCCGCGAGATCGCGGGTGCCGAGGCGCAGGCCAGCATCGACAGCGCCCTGGCCAAGCTGCTGGCCGTGGCGGGGGAGAGCGCCGGTCTGGCGAAGCGGATCCGCATCGGCGTACGCGCGGCCGACCAGCCGGTCCGGGAGGCGATCGCGGCTGCGCTGGGAGCCGGCGTACGCCTGCGCCTGACGTATGACTCGGCCAGCCGGGGCCGGACCACGCGGCGGCTGGTCGACCCCCACAGCCTGCGGATGCGCGACGGGTTCGCCTATCTGGAGGCGTGGAGCGACGCACCGGAGGGGTCGGATGATCAGGTCGGTGGCTGGCGCAGTTTCCGGCTCGACCGCATCGCGGAGGCGGAGCTGACCGCCGAACCTGCGCAGGACCATCGGGATGAACCCGAGCCACCGGACGGCTGGCTCGACCGGCTCAACCGCGCCGAGGAGGTCACGCTCGACCTGGCGGCGCCGGCGACGTGGGTGGCGGAGTACTACCCGATCGTCGACTCCCGGCCCCTGACCGGGGGCGGTCTGCGGATCCGGCTCCGGGTCGCCGATCCGGCCTGGTTCCGGGCGCTGCTGTTGCGACTCGGCCCCGAGGCAAGGGTCGTCGAGCCCGTGGAGGCGGCCGAGTCCGCCCGGGATGAGGCCGGCGCCGCGCTTGCGCTGTATGACCAACTGTTCACCGAGGCGTGACGTGCTGGTCACGTCGATTGACCCAAGTGGTCGTGGACGTAGGATGAAAGTTGTGGATGTCGCGGGACGTCCGCACGACTGGGTGGGATGCGGTCCTGCCGGAGAGGAACTCGCATGACTCCGCTGGTATTCGGGCTGGGCCCGATGGAACTGGTGATCATCCTGGTTGTCGTTCTGCTTCTGTTCGGTGGTTCGCGTCTGGCTGGCCTCGGCCGGAGCAGCGGTCGCGCCATCCGGGAGTTCAAGGAGGAGACCAAGAGCCTCAAGGACTCGGAGACCAAGCCGGACCAGCCGCGCAGTGAGCTGTCCGGCGGATCGGAGCCGGTTGCTCGCCCGGCCGATCCCGCCGTTGAGAAGAACCCCGAAGACCTCCGCTGACCCACGTGTCCGCGCCCCCGAGTGAGAAGCGTCGGCTCAAGGTCAACCTGAGCTGGTTGAAGCCCCCCAAGGTGCCGCCGGGGGGCACCATGACGCTGTTCGAGCATCTGGCCGAACTGCGTTATCGCCTGGTCGTCGCCGTGCTGTGGGTCATCCTCGCGATGATCGTGTGCGCGTTCTTCTATCAGCAGCTGTATGACCTGCTGATGCAACCGTTCCTGGTGGCGAGCGAGTCGCTGAAGGCGGCCCGTCCCGGAGCGGAGACCCAGGCCGTCAATATCGGTGTGACCACGCCGATGCTTCTGGCGCTCAAGATCGTCGGAATCGCCGGGCTCGTGATGTCGGCCCCATTCTGGCTCTATCAACTCTGGGCGTTCCTGGCTCCCGGGCTGCTGGCGAAGGAAAAGAAGTACGCCCTGCTGTTCCTGGGCAGCTCCACCCCGTTGTTCCTGTCCGGGGTCGCGGTCGGTTATCTGGTGCTGCCCAAGGGCATCGAGGTGATGTTGGGGTTCACGCCCGAATCGGTGCCGGTCACCAACATGCTCGACATCCAATATTTCCTGACGTTCCTGATCCGGCTGATGCTGGTGTTCGGGTTGGCGTTCCTGTTGCCGGTGGTCGTCGTGACCCTGAACCTGATCGGCATCATCCGGGCCAAGCAGCTGGCGTCTGCGCGCATGTTCATCATCTTCGGCATCTTTGTGTTCGGCGCCGTCGCGACTCCGTCGACCGATCCGTTCTCGATGCTCGCCCTGGCGCTTCCGATGACTGTGCTCTATGCAATCTCTGAAGTGATCTGTCATCTCAACGACAGGGCCCGGCGGCGCCGCTCGCCGGATCCTGACCTGCTCGACTAGGACGATATGACTCCATTGCACCGCTACGACGGGACAACTCTGACCCTCGTGGTGAATCCGAAAGCGGGCCGCGGACGGGCGGCGAAACTTCTTCCGCAGGTGTGCCGGGAGCTGTTGCGGGGGATGCCGGGCGCGACACTGCGGGTGCATCAGGCCGCTGACTATTCCGAGGCACGCCAGCGTTGCGTGGCAGCGGCCGAATCGGCACGGCCGGCCCACGATGGCGTACCCGCGGATGCCCTCCTCGTCATGGGCGGCGACGGGATGATGGCGCTCGGGGTGAACGCGTGCGCCGACACCGACGTGCCGCTCGGGCTGATCCCCGCCGGGACCGGCAACGACATGTGTCGCGGCATGGGGATCCGGGTCTTCAATCCCGTGCAGGCCGCCCACTGGGTGATCTCGGGGCGTACGCGCCGCGTGGACACGCTGAAGGTCGAGGGCGATCTGGTCGGCGGTGCGGAGCACCGGTTCGTCGGGACGGCTGTGGCGACGGGGTACGCCGCGATGGTCAACCGCCGCGCCAACAGGATGAAGCTGGCCGTCGGCCCCCTGAGGTACGCCGCAGCGGCTCTGGCCGAACTGGCACGATTCGAGCCGCTGACCTATCGGATGACCATCGACGGGGTGGCCCGGACGGAGCCGGCGATGTTCGTCGCCATCGCCAACGCCAGCTATTTCGGTGGGGGCATGAAGATCGCGCCGACTGCCGATGTCACCGATGGCTTGCTCGATCTCACGATCGTTCATCCGGTGAGCCGCAACACGCTGCTGCGCCTGCTGCCGACGATGTTCTCCGGCAAGTTCGTGGCGGACCCGGCGGTGGAGCGGCTGACCGCGAGAGAAGTCATCCTCGAGGGCCGGGGCATCTATGGCATGGGCGATGGCGAGGACCTCGGTGATGCCCCGCTGCGCATCTCCGTCGCACCCCGATCGCTGACCGTCTTCGGTGGAGACCCCGACCAGGCGGTCACCCAGGAGTGACGAGGTGAGTTTCGGGCTGCTGGCCCTGGTGCTGGCAGTCAGCCTCATCGGCCCGTTGTTGTTCCTCCCGCGGTGGGCCCAGTTGCCCGTGGTGGTCGCGAGCTTCTCGTGGGACTCGCGCTCGGGCGCACGGGACTCGGCTGGCTCGATCCCAGCGCGCCGATCTTCGCGTTTCTGGCCCAGATCGGTTTTGCTCTCGTGATGTTCGTCGCGGGAACGCATGTGCCGATGCGGGATGCTTCCTTGCGTCCGGCACTGCTGCGGGGCGTCGCCCGGGCCGCTGTCGTGGCCGCCGTGGCGATCCCCGCCGGATGGGGCATCGCCCGGTTCTTCGGGACCGGACATGCCTGGCTCTATGCCGTGCTCCTGGCCTCGTCGTCGGCGGCGCTGGCACTGCCCGTCCTGCAGCGGCGGACCAGCGACCGGCCCGGGCTCGAACTCATTGTCCAACTGGCCGTCGAGGACACCCTGTGCATCGTGGCCCTGCCGCTGTCGCTCCAGCCGGAGTCGGCCGGACGCGCCGGTCTCGGCGCGCTGGCCGTGTTGGCCGCCGGCGGCCTCCTCTATCTGGTGCTGGCGTGGGGCGAGCGTTCCGGCTATCGCCGACGCGTCCACAAGGTGTCCGAGGACAACCGCCTCGCCGTCGAGATCAGGGTGGTGCTGGTCGCCCTGTTCGCACTCTGTGCCCTCGCCCTGGCGACCGGCCTGTCGGTCATGCTCGGCGGCTTCGTGGTCGGCCTGGTCGTCAGCGCCGTCGGCGAGCCCCGGCGCGTCGCGCGGCAGGTGTTCGCCATCACCGAGGGCTTCTTCGCCCCGGTGTTCTTCATCTGGTTCGGCTCCCAGTTGATGCTGCGCCATGTCGACCTGGAAGCCGTCTGGCTCGGCCTGGCCCTCGGCGCGGGGGCGTTGGTCTGTCACCTGGTGCCGGGTCTGCTGACCCGGCAACCGGCGGCCATGGCCGCACTCGCGGCGGCGCAACTCGGCGTACCCATTGCGGCGATGACCGATGCGGGCGCCTCGGAGTCCTCCGGCCGGGTGAGGACGGTGCCCTGCTGATCGGGCTGCTGGTCACCCTGGTCGGAGTGGCGATCAGCGCCCGCAGACTCGCCCGGCCACCCGCCGCGGCTGGCAATGTCGGCCGGGACCGGCAGAATGGCCCACTGTGAAGACAACGATGATTGCGCGCTGGGTCCTGGCCGGGGTGATTCTCTCCGCGTTTCTGCTGCGAGGTCCCATCACGGGCGTGCCGCCCGTGCTCAACTTCATCGCGGATGACCTGAGCCTGACGCCGACACAGGCAGGGCTCGTCTCGACGCTGCCGTTGCTCTGTTTCGGCGTGTTCGCGTTCATCACCCCCTTCCTCTCCAGGCGTCTCGGGGTCGAGCCCACGCTCTGGGTCGCATTGATGCTGCTCAACGTCGGCATCGGCGTCCGGCTGATCTTCGGTGGGGGACCGTTCTTCACCGGAACGCTGCTGATCGGCCTGGCTGTCGCGGTCGGCAACGTGATCGTGCCCGCGCTGGCGCGCACGTGGTTCGCCACGCGGCTGGCCTTCGTCATGGGGCTGTATTCGGTGACCCTGCAGATGAGCGGTGCGTCCGGCCCGCTGGTCACCTCGATCGCCGTCGGTGCGGGCGGCAGCTGGCCGCTGGCGATCAACGTGTGGTTGGTTCCGGGCCTGTTGGCGCTGGCGCTGTGGAGCATCGTCAGCGTGATGGTGCGCCGTCACCAGAAGGGCCAACCGCATCGCGGTGGCAACCCGACCGGGCTCGGGTCCGTCGCTCGGACGCGGTCGGCGTGGATCCTCACGTTCGTGATGGGTGCGCAGTCGTTGCTCTTCTATACGCTCCTCACCTGGCTGCCGACCCAGTTCCGCAATGTCGCCGGGCTCTCCCAGGCCGAAGCCGGCATCGCGCTGACGATCTTCACGCTGCTGGGGACGCCCGGGTCGTTCGCGGCCAAATGGTTCACCACCCATCCGAAGGCGCCTCGCAACCTGATCATCATGTTCACCATCTATATCGGCGGGATGGTGCTGCTGTGGCTCCATACGCCGTGGTCGACGATGGTGGGTGCCGCCATCTGCGGTCTCGCCCAGGGGCTGTGCCTGGCCATGGCCCTGACCTTCATCGCCCATCAGCGCAATCCCGCCGACGTCCCGGCGATGTCGGCGTTGGCCCAGGGCGTGGGATACCTGTTCGCCGCCGTCGGCCCGGTCCTGGTGGGCTACCTCTTCTCCGTGACCGGCGATCTCCGCGTGGGCGAGGCCCTGATGATCGGCCTGTCGATCCTGCTCACGATCGGTTCGGTGAGCGTCGCCCGCACCCTCCGACCCCGACAGGACGAGGTGGAAGTGTGAGCGATCCCGACATCGAATTGAGCCCCGCCGAGCGGATGGCCCGGTTCCGGGCCCGGCAGTCGACGCCGATGCTGACCGAGTTCTCCGCGGTCTATGGCTTCGAGTTCGACGACTTCCAGCGGGAGTCGTGCGCCCACATCGAGGCCGGTGCCGGCGTACTCGTGGCCGCGCCCACCGGCGCCGGCAAGACCATCGCCGGCGAGTTCGCCGTCTTCATGGCGGTGCAGACGGGCCGCAAGGCGTTCTATACGACTCCGATCAAGGCGCTGTCCAACCAGAAATACAACGACCTGGTCCTGCGCTACGGCATCGACAAGATCGGCCTGCTCACCGGCGACACCTCGATCAACTCCGATGCCCCGATCGTGGTGATGACCACCGAGGTGCTCCGCAACATGATCTATGCCAACTCCCCGACCCTCGTGGGGTTGGGCTATGTGGTCATGGACGAGGTGCACTATCTCGCCGACCGCTTCCGCGGCTCGGTGTGGGAAGAGGTCATCATCGGCCTCGCCGAGTCGGTGGTGCTCGTGGCGCTGTCGGCCACCGTGTCCAATGCCGAGGAATTCGGTGAGTGGCTCGCCGAAGTGCGGGGGCGCATCGAGATCGTCGTGTCGGAGCGCCGGCCGGTGCCGCTGTTCCAGCACGTCCTGGTGGGCCGACGGCTGCACGATCTGTTCGACGATGTCGCGCCCACCGCCGTCCTCGACGGCAGCAAGGTGCGCGGGGACGTCAATCCCGCCCTGTTGCGGGTGGCCAAGGAGGAGTCGCGGGGTGTCCGCGACGATGCCCGCCGACCCAGGGGGCGCAGCGGGCGGGGCAAGCGCGCCCACGGCCACGGCTCCGGGTCCTACGGCGGTGCCGCCCACTCCGATCACCGCGAGCGGTCCCGCTATCGCCCACCGAGCCGCGCCGACGTCATCGAGACCCTCGATCGGGCCGATCTGCTGCCCGCGATCGTCTTCATCTTTTCCCGGGTCGGCTGCGATGCGGCCGTGGGCCAGGTGCTCGGTTCGGGCATCCGGCTGACGAACGCGAGCGAGCGGGCCGAGATCTCCGCGATCGCCGAGAAGCATGTGGCCGGGCTGTCCGCGGCCGACCGGGAAGCGCTCGACTACGACTCCTTCCTCGAAGCCCTCCTCCGCGGAATCGCCAGCCATCACGCCGGCATGCTCCCCGCGTTCAAGGAATGCGTCGAGGAGTGCTTCGTCAACAACCTGATCAAGGTCGTGTTCGCGACCGAGACCCTGGCGCTCGGCATCAACATGCCGGCCCGGTCCGTAGTGCTGGAGAAGCTCGTCAAATTCAACGGCGAGATCCACGCCGACATCACGCCGGGTGAATACACCCAGCTGACCGGGCGTGCGGGCCGGAGGGGGATCGACACGGAGGGCCACGCGGTCGTGCTGTGGCAGCCCGGCATGGATCCGCGGGCCGTCGCCGGCCTCGCCTCCAAGCGCACCTACCCGCTCAAGTCCTCGTTCGCGCCCACCTACAACATGGCGGTCAACCTGGTCGGCGCCGTTGGTCGCGAGCGGGCCCGTTCGCTGCTCGAGCAGAGTTTCGCCCAGTTCCAGTCCGACAAATCGGTGGTGGGGCTGGCTCGTGGGATGGCCCGCAACACCGACCAGGCAGCCCGGTTCTGGAAGCAGGCCGAGTGCGACCGGGGCGATTTCGAGGCGTACGCCCGCCTGCGGGCTGCGATCTCCGAGACCGAAACCGAAGCCGCGAAGTCCCGAAAGGCCGACAAGCGCGCCGAAGCCCTGGATGTGCTGCTCAAGCTCGACGCGGGCGACATCATCCATGTGCCCACCGGCAAGTCGCAGGGTTGGGCCGTGGTCATCGATCCCGGCATCCGATCGGCGAACACCGAACCACATCCTCTGGTCATGGGGGAGGACCGGCAGACCCGCCGGCTCACGCTGACGGATTTCCCGACGCCCGCGCGGGTGGTCGGCAAGATGCGGATCCCCAAGAAGTTCCACGTCAAGGACGCCCATGCGCGGCGCAGCCTGTTCGCGGCGTTCACCTCACGACTGGCCGATATCGACCGCAACCCCGAGCGGTGGCGCCCGGGTGCGGTCGATGAGGAGCTCGCAGCCCGGATCGCCGAGCTCCGCCACGAACTGCAGCACCACCCGTGTCACCGGTGCCCCGACCGCGAGGCCCATGCTCGGGCGGCCGAGAAAGCGCTGCGCCTGGAGCGCGAGAACCGTCAGATCGAAACGCGCATGCAGAAGCGCACCAACACGATTGCCCTCGAGTTCGACAAGATCTGTCAGGTCCTCGAATCGATGGGCTATCTGGCCGCCCGGGCCGGCTCGCCCGATCACGACCTGCGAGTCACCGATGCGGGGCGCATGCTGTCGCGGATCTATGCCGAACTCGATCTCGTGGCCGCCGAGTGCATCCGGCGAGGTGTCTTCGACGGGCTCACCGCCCCTCAGCTCGCCGCCGTTCTCTCGACGCTGATCTATGAGGCGCGCCGCAGTGAGTTCGGGGCGAAGCCGCCGCGCATGCCGGATGCCACGACCGAGCAGGCACTCAAGGAGGTGCGGGCCATCCACCGGGAGGTGTCCCTGGTCGAGCGCGACTTCCGGATCGAGCGGGGTCCGGATCCCGATGTCGGTTTCGCCCGCGCGGCCCACGCCTGGACTGCGGGTCGGCCGCTGGCGGAGATCCTGCCCGAATCGGGGCTGACCGCCGGAGACTTCGTGCGCTGGGTGCGCCAGGTCCTCGACTTCGCCGATCAGATCGGCAAGGCGGCCGCCGATACCGAGCTGAGTCTCACCTGCCGCGAGATCCGCCGCGGCATGCTGCGCGGGGTGGTCGCGTTCGCCGCCGAGTCCTGAACCCGGACTCGGCGACCATGGCCATGTGCTGACACGACGAACTCTCATCGCGGGCACCGTGGTCTCCACGGCGGCCCTCACCGGCTGTGGTGTGCTCGGAATCGGTCCTCGGGGATTGCTGTCCAGGGATGCGAAACCGTTTCAGTTCTATCCGGCCGAGGAGTACGCCCACGTCACCATTGAGACCGACGGCTCGCTGCTGGTGACGCTGGATCTGGTGTTCGACGCGGGGGCCGAGGAGAACCAGCAGCCCCTGAGCGGCTGGTCCCCGCACCAGATCAACCTGGGGCAGGGATCGGAGGCGGGCACTCGCAGGGTCGCCCGTCCGGAATTCTCGGAACTGTCGGCTCGCGCCATCGCTCCCCTACCCGGGGGGCTGCCGGTGAGCACCCCGAAGCAGGAGGAATCCGGTCGACGCTGGCAGATCGGGGAGAACTGGGCTCCGGGCCGGCACCGCGTGCGGGTCACCCATCGAGTGCGGGGAGTCTGGGTGGACGTGGACGGGGAGTCCCGGCTGATCCTGCGGACCCTGGGTCTGCATGCGCCCTGGTACGCCACGGGCGACACCGGCTATACCGAACTCACAGTGGCGGGGCGACCGCCGGTGTGGAAGGTCCACCGGCGCGAGGGAGTCCTCCCGGTCGACGATCCCGACCGTCCTCGCCTCGACGGCGCCGACGGCGACCTCTATCTGTTCGTGCGGCCCACCGATATCACCGCAGCTCCTGTTCCCGCGGAGGTGGTCCGATGACGGACTCCGCACCGGCGGGCTGGGGGAGGCGCGGGCTCGGCGTACTCGCTTTGGGGCTCGTGCTCTCGGCGGCGACTCGTCGGGCGGACGGTGCTCCCAACCCCTTCGGGCAGAGCTCCGCCCAGAGCAGGTTTGTCCTCGACCCGGACGGCGGCTGGGAGGCGGTCGAACAACGGCAGATCGAACTGCGGTTGGCCTATGAGTTGTCCTTCCGGGTGGCCTTCCCGGACGGGATCCGACTGCCGGACGAGCCGGAACGGCCGCTCCCCGGCTTGCTGATGCCGGACCTCGGCCCCGTCACCGGAAGCTTCAACGGGCAGAGCGAACCCATCGAGGTGGAGCGGATCGGGCGGAGGGTGGAGTTCGGGCTGCCGGCGCGGGACGCAGAGGTCGGTGTCCATGACCTGGAAGTCCGCCACGCACGCAGCCGCGCCAGCCTCGTCGTCGGAGACCGGCTCCACACCTATCTCCAGGCGGGTATCTCCGGACCCATCACCATCGTGGGCGAGGGGATCATCGCAGTGGGCCGGCACACGCGGCCGGGAGTCTTCGAGCCTGTCGGGACTGCGACCGCCACGGGCTGGGAACTGCCCAGGAACGACACGCGGCCGGCGGCCTGGTCGGCACCCTCGGTGTTGCGCGTCGAGCGAGCGGCCCGGCGGGTGGCGGAGCCCCGGATCAGTTACGCCTGATCGCCGACCGCAGGGACAGCCTCCGGCTCGGTCGGGACGGGAGCGTCCGCCAGCGCGGCAGCGACGTCATCGAAGAACTCGAGCACGTCATCGCGACCCACGACCGGGCCTCCCGCGAAATAGCCGTCCGTCCCGAGCAGGAACGCCGAGGGCGAAGCCAGCTGCAGCGTCATCGACACCACGCTGTCCTCGTCGACGAACCACTCGTCACCCAGCATGTCGGGGGTCACATAGGGGTTCTCCGCCGCGTCGGGATAGAAGAACATGAGATGGACGCCGATCTGGGGCACCCTGCGGCGGAAGTCGGGCAGCGCATCGAGCACGGGTACGCACGATCCACAGCCCGGGTTGATCATGATGAGCAGGCGGGCACGATCCATGGCGAGCGTGCGCATCGGCACCACGGTGCCATCCGGCCGACGCAGCGGCAGGTAGGGGATCGGGGTGCGCTCGTAGTCCTCGGGATCCGTCTCGACATCGTCGCCCGGTTCCCCGGCGTACGCCTCAGGGGCTGCGGCGGCAACCGCCGGCGCGTCAGTGGTCTCGGTGCGGTCCTTGCCGGCGTACACCATCAGGCCTGCGGTCACCACGGACACCGCCACGGCACCGAGCCAGGCCCAGTTGGCACTCCCCGCGTCGAGCCACCGGCTCAGGACCGAGCGGCCCGCAACGACCTGGTCGATCAGTGTCCAGACCGACAGGCCGAGCAGGAGCACGTTGCGGACGACCGTGACCGGTCCGACAACTCCGAGCCCGAGGCGCCCGAGGCAGCCGCACTCGACGGGATGGTCGAACTCGAGGGCACGCGCGATCACCCAGAGGTAGGCCGCGAACAGGAGGACCGCAGCGACAGCAGCGAGGCCGCCCAGCCAACCACCGAGGACGACCAGGGCAACCGCGAGCACCAGCTCGCCCCAGGGCAACAGGGCGGGGGCGACGCTGCGGGCCAGCCAGGGCGGCAACTGCAGGGTGATGAACGATTCGGTGACGGATTCGCCGTCACGCGCCTTCGCGATCCCGCTCACGACGAGGACGACGGCGAGCAGCAGGGCGGGAACGGTCGAGGCGGGCACCGGACCATGCTAAGGGGGGATCGCGACGCTCGGGCCCCCGTCCGGCCGCGACCCCGACAGGCGGTGGTTGGCGGGGTGGGACAGGATAGGGCCCATGTCGGTTGCTGTTCGAATCATCGCCTGCCTCGACGTCCATGACGGGCGGGTCGTCAAGGGTGTCAACTTCCAGAATCTTCGTGACGCGGGCGACCCGGTCGAACTGGCCACGGTCTATGACCGCGCCGGTGTCGATGAGTTGACCTTTCTCGACATCTCGGCCTCCCACGAAGGTCGGGCGACCACCCGCGAGGTCGTGGGGCGGACGGCCGAGACCGTCTTCATCCCCCTGACCGTCGGCGGCGGGATCGCCTCGGCGTCCGATGTCGACGATCTCCTGCGCCACGGTGCCGACAAGGTCGGCGTCAACACGGCCGCGATCCGGCGGCCCGAACTGATCTCCGAGATCACGTCGCGCTTCGGCAACCAGGTCCTGGTGCTCTCGGTCGATGCCCGGCGCGAGGCCGGCTTGCCGTCCGGCTTCGGCGTGACGACCCACGGTGGTCGGCAGTCGGCCGGGCTCGACGCGCTCGAATGGGCCAGGCAGGCCGTCGACCTCGGCGCCGGGGAGATCCTGCTCAACTCGATGGACGCCGACGGCACGACCGCCGGATTCGACCTCGAGATGATCGAAGCCGTTCGCAAGGTGGTCGATGTGCCCGTCATCGCCTCCGGTGGCGCCGGCACCGCCGACCACTTCGTCGATGCGGCACGCGCCGGGGCCGACGCCGTGCTGGCCGCGAGTGTCTTCCACTTCGGCACCGTCTCGGTCGCCGAGGTGAAGGAGAAGATGACCGCCGCCGGCTTCGAGATCCGCAACGAGCCTGCGGGCGCCTGACGATTCGAGGAGACTCCATGCTTGCCTGGTTGCCGTTCCACACGCTCGACGAGGCCGAGGCTGCGCTCGGACCGCTGCCGGACGGTGTCGAGTTCGCCCCATTCCCCGATCCGGAGGGGGCCTGGCCGGATTCGATCGCCGAGGTCGGCTTCCTGGTCGTGCCCTATCTGCACGGGCCGGGCCTCATGTCCCGGGTGGGGGAGATGACCTCGCTCCAGGTCATTCAGCTCAACCTCGCCGGCTATGACGCGTTCGCCGACCTCGCACCGGAAGGCGTCGCGCTGTGCAATGCGGCCGGCGTGCACGACACCGGCACCGCTGAGATGGCCATGGCGCTCCTGCTGGCCCAGGGGCGCAAGCTCGATCAGTACGCCCGGAACATGCCGAGTGGCACGTGGGAGCGCGACGGCTTCGGGTGGGCGATCGCCGACCGCCGGGCGCTCATCGTGGGCTATGGCGGCATCGGCAAGGCGATCGAGCGGCGGCTGGAACCCTTCGAGCTGGCCTCCATCACCAAGGTCGCGCGCACCGCCCGGGACGATGTCCATGCCTTCGGTGAGCTCGACGACCTTCTCCCCGAGACCGACATCGTGTTGATCGCCTGCCCGCTGACCGACGAGACGACCGGCATGTTCGACGCCCGCCGCCTGGCCCTCTTGCCCGACGATGCAGTCGTCGTCAACGTCGCCCGCGGCCCGATCGTCGACACCGACGCGCTGCTCGCCGAGACATCCGCGGGCCGACTCCGCGCGGCGCTGGATGTGACCGACCCCGAACCGCTGCCGCAGGACCATCCCCTGTGGCAGAGTCCCGGCGTACTCATCGCGCCGCACACGGGTGGCCCTGCGACCTCGTTCTGGCCGCGGACCAATGCCCTCATCGCCCGCCAGCTGGCGCACTGGGCGGCGGGGGAGCCGCTGGAGAATCGGGTCAAATAGCTGTGGTAGCAATGGCACATGGACTGCCTGTTCTGCGCCATCGTGGCCGGTGACATCCCCTCCCGTCAGATCTACTCCGACGAGCACGCCATCGCGTTCCTCGACATCAGCCCGTGGCACCGGGGCCACAGCCTCGTGATCCCGCGCCGGCACGTGGCCGACCTCGTCGACACGCCCCCGGCACTCGCCGAGATCGCGCCCGCGATCCAGGCGACCTCGCGACTGCTTCTCGACCGTCTCGGTGCCGAGGGCCTCAACATGGTGGCCAACACGGGCGAGGCCGCGGGGCAGGAGGTGTTCCACTTCCACGTGCATCTCGTGCCGAGGTACGCCGGCCATACCGGCATGCGCAACCTCGTCAAGCCGGATCCGGAGGCGGGCTCCGACCTGGACGGTTTGCAGCGGCTGTTGACCAGCTGACCGCGGCATTCCAACGACCGGGTGACCGATCCACTTCGGCAAGGCTGAGCTAATCTCGACTGGTCGCGTCGCGCATGCGTCATGACCGAGCCACTGCCGAAGGACCCTCCATGCCCGAGCTTCGTTCCCGCACCAGCACCCACGGCCGCAACATGGCCGGCGCCCGCGCCCTCTGGCGCGCCACGGGCATGGGCGATGACGACTTCGGCAAGCCGATCGTGGCGATCGCCAACTCGTTCACCCAGTTCGTGCCCGGCCACGTCCACCTCAAGGACATGGGCCAGCTCGTGGCCGGTGCCGTCCAGGAGGCCGGGGGAGTGGCGAAGGAGTTCAACACCATCGCCGTCGACGACGGCATCGCCATGGGCCACGGCGGCATGCTCTATTCGCTGCCGAGCCGCGACCTGATCGCCGACTCGGTCGAATACATGGTGAACGCCCACTGCGCCGACGCGCTCGTGTGCATCTCCAACTGCGACAAGATCACCCCCGGCATGCTCATGGCCGCCATGCGGCTCAACATCCCGGTCGTCTTCGTCTCGGGCGGCCCGATGGAGGCCGGCAAGGCGATGGTGATCGACGGGGTGGCGTACGCCAAGACCGACCTGATCCAGGCCATGAGCTACACCGCAGACGACGCCGTGAGCGATGCCGAGATCCTCGACATCGAGCGCTCGGCCTGCCCGACCTGCGGATCGTGCTCCGGCATGTTCACGGCCAACTCCATGAACTGCCTCACCGAGGCCCTCGGCCTGTCGCTGCCCGGCAACGGCACCACGCTGGCCACGCATGCGGATCGTCGTGAGCTCTTCCTCGAAGCCGGCCGGACGGTCGTGGACCTGGCCCGCCGATACTACGAGAAGGACGACGAGTCGGTCCTGCCGCGCAACATCGCCAACAAGGCGGCCTTCCGCAACGCGATGGCGCTCGATATCGCGATGGGCGGCTCGACCAACACGATCCTCCACACCCTCGCGGCCGCGATCGAGGGCGAGGTGGACTTCACGCTCACCGACATCGAGGAGCTGTCCAAGAAGGTCCCGTGCCTGTCGAAGGTCGCGCCGAACCACAACGACTACCACGTCGAGGATGTCCACCGCGCGGGCGGCATCCCGGCCATCCTGGGGGAGCTCAACCGCGCGGGACTCCTCGACGATTCGGTGCACACGGTCCATTCCACCGATCTGCAGAGCTGGCTGGACGCCTGGGATATCCGCGGCGGCAAGGCCACGCCGCAGGCGATGGAGTTGTTCCACGCCGCCCCGGGCGGGGTGCGTACGACCGAGGCGTTCTCGACGACCAACAAATGGGACTCTCTCGACACCGATGCCGAGGGCGGCTGCATCCGTGACTATGCGAACGCGTACACCGCCGACGGTGGACTGGCGATCCTCTACGGCAATCTCGCCACCGACGGTGCCGTGATCAAGTCGGCCGGCATCGACGAGGAACTTTTCCACTTCGTCGGCAGGGCCATCGTGGTGGACTCCCAGGAGGACGCGATCACGAAGATCCTCGACAAGACCGTCGAGGCGGGCCATGTGGTCGTGATCCGCTATGAGGGACCTCAGGGCGGTCCGGGCATGCAGGAAATGCTCTATCCCACCTCCTTCCTCAAGGGCCGGGGGCTCGGCAAGGTGTGTGCGCTGATCACCGACGGTCGCTTCTCGGGTGGCACCTCCGGCCTGTCCATCGGCCACATCTCCCCGGAGGCTTCCGGCGGCGGCACGATCGGGCTCGTCGAGGACGGCGACGAGATCGAGATCGACGTCCATGAGCGGTTGCTGCGCCTCAACGTCGACGACGCCGAACTCGAGCGGCGCCGGGCCGCGAAGGGCCCGCTGCCGTGGGCACCCGCCAACCGCGACCGCCACGTTTCCAAGGCCCTCCAGGCGTACGCCAAGATGGTGCGCCCCGCCTCGTTCGGAGCGGTTCGGGAGGTCTGAGACCCTCCCTCGATCGACCCTGTGGAGGAGCGCCCCTTCGGGCGTCCTGCGCGGGGCTCCGCCGTTGTCACAGAAGTGGTCGGTGAGCATCCGGGGATCCTTGTTGCGCCTGGGTCCGGTGAGGCTCCTGTTACTGAGGGCACCCTCAGAAATTGGGGCCCTACCTGAGCGTTTTCTCACGGATCTATAACGTTCCGCCCTCATACCCGCTCAATGGCGGTGAAACCGGAACGAACCGGTCTTGTCCCGGGGTTAGTCTGCGGATGCCCAACACGACTATCGGGGGAGCAATGACACGAAAACTCCGTAGGCGGCTGCTTGGCCTTCTGGCAACTATCGCCTTGGCCCTGCCACTCGCCTTGACCGGACCGTCGGGAACCGCCCACGCGGCGTTGCCGACAGGGTTCCAGATCAAGAACTATCCGACCGGGTTGTCCTCGCCCTATGACCTGGTCGACTTCGCCTACACGCCGGACAACGGCTTCTTCAGCCTCGGCAAGCGTGGTCGGGTGAGCTGGACCTCACCGACGGGCACACCCCGAACCATCTTCCAGTTCAATGACCTCACGACCGAGAACGACCTGGGTGCGATCACCATCGTGCTCGGGCACAACTACGGTGCCGCAGGCGTCACCCCGAGCGTCTGGATCGTGCGCGTGCGCAACGTCGGCGCTCCGCTGGGGGGTCCCTATGGCGAGAACATCCTGAGTGAGTTCCCCGTGACCCTGAACGCCGCAGGCGAGCCGACAGGGCTCGGCCCGGAGCGTCGTGTGTTGTGGTTCCCCAACCGTTTCAACACCCACTCGATGGATGACGTCGTCGTGGATCCGCGGGACGGCACCCTCTGGGTGAGCGTGGGCGACAGCGCCGACTTCACCCGCATGGATCCGCGGGCGCTCGATGCGCAGCGTCGTGACTCGCCGTACGGCCGGATCATGCACATGGACCGCACCGGTGCCGGCATCGCCGCGACCAACCCGGACTTCGATCCGGCCAACAGCCATGCGTGGTATTCCAAGACCTTCGCCAAGGGTCTGCGCAACCCCTTCCGGATGAGCCTGCACCCGACGTTGCCCAACACGTTGCTCCTCGGCGACGTGGGCTGGAACACGACGGAGGAGCAGAACGTCGTCACCCGCGGTGGCAACTATGGCTGGCCGTGCTGGGAGGGCAACGACCCGACTCCCGAATACCGGGATCTCGCCGAGTGCCGCGGGGTGCCGAATGCCAACCGGCCGATCCTGACCTACCCGCGCAGCGCGGGAATGGGCTCGTCGTCCGTCGGCGGACTCATCTACCAGGGCCCGGGCGCGACGGGCGGCGGCTATCCGTCGTCCTACGTCGGCAGCTACTTCTTCGCCGACTACTCGGGTCAGAAGATCTTCAACATGCGGCTCAACGACACCGCGACCGCTGTGACCACCGCACCGGCTGCCGCCGGCTTCGCCAACAACGACGGTGGAGACGCGTCCCGCCGCGTGGGCGTCCCCGTGTCGCTCAAGTACGCCCCCAACGGGGATATCGCGTATGCGGACCTGTCCACCAACCAGGTGCGTCGCATCACCTATGCCTCGGGCAACCACGCTCCGTCCATCGTGACGGCGCAGTACGAGACCATCGATCCGGCAACCCTGCGGGTGCGCTTCAGTGCGACGGCGACCGACCTGGACGCCGATCTGTTGACCTATCGCTGGGACTTCGGTGACGGCACGTCCTCGACGCTGCAGAATCCGGAGAAGACCTATCAGACCAACGGCACCTTCACCGCTCGCGTCACCGTGAGCGACGGAACGGCCAGCACGTCGGAGACAGTCACCGTGCGCCCGGGCAACCGGACTCCGGTGTTGACACTGACCACGCCGCCGGACTCGCGCACTTATGCAGTGGGCGAAGAGGTGCGCGTGACCGCGACTGCCACGGACGAGGATGAGCCGGGCGTGTCCCTGCCCATCAAGTGGACGTCGATTCTCTACCACTGCTCCGGTGAGTTCTACTGCCACCGCCACCCGGGTGCCGAGACGACCGGCAACACCTTCAGTGAGCTCTTCACCAACCACGGTGACGACACCACGCTGGAGATCCGCGCCGAGACGACTGACGCTGCCGGCGTGACGGTCTACAAGACCTGGAACGCCAAGCCCAAGCTGCGGGCGCTCACGGTCACCAACAACGCCGGGGCACCGATCTCGATCAACGGCACGCTCGGCGGGACCCGCCAGGTGACCGTTGGTTCCGATGCGGGTATTTCGGTTCCGGCCACCTACAACGGCGCTACTTTCCAGCGCTGGAGTGACGGGGTCACCAGCAACAGCCGTACCCTCCGGATGCCCGACGCCGATACTGCTCTCCAGGCTCGCTACAGCTCGGCGATCATGGACCGCTACAACGCGACGCCGGCCCTGCGTACCACTCTGGGCGCAGCAGTCGGACCTGAGGTCGAGATCCCGGGTGTCGGCCGCCAGCAGATCTTCGAGCGTGGCCACATGTATTCCTCGGAAACGGCCGGTGTGCATGAGGTCCACGGCGCGATCCTGGCGACCTACCTCGCCCAGGGCGGCGCTGCCCGCCTCGGCGTTCCCACCAGCGACGAGCGGGACACCCCCGGCGGCGCCGGCAAGATGAACACCTTCGCGGGCACCCCGGCCAACCCGAACCCGGTCATCTACTGGAAGCCCACCACGGGTGCCCAGCTGGTGATGGGCTCGATCCAGGCGCAGTACGCGACGACCGGCACCACGGCCGGCCCGCATGGCTTCCCGCGCAACTCCGAGGGGCCGACCCCGGACCGCCGCGCTCTCTACAACGATTTCGAGAACGGTGGAATCTACTGGAGTGGCGCTACCGGTGCCCAGAGCGTGTATGGCGCCATCTATGGCACCTGGGGACGCTACGGCTGGGAGGGTGGCCACCTGCGCCTCCCGACCACGTCCGAAATGGGTACGCCCAACGGTCGTGCGCGCTACAACCACTTCGAGGGCGGTTCGATCTATTTCTCGCCGGCAACCGGTGCCCGCGAGATCCGTGGCTCGATCCGTGCCAAGTGGGCGGGCCTGGGCTGGGAGACCTCGGTCCTCCGCCTCCCGACCACCGATGAGCTGGGTACGCCCGACCGCGTCGGCCGGTTCAACCACTTCGAGGGTGGCTCGATCTACTGGAGCCCCGGCACCGGGGCCTGGGAGGTCCATGGCCTGATCCGTGACGAGTGGGCACGTCGTGGCTGGGAGCGTTCGTCGCTCGGCTATCCGACCAGCGACGAGTTCGCTGTCCCGGGTGGTCGCCGCTCGAACTTCCAGCGCGGCTACATCGAGTGGGTCAATGGTCGGATCAACGTGGTCGTCCGCTGACGACCTGATCTGACGATCGCCTGATCGCAGACGGCGGTCACGGGCTTCGGCTCGTGGCCGCCGTTCGGCGTTTATCGGTGGTTCCCGAGGCTTGGCGTCCGCCCCCCATCCCGGTATTTGGGCAGCCCCTCTCACACGTTGACACGGCTGAATGCATGAGGCATCGTGTGCGTGTGCAGCAGTACCAGATTCTCGTAGTGAAATAGCGTGTCGGCCGGGTGATCCCCCGCAAACCGATGCGCTCCCTCGCCTGCCGTTGGCAGCGAGGGTTTTTTGTTGCAGGCGACCCCTGCGCGGAAGAGAGCCACGAGAGGAACGGACTGATGACGCGGGTGCGCAGTGAGCGGCCCACAGTCACAGAACGTGGAGGACAGATGAAGATCTCGGAGAATCCGACGGCGTCACCGCCGTCCACCGATGCAGAAGAGCAGGCCGCGGGTGAATCACCCCGCATGACCGGGTCCCAGGCCCTGGTCAAGTCGCTGGAGATGGCCGGGGCGGAGGTGGTCTTCGGCATTCCGGGTGGCGCGATTCTTCCCGCCTACGACCCCCTCTATGACTCGGAGGCCGTCCGGCACATCCTCGTGCGCCATGAGCAGGGCGCCGGGCATGCCGCGCAGGGGTACGCCATGGCCACCGGCCGCGTCGGCGTGTGCATGGCCACGTCCGGTCCCGGCGCGACCAACCTGGTCACCCCGCTGGCCGACGCCTACATGGACTCGGTGCCGATCGTGGCCATCACCGGCCAGGTGAGCAGCAAGGCGGTCGGCACGGACGCGTTCCAGGAGGCCGACATCCGCGGCATCACGATGCCGATCACCAAGCACAACTTCCTGGTGACCAAGGCGGAGGACATCGCCGAAGCGGTCGCCTCGGCGTTCCATATCGCCATCTCGGGTCGGCCCGGCCCGGTCCTCGTGGACATCACCAAGGACGCACTGCAGGCCATGTGCGACTTCGAATACCCGAGCAGCCTCGACCTCCCCGGCTACCGGCCGACCACGAAGCCCCACAGCAAGCAGATCCGGGAGGCGGCCAAGTTCATCCGCGAGGCCTCCCGTCCGGTCTTCTATGTCGGCGGCGGCATCGTGAAGGCACAGGCGTACGCCGAACTCCGCGAGTTGGTCGACATGACCGGCATCCCGTTGGTCACCACCCTGATGGCCCGCGGCGTCATCCCGGACAGCCATGAGCTCCACATGGGCATGCCCGGCATGCACGGGTCCGTTTCGGCAGTGGGGGCGCTGCAGCGCAGCGACCTGCTCATCGCGCTGGGTACGCGTTTCGACGACCGGGTCACCGGCGAGCTGAAGTCGTTCGCCCCCGACGCCAAGGTCATCCACGCCGATATCGACCCCGCCGAGATCTCCAAGAACCGCCGGGCCGACGTGCCGATCGTGGGCGACGTCAAGGAAGTCCTCGGCCAGCTCATCGATCGCCTGCGCGACGAGGAGATGCCCGACTACGCGGGTTGGGTCTCCTATCTCCAGGAGATGAAGAAGCGCTATCCGACCGGATACGACGAGCCGGAGGACGGCAGCCTGTCGCCGCAGTACGCCATCAAGCGGATCGGCGAGCTGACCGGGCCGGATGCCTACTATGCGGCGGGCGTCGGCCAGCACCAGATGTGGTCCGCCCACTTCCTGCCGTTCGAGACCCCGGGCCATTGGCTCAACTCGGGTGGCCTCGGCACGATGGGCTACTGCGTGCCCGCCGCCATGGGTGCCCAGGTCGCCCAGCCCGACTCGATCGTGTGGGGCATCGACGGCGACGGTTGCTTCCAGATGACCAACCAGGAACTGGTGACCTGTGCCCTCGAGGGCATTCCGGTCAAGATCGCAGTCATCAACAACGAGTCCCTGGGCATGGTTCGCCAGTGGCAGACCCTGTTCTATGGCGGTCGCTACTCCAATACCGACCTGAACTCGTGGCGTATCCCGGACTTCCCGAAGCTCGCGGAGGCCATGGGCTGTGTCGGCCTGCGGGCCGAGACCAAGGATGAGGTCGACGACGTCATCAAGCAGGCGCTGGCGATCAACGATCGTCCCGTCGTGGTCGAGTTCGTCGTGCACAAGGACGCCATGGTGTGGCCGATGGTCCCCGCCGGCACCAGCAACAACGACATTCAGATCGCCCGTGACATGGCGCCGGATTGGGAAGGAGAGGTCCTGTGAGCGACAGCCATACCCTCTCGATCGTCGTCCTCAACAAGCCGGGCGTTCTCGCCCGGATCGCCGCCCTGTTCTCCCGGCGCGGCTTCAACATCGAGTCGCTGGCCGTCGGCCCGACGGAGGATCCGGACATGTCCAGGATCACCATCGTCGCCAACGTCGACGAGGTGTCACTGGAGCAGCTCACCAAGCAGCTCAACAAGCTCGTCGAAGTCCTCAAGATCGTCGAGTTGGACGGCACCGCGGTGCGCCGTGAGCTGCTGCTGATCAAGGTCCGCGCGACCCCCGAGACCCGAAGCCAGGTGCTCGAGATCGTCAATCTGTTCCGGTCCAAGACCGTGGACATCGCGCATGAATCGATGACGATCGAGGCCACCGGCGGATCCGACAAGGTCGACGCCCTCCTGCGGATGCTCGAGCCCTATGGCATCAAGGAGGTCGTGCAGTCCGGCGTCGTGGCCCTCAGCCGCGGCAGCCGCTCGCTGACCGACCGCACGAGCCGGGGCGAACGTCATCGCCCCATCCGCATCGTTTGATTCCGTTTGCCCCGGGACGGTTCGCCGTTCCGGGGCAATGACCACTAATCTCGCACCCAGCGATCCCGCCCAGCAGGCACAGCTGCCAGCCAAACCAAGGAGAACCAACCACCGTGGCAACCGAACTTTTCTATGACTCCGATGCCGATCTGGCCCTCATCCAGGGCCGCAAGGTCGCTGTGATCGGCTTCGGCAGCCAGGGCCATGCCCACTCGCTGTCGCTCCGCGACTCCGGCGTCGACGTCCGCGTCGGCCTGGCCGAAGGCTCGAAGAGCCGCGAGAAGGCTGAGGCCCAGGGCCTGCGCGTCGTCACCCCGGCCCAGGCGGCCGAGGAAGCCGACGTGATCATGATCCTCGTTCCGGACCACATCCAGCGCACCGTCTATGCCGAGGCCATCGAGCCGAACCTGAAGGACGGCGACGCCCTCTTCTTCGCCCACGGCTTCAACATCCGCTTCGGCTACATCAAGCCGCCGGCCAACGTCGACGTCGCCATGGTCGCCCCCAAGGGCCCGGGCCACCTCGTGCGCCGCGAATACTCCGAGGGTCGGGGCGTCCCCGTGCTCGTCGCCGTCGAGCAGGACGCGACCGGCAAGGCCTGGGATCTGGCGCTGTCCTACGCCAAGGGCATCGGCGGCCTCCGCGCCGGCGGCATCAAGACCACCTTCACCGAGGAGTGCGAGACCGACCTCTTCGGTGAGCAGGCTGTCCTCTGCGGCGGCATGTCCCACCTGGTGCAGGCGGGCTTCGAGACCCTGGTCGAGGCCGGCTACCAGCCCGAGATCGCCTACTTCGAGTGCCTGCACGAGCTCAAGCTGCTCGTCGACCTGATGTATGAGGGTGGCATCGCCAAGATGCGCTGGTCGATCTCCGACACCGCCGAGTTCGGTGACTATGTCTCCGGCCCGCGCGTCGTCGACGACCACGTCAAGGCGAACCTCAAGCAGATCCTCGCCGAGATCCAGGACGGCAGCTTCGCCAAGAAGTTCATCGACGACCAGGACAGCGGCGGCCAGGAGTTCAAGCAGTATCGCTCCAACCACGAGTCCCACCAGATCGAGGCCACCGGCAAGGAACTCCGTGGCCTGATGGCTTGGGTGAAGTCGCACGACGACGACTACGTCGAGGGCACTGCGGCCCGCTGATCCGCAGGCCACGCCACACGCACAGAATCCCCGTCCGGAGCCATCCGGGCGGGGATTCCTGTTCCGGCCGGTACGCCGCAGCGCAGGAACTCAGCGGCTGCGCAGGAACACGTCGACCACGGTCGAACCGTCGGGCGCCGTGGCGGTGGCGATGCGCCAGATCTGGGGTGCGGGGTTGCCGTCGGTGGCAGAGATCCCCTCGTTGGACATCAGGCAGTGGGCGCTCAGCCCGGGCACCGCGTTCAGGGGATTGGGCAGGCCCTCCCGGCAGCCGCCGAAGCGCTCCTCGAGGAGTTTCCAGCCCGCCTCGGCCTCCGCCTGCGGATAGTTCAGTCGGGCGGTGAGTTCGTAGTCGTGAGTCTGTCGCCACTGGCCCGACTCGAGCCGGGCGCCCTCGGGAATCTCCACGCCGAGATGCCGCTCGACATCCCGCACGGTCAGCTCGGAACAGGTGTGGCCGAGCCAGTCATTGCGGCACTTCGAGCCGTATTCATTGGTGAACCCGAACATGGGTACGCCCCAGCGGCCCGCGTTGAGCGCCAGCGCGATCATCGCCGCAGCGATCAGGAGCACCATGACGCTGAAGCCGATCCAGGTGCGGCGTCTCCGGTCCTTCCGGCGCCGTTGGGATTCCTCGAGGTGGGGGTGTTCGGAGGACATGGGAGTCCATCCTGCCCCAGAGGCGTGCGAAGCCGCACCCGGACGGTGGGGGATGGGTGAGAAGTCAGGACCGGCGTACGGCAACGAGGACGGCCGCGTCCTCGGCGACCTGCGTCTCGGTGCTGGCGAGCCGTGGGTCGGTCAACCACTCCAACCGCATGACATCGATGCTGCCCCGGGTCCGCGGTGGCCAGTCGTAGCACGGCACCAGATCATCGATCACGATCATGCCGCCCGGGGCGATCATGCTGACCATCTCGTCGCGATCGGCCGTCTGGGCGCAGTCGGCATCCAGGACGAGGAGCGAGAAGGGGCCGTGAGCGGCGAGCTCGACGAAGTCCGCGGCCACCAGTTCGATGTCGGCCTCGGTGAAAGCTTCCGTCGCATCCTCGCTCAGTCGGGCCTCCGGGCCCGCGCTGATGACGCGCGTGCGGCGGGGCGCGCCGCTGCGCAACCAGGCGGCGCCCACACCCGACCCGCACTCGGCGATGGTGCCCTTCCGGGTGGCCGCGAGGGTGGCCAGCAGGCGTCCCGTTTCGGTGCGGGTCGCGTGCACGTAGCCACCGGACCAGGCCGCCCTCAGAGCCCTTGTCACCAGTTCGGGAATCTCGGGATGAACGCTCACCACGCCACTGTCTCCCCGACCCCCGGGCCGCCCTCACCGGTCCCGGGATCCGAGACTGTTCCAGCATGTGAGCGGCTGGGGTGGCCGGGCCGGGCAGGACAACTAGGGCGTCCTACTATTTGCTTGGTAGTCCTACTATCTACCCGATAGTCCACCGTCTTTCCCGACCCGACCAGGGGAGCGCTTGTGTACGACATGTATCCGAAGGAATGGACCGAGCAGTCCGACCGGCGCGACCCCGGGGCCGCGCCCCGTCGTCGCCGCCGGATGCCACAGTCGCTCCAGCAGCCCGAGGTGCCCACCCGGGCCGAGGTCTGACCGGGCGCAGGTGACGCTGTCCCTGCTCGCACAACAATCCGGGGGAGACCCCAACGAACAGATGAGGGGCCGGGGAGAACCCCCGGCCCCTCACGCTGTGCTCAGCAGTTCAGCGGTGTCACAGGCGTGCTGCGATCGCGTCGCCCACCCCGGCGGTGCTGCGACGGTCGCGGCCGCGCTCGATGATGTCGGCGTTGACGGCTTCCTCGACGCGCCGGGCCTCGTCGGTCCGACCCAGGTGATCCAGCATCATCGCGGTCGACAGGATCGCGGCGGTGGGGTCGGCGAGTTGCTGGCCGGCGATGTCCGGGGCCGAGCCGTGGACCGGTTCGAACATCGACGGGAAGATGCCCTCGGGGTTGATGTTGCCGCTGGCGGCCAGGCCGATGCCGCCGGTGACCGCACCCGCCAGGTCGGTCAGGATGTCGCCGAACAGGTTGTCGGTGACGATGACATCGAAGCGGGCCGGGTCGGTCGCCAGGAAGATCGTGGCCGCGTCGATGTGCAGATAGTCGGTCTGCACCTGCGGGAATTCCGCGGCGATCGTCTCGAAGTAGCGACGCCACAGGCCACCGGCGTTGACGAGCACGTTGTGCTTGTGCACGAGGGTGATGTGGTTGCGGCGCTTGGTGGCGCGGATGAAGGCGTCCCGGATGATGCGCTCGACGCCGAGCGCGGTGTTCACGCTGACCTCGGTGGCGATCTCGTTCTGCGTACCCTGACGGACCACGCCGCCATTGCCGCAATAGAGACCCTCGGTGCCTTCGCGGACGATGAGGAAGTCGACGGTCTTGCCGTCGATCACGTGATCGGCGAGCGGGACAGGCATGCCCGGATAGATCTTCGACGGGCGCAGGTTGACGTAGTGGTCGAACAGGAAGCGCAGGCGCAGGAGCAGGCCACGCTCGAGGATGCCGGAGGGGATCCGGGTGTCACCGGGGGCAGCGCCCACCGCACCCAGCAGGATCACATCGGCCCGCTTCAGTTCCTCGACCACCGAGTCGGGCAGGACCTCCCCGGTGCGCAGCCAACGCTCCGCGCCGAGGTCATAGTCCACCTTCTCGAAGGCGTCCGCGCCGGCCACGGCGTCGAGGACCTTGAGACCCTCGGCCACGACTTCCGGCCCGATTCCGTCCCCACCGATGACAGCCAGGGTGGGCTTGCTCTTGTTCACGTTCGTCGACACCTGACGAACCCTAGTGACCGGTCCCCGCGGCGCAGGCGGGGTCTCAGGAATTCCCTGCTCGGCGTCCGACGAGGTGGGTCAACACTGCTGCCACCCGGCGATTCGTCTGGTCTTCCGAGGGCACCTCGAGCCGCAGGAAGATCGAGCGGACATGGGATTCGACGGTGCGCTCACTCAGCCGGAGGCGGGCGCGATCGTTCGGTTCGACCACCCTTCGGCCATGAGTTCGAGCACCTCGCCCTCCCTTTCGGTCAGGGCCGCCAGATCCTGGCGGGCCCGGCCGACGGCCCCCAACTGCCTGAGCACGAGCGGGTCGATCACGACTCCGCCTTCGCCCAGGCGTCGCATGGCATCCAGGAGACCCGTGATGCCGGTGACCGTCTCCTTCAGGAGATAGCCCACACCTGGTCCCGTGGCCAGCAACTCCGACAGGCCATCCAGGATCACGTCCTGGGAGAGCAACAGGATCGCGACGTCCGGGGCCTCGGCCCGGATCCGGTGGGCGGCCACGATGCCTTCGTTGCTCCGCCCCGGGGGCATGCGCACATCCATGAGGACGAGTTCGGGGCGTTCTGCGAGCGTGAGCCGAATCGCGTCGTGGGCGGTGGCCGCCTCGCCGACGACCGTGCAGCCATGATGCGCGAGCAGGGTCACAAGCGCGGAACGGAGCAACTCGGCATCATCTGCCAGCACTACGCGCATGGGTCTCCATCAGGGGAAGGCGGACGAGCAGTCGGGTGGGACTGGCTTCGCTGACGCTCAGTGTGCCCCCCATCCGCGTGACTCTGTCCGTCAGTCCAGCCAATCCGCCCCCGGGCGCGATGCGGGCACCTCCGATGCCATCGTCGGTCACCTCAACCCTCAGGGTCGTCCCGGCCGTGTCGAGCCGGATGCGGACGACGGTGGCCGCGCCGTGCCGAATCGCGTTGGTGACACCCTCCGCGACCACGAAATAGGCCGTGGCGGCGGTGTCGTCCGGCAGTTGGTCGGTCACCTGGAGGGAGAGTTCGACCGGGATCGGTGATCGGGCGGCGAGCCCGTGGAGCGCGGCGACCAGCCCCTCATCGAGACCCTCGGGTGCCTCCCCGCGCGCCAGCCGACGGAGTTCGGCACTGGCCAGCTCGACCTCCTGACGGGTCTGGGCCCAGGTGGTCGGTGCCCCGACGATCGTCCCGGTCTCCAGCATGTGGAGGCGGAGAGCGAGCGCCGTCAGCCGCTGCTGAGCCCCGTCGTGGAGATTGCGCCGAAGGAGGGTCTGCGCCTCCACGGCTGCCCGATCGGCTGCGCGAGCCGCGTCGACCACGGCAAGCGCAGCCGCGACCAGGCTCGGGGGCACGAAACCGTTGTCCCAATAGGTCGCCGCCACGAGCCCATAGTCCTCCCGGGCCACCGCCGGAGGGTGGGCCGGTGGAAGAACGGCGCCGCGATTGTCGAGATGCACTCCGCTGGCCTCGTCGAAGATGCCGAGGCGGAGGACCGGGTCGTGCAGGCTCCGGCGAACGAGGGCTTCGGTCGTGGCCAGCGACTGGCCCGAAACGATGTTCCGGGCGAGGTGCGTGATCGTGGCCAGTCCATCGGCAAACCGGTCGAGAAACACCAGCAGCCCGATCGAAAAGGCCATGATCACCGCATAGAAGACGATCAGAAAAGTCACCTTCGCGGGGGACACCGTCGGAGCCAGCTCCACCAGCGTGTTCAGGGCCGTCCCGGCAGCGGCCCCGGAGGCCAGGAGCACCATGATCGGCCGGTCGCCGCGTTGGGCACGGATAGCCCGATGCACCGCAATGGCACCGACTGCAAGGGCCAGCAGGCCCGTGGCGAGCGCCTGGCCCCGGTCGAGGGCCAGATGGGTGGGGAGATCGTCCTGCCACAGGAGTCGGTTGTATTCGAGGTCGATCGGCGCGGATCCGTCGAAGAGCGCCTGCGCGGCGGAGCCGCCGAAGGTGGTGACATAGGCCGCGATGACGAGGATGCGCGCCGGCAGACTCTCGAGCCGTCCCCGCGGAAAGGCCAGGACCGCGTGGATCACCAGGGGAGTGGAGGCCTCGACGAGAACCAGCCCGAGCGTGTGCAGCAGCCCGTGGTGGGCCATCAGCAGGTCCTCGGAGAAGATGGCGCAGCCGGCCAGGGCCATCAGGAGCCCGATGCGATTGGCGGGACGCTGCCTGTGAGCCGCGGTGCCGGCGACCAGGAGGAGCAGCCCCGCGGCGGTGGCGGCGAGAGCGACCGCAGGCGGGCTCGCCAGCCGCCAGGACATGGTGGCCAGGCACAGGGCGACGCCCGCCAGCAGGACGGCAGTGGCGAGAGTGTTCGGCGCAGGCCGACGGAGTATCGCCATGGCAGGATTATCGGCCGCGAGCCAACAGGGTGTCCATGAGTCCCTCACGCGACTCAGTGCTGGCACGGATGTGCCGGTGCGGTCGATCATCGACAATCGGGCCATCAGTGCCGGACCGAGGGGATTTCGACGTGTTGGCTCAGGTGCGGGGCCCGTGGGATCCGGCCCTCGATGCGATGTGGGAACTGCCGCTGGGGCACCGGGCCCTCGAGCGCGGACTCGAGGATGTCGATCAGTGGCTGACGGACGCGGCGCCCGGTCGGGGACGGGCAGGTGCCATCGCGGCCTGGGTCGGGGGAATCCTGGCCCTGGTCGTCGTCCAGCGGGGAGTCGAGCAGCGACAGGTCCTGCCCCTGTTGAAAGGCCGCGGACAGGCGACACCGCTCGAGCCGTTCCCCGAGTTGTACGCCGACCTCGCCCGGCGCGAGCTGGTCGTGCACCGTTATCTTCGCGACTGGCTGGCCCGGCCGACCCCGGCGTCGGCGCATCCCCTGCGGGAGTGGCTGGGGGACTACCGGCGGTGTCTGAAGGCGTACCTGTCCGCCAGGGAGGACGTGCTCCTGCCGCTCGTCGCCCTGCGCCTGTCCGCGGCGGAATGGGCCGGGGTGCGGCGCGCCATCGCCCGGGCGACTCCGCAGGCCCACCGCTCTCTTGCGCTGGGCCTGGTCCTGAGAGGTAGTACGCCGGAACAGGCCGCCTCCAGCCTGGAGCGACTGTCGGGGCGCGAACGACTGTTCTGGTACGCCATCGGCAGGGTTCGGTTCCGATCGACGATGGACCGTCTGGAGGGGCGTGGTCGAGGCGTCCGCGTCTGAGCCCCTTTTGCGATCCGTCACCCCGGTCATCGGTGCGATAGGTTGCGCTCCATGACCTTGAACTTCGACCGTCACCCGAACGCCAATCCGCGTTCCGCGCAGGAGCGGTCCGCCATTCTGGCCAACCCGGGTTTCGGCACGAACTTCACCGATCACATGGCCGTGGCCACGTGGACCCTGGCGGACGGTTGGCATGATGCGGCCGTCCTGCCCTATGGCCCGTTCCAGCTCGATCCCGCAGCCGCGATCCTGCATTACGCCCAGGGGGTCTTCGAGGGCCTCAAGGCCTATCGTCACGATGACGGCTCGATCTGGCTGTTCCGTCCCGACGCCAACGCCGCCCGCTTCCGCCGTTCGGCGATCCGCCTCGGGCTGCCGGAGCTGCCCGATGAGGACTTCATGGGCAGCATCGAAGCGCTCGTACGCGCCGACCATGCCTGGGTGCCGGAGGCAGGCGGCGGCGAAGCCAGCCTCTATCTGCGGCCGTTCATGTTCGCCTCCGAGGCCTTCCTGGGGGTGCGGGCGTCCCATCGCGTCACCTATTCGCTCATCGCCAGCCCGGCGGGCGCCTACTTCGCGTCGGGAGTGAAGCCGGTCTCGATCTGGATCACCACCAAGTGGTCCCGGGCCGGGGCCGGTGGCACCGGTGCGGCCAAGTGTGGTGGCAACTATGCGTCCTCGCTGATCGCCCAGAAGGAGGCCGCCGATCAGGGCTGCGCCCAGGTGCTGTTCGCCGATGCGGGTTCGCATCAGTTCGTCGAGGAACTGGGCGGGATGAACGTCTGGTTCGTCTCCGGCAATCAGCTCGTGACTCCCGCGCTCACGGGATCGATCCTGGAGGGCGTGACCCGAGCTTCCATCCTGACGCTGGCTGCCGAACGCGGCCTCGAACCCGTGGAGCGCCAGATCGAGCTCTCCGAGCTCCTCGGCGGCATCGCCGACGGCAGCATCTCGGAGGTCTTTGCGTGTGGCACGGCCGCCGTGATCACCCCGATCGGGGCGTTCAAGGACGAAGGCGGTCGGGAATACGTCGTCGCGGACGGCGACGTCGGTCACCACACCGCGGGCCTCAGGGCTTCGCTCCTCGACATCCAGTACGGCCGGGCCACCGATGAACACGGGTGGATGACCAAGGTCCGCTGACCACGCCCCTGCGTGCGTCATCGCTGGTCTCAGCCAGCGAGAGGGATTGGCCACTGCGTGGGCACTTGCCCAGACTGGTGCGGTGACCCTCAGCCCAGATTCCTTCCTTGCGTCGCAGACCCTGGTTGCTCCCGAGTCCTTCCACGTCTATGACACGACGCTGCGGGACGGGGCCCAGCAGGAGGGGTTGCGCCTGTCTGTGGCGGACAAACTCAAGATCGCGTCCTATCTCGACGAGTTCGGCGTGGGCTTCATCGAGGGTGGCTGGCCGGGTGCCAACCCCGGCGATACGGCGTTCTTCGAGGCGATGCGCAACGGTGAGCTGACGCTGAAGCACGCGCTGCTGTCCGCGTTCGGGTTCACGCGTCGCGTAGGTCGCAACGCCGCCGACGATCCCATGATCGCGGCCGTGCGCGACTCCGGTGCCCCCGTGGCCTGCCTGGTGGCGAAGAGCCATCCGCGCCATGTCGAGCATGCGCTGCGGACCACCCTGCAGGAAAACCTGGCGATGATCGCCGACACGGTGGGCCACCTGGTGGCCGAGGGGCAGCGCGTTTTCCTCGACTGTGAGCACTTCTTCGACGGCTATCGCACGGATCGGGCGTACGCGCTCGAAGTCGTCCGGACGGCCGCCGAGGCCGGAGCCGAGGTCGTCGTGCTGTGCGATACCAACGGTGGCATGCTGCCCAGCTGGATGCCCGACATCGTCGGTGACACCGCAGAGATCGGCGTCGATCTCGGCATCCACTGCCACAACGATTCCGGGTGCGCCGTGGCGAACACCCTGGCGGCGGTCGAGGCCGGAGCCGTGCACGTGCAGGGCACGATCAACGGCTACGGCGAGCGCACCGGCAATGCCGACCTGCTCCAGGTCGTGGCCAACCTCGAACTCAAGTACGGCTGGGAGGTCATCCCACCCGGCGCCCTCGTCGAGGCCACCCGCATCTCGCATGCGATCGCGGCGGTGACCAACAGTCCGGGTACGCCCCGCCAGCCCTACGTGGGCTCGTCGGCCTTCGCCCACAAGGCGGGTCTGCACGCCTCCGCCATTCGCGTCGATCCGATGCTCTATCAGCACATCGATCCCGCTCTCGTCGGCAATGACATGCGTACGCTCGTCTCCGACATGGCCGGCCGCGCCAACATCCAGCTCAAGGGCGAGGAACTCGGGTTCGACCTCTCCGACCGCGAGCTCGCCGCCCGCATCACCGATGCGGTCAAGGAACGCGAGGCCGCCGGTTATTCCTATGAGGCCGCCGATGCAAGCTTCGAACTCCTGCTCCGCGAGCAGACCGACCAGCTCCCGCGCCCGTTCGACGTCGAACACTGGCGCGTCTACACCCATTCGCTGGGGACCGACGAGACCGACACCGAAGCCACGGTCAAGCTGACCGCCCACGGCATCGACCGGCTCTTCGTCGGCGAGGGCAACGGCCCGGTCAACGCCCTCGACCACGCACTGCGCCGCGCGCTCGCCGATGCCTATCCGCAGGTCTCCTGCTACGAACTGACCGACTATCGCGTACGCATCCTCGACCAGGGCCACGGCACCGACGCGATCGTTCGTGTCCTCATCGACACCACCGACGGCGAACGCAACTGGACCACCGTCGGTGTCGGCACCAACGTCATCGAGGCCTCCTGGGAGGCCCTGTCCGACGCGTACTTCTACGGGCTCATCACTGAGTAATTCCGTCGCTCCGCGACGGGAACGGTCGCTCTGTGCTCCCTCGCTTCGTCGACTCCACTGCGGTCGGCTGACGCCGCCCTGCGTTTCATCTCCTCGGGCTCAGTCCGCACAGCCCGGACGGGACGCTCCCCGCGGACCGTATCGATGCCGTCGCTTCGCGACCCGGGTTGCGTCATCGTGGCACCGCACTTCGCGCGGGTTCCGCACAGCTGCTCGAGTTGGGGCGTCTTCGCGCGTGAAGTATCCATCGCGACGAAGGGTTGCGTCGCGCGGGAAGAGCCAACTCGCGCGAAGTCGCCCAGGGTGGGGGAGATCATCTGGGGTGACGCCGCGACGCGCAGGTGAGGCGCCGAATCAGCCGATCCGGTCGATGATCAGGGGCCGCGGGGTCGGGGCGTTCGGTCCGATCGTCACAGCCTCGGCGAGGTCGGCCAGGGCCGGTTCGAACCGGTCCGGAGTGTCGGTGTGCAGCGTGAAGATCACGTCGCCGGCGTGGACCCGATCGCCCGGGCGTACGCCCCACTCGACGCCCGCGCCGGCCTGCACCGGGTCCTCCTTGCGCGCCCGGCCGGCGCCGAGTCGCCACGCTGCGAGCCCGACGGCGAGCGCATCGAGCGACTGGACATAACCGTCGGCCCCGGCTCGCAGCACCTCGGTGTGCCCGGCCACCGGCAGCGCCGCATCCGGGTCGCCACCCTGCGCCGCGATCATCGCGCGCCACGCGTCCATCGCCCGGCCCGAAGCGAGCACCTCGGCGGGATCGACATCGTCACGACCAGCGCCCGCCAGCATCTCGCGGGCCAGCGCCACGGTCAGCTCGACGACATCCGCCGGGCCGCCTCCGGCGAGCACCTCGACCGACTCCCGGACTTCCAGGGCATTCCCCGCCGTCAATCCCAGCGGGACCTCCATGTCGGTCAGCAGCGCCGTCGTGCGTACGCCCGCGTCGGTGCCCAACCCGACCATGGTCTCGGCGAGTTCGCGGGCCTGCTCGACGGACTTCATGAACGCGCCCGAGCCGACCTTCACATCCAGGACCAGCGCGCCGGTGCCCTCGGCGATCTTCTTGCTCATGATGGAGCTCGCGATCAGCGGGATGGATTCGACGGTGCCGGTGACGTCGCGGAGGGCGTACAACTTGCGATCGGCCGGGGCCAGACCCGACCCGGCCGCGCAGATCACCGCACCCACCTCGCCCAGGATTTCAAGCATGCGCTCGTTGCTGACCGAGGCCTGCCAGCCGGGAATCGACTCGAGTTTGTCCAACGTGCCGCCGGTGTGACCCAGCCCGCGGCCGGACAACTGCGGCACGGCCACCCCGCAGGCCGCTACCAGGGGAGCGAGGGGCAGGGTGATCTTGTCGCCCACACCGCCGGTGGAGTGCTTGTCCGCCGTCGGCCGATCGAGGCCCGAGAAATCGAGGCGCTCGCCGGTGTCGATCATCGCGGCGGTCCACCGCTGCAACTCGCGCGGCTCCATCCCGCGGAAGAAGATCGCCATCGCCAGAGCCGACATCTGCTCATCGGCGATCTCACCGGCCGTGTAGGACCGGATCAACCAGTCGATCTGCGCATCGGTGAGATTCGCACCGTCCCGCTTGGCACGGATGAGGTCAACGGTGTCGAAGCGGGGCCCGGCGGAGTTGTTCATGGTCCGCATTATTCCCGGGTCGTCACCGGCGTCCCGCTAGGGTGGTGCAATGCGCGTCGCACGGTTTTCTGCCGGGGGAGACCCGGTCTATGGCTTGGTCGAGTTGGCATCCGATGGCGGGAAGCATCCCGACACGGTGGCCGTGATCAGTGGGGATCCGCTGGCCACGTCGGTGCAGTTCACGGGTGAGCGCCACGCCCTCGCGGATGTCCGGCTGCTCGCACCCGTGATCCCGCGGAGCAAGGTCATCGCGGTCGGCCCCAACTATGCGGAGCTGGCCCGCGACCTGAACCAGGAGCTGACGGATACGCCCCTGACCTTCTTCAAGCCCAACACCGCGGTGATCGGCCCCCAGGAGCCGATCATCTATCCGGACTTCTCGTCCGAAGTGGGCTTCGAGGGGGAACTGGCCGTCGTCATCGGCCGGATCTGCAAGGAAGTCCCGCCGGAGCGCGTCCAGGACGTCATCTTCGGTTACACGATCGGCAACGACGTCTCGGCCCGGGATATCCAGTTCAACGAGGCGCAGTGGGCCCGCGCCAAGGGCTTCGACACCTCGTGCCCCCTCGGCCCGTGGATCACCTGCCACCTCACGCTCGAGGAAGCGCAGAACCTCACCATCACCACCACGCTGGACGGCGAGGTGTATCAGAACGCCTCGACCGCTGACATGGTGCACTCGATCGCCGACCTGGTGTCGTTCATCTCCAGCTACACGACGCTGTTGCCGGGTGATGTCCTGCTGACGGGTACGCCGGGCGGCGTCGGCCTCATGAACCCGGGCCAGACCGTCAGTGTCTCCATCGACCAGATCGGCACGCTGACCAATCCCGTCATCGGATCCCACGACTCTGCAGGAGCCAACCAGTGACCGATACGCCCGCAGCCGATTCCGACCGTAATCACGGGGGGATCGACTCCGTCGACGTCCTCGGGGGAATCGACCCGAGCGAAGTGCGCGTCCGCTTTCCACCGTCGCCGACCGGCAACCTGCATGTCGGCAATGTCCGCAGCGCCCTGTTCAACTGGGCCTTCGCGCGCCACCACGGCGGCACGTTCGTGCTCCGCATCGAGGACACCGACGCCGCACGCAGCACCGAGGAGTCGATGCGCGGCGTCCTCGAATCGCTCCACTGGCTCGGCCTCGACCCCGATGAGGGCCCCGAGCAGGGTGGTCCCTACGGGCCCTATGTGCAGTCCGAGCGGCGTGAGCTGTACGCCGAGATCGTCGACCGGCTCATCGCCGCGGGGCATGCCTATCGCTGCTACTGCACCCGTGAGGAGCAGGAGGAACGCATCGGCGCCGCCGGTGGCGACGCGCAGGGTGGCTATGACGGTCATTGTCGCGACCTGTCGGAGAGCCAGCTGTCGGCGTACAAGGCGGAGGGCCGCGATTTCGTCGTCCGCATGCGCATGCCCGACCACGACATCACCTTCACCGACCTGGTCCGCGGGGAGATCACCTTCCCGGCCGGCAACGTGCCCGACTACGTGATCGTTCGCGGCAACGGCGACCCGCTCTACACGCTCGTCAACCCGGTCGACGATTCGCTCATGCGCATCACGCACGTGCTCCGCGGTGAGGACCTCTTGTCGTCCACCCCGCGCCAGATCGTTCTCTATGAGGCGTTGGCGGCGATCGGGGTGGGGTCGGGGCGTACGCCGCTCTTCGGCCACCTGCCCATCGTGATGGGCGAGGGCAACCGCCGGCTGTCGAAGCGCGACGCGGGTTCGGGTCTGGCCGAATACCGCGAGCGTGGGTTCCTGCCGGAGGGTCTGCTGAACTATCTGGCGCTGCTCGGGTGGGCGATCGCCGAGGACCGTGACGTGTTCTCGATGGCGGAGATGGCGGAAGCGTTCGACATTCGTCGCGTCAGCGCCAACCCGGCCCGGTTCGACCCCAAGAAGTGCGAGGCGATCAACGCCGCCCACATCCGCGCCCTGCCCGACGCCGAACTGGTGCCCCACCTGGTGCCGTTCATGATCGCGGCCGGTCTCGTCACCGATCCGCCGCAGGCGGACCAACTCGCCCTCCTGGAGGGAGCGACTCCCCTGATCAAGGAGCGGCTCAACACCTGCTCCGAGGTCGTCGACAAGCTCCGTTTCCTGTTCACGGATGACGAGCGGATCGAGATCGAGGAGAAGGCCCGGCTGAAGCCGGAGGAGGGCCAGGTTCTGGATACGGCGATCGAGGCGCTCCGCGCGCTCGACTCGTTCGACCGGGAGTCGATCGAGGCTGCGCTGCGCACGGGCCTGGTCGAGGGGCTGGGTCTCAAGCCGAAGTTCGCCTTCGGGCCCGTCCGGGTCGGCCTGACCGGCAGCAAGGTGTCGCCGCCGCTGTTCGAGTCGATGGAACTGCTGGGTCGCGAGTCGACCCTCGCTCGCCTGGAGCGCGCGCGGGCCACGCTGGCCGAGGTCTGACATGCCGCAAGCGCCGACACCCTCCAGGACCACATGGGGGACCGGCGGCCTCGCCGAACCCGCCCCGGGAACGGCCTATTCGCAGATCCTGCGGGGCGATTCGTACGCCTGGTGGCGCTCGGCGCTGGGTGTGCTCCTGGCCCTGTCCCTGTGGCTGCTGCTGGGCGGCGCGGTCGCGGGGCTCATCCTGGGGGCCGCGCACAGCCTGGGTCATTCCCAGATGCCCGAGGCCGACTTCCTCGCGGCGGCCCGGCGGTATGAGTTCTGGGAGGGGATGTTCTCGTCCCATGTGCAGCTGGCGATGGGCATCCCGGTGGCCCTGCTCATGGTGTGGCAGTGGCATCAGGTGCGGCCCCGGTTCGTCATCTCGGTGGAGGGCCGGATCCGCTGGCGGTTCCTCCTGCTGTGCCTGTGCCTGGCCGTCGCCGTGTTCGCGGTCTATGTCGCCACGGTGCCGCTGCGCGGCGGAACGCTGAGCTGGAACCCCCAACCGGGCTTCCTCGGCTTCCTGATCGTCATCCTGCTCGTGACACCGTTGCAGGCGGCTGCGGAGGAGTTCCTCTTCCGCGGATATCTGCTCCAGGCGCTCGGCTCGCTGGTCGCCCAGCCCTGGTTCGGCGTCATCGCATCGGCCCTGTTGTTCGCCCTATTCCACGGTACGCAGAATGTCCCGCTGTTCCTGTCCCGCTTCGCGTTCGGGCTCGTGGTCGGATGGCTCGTCCTGCGCACCGGCGGGCTGGAAGCAGCCATCGCCGCTCATGTGATCAACAACGTCTTCGCCTTCATTCTGGCCGGCGTGACCTCGACGATCAGCGCCGCCCGGACCCTGACCGCGGTCGGGTGGGTGCAGACCTTCAGCGACGTCGCCGTCTATCTCATCTTCAGCCTGCTGGCGGCCGCGTTGGCCTGGCGGCTCGGGCTGCTTCGGCAGGTCCCGGACAGGGACCGCCAGACGGCACGGAGGGCCTGAATGGATTTGCGGCGACGACAGAGTTGCAGTAATGTTTCACGTCGTTGCCGGAGCGAAAACGAGGGCAATACAACGCCAGCAAATGCCTGCTGGCAATGGGGTATGGTGTAATTGGCAGCACGACTGATTCTGGTTCAGTTAGTTGAGGTTCGAGTCCTTATACCCCAGCGGAGAGCGATTTCGCACTGAACTTTGTTCCGTGTTAAGTTTCTCCGGCTAGGGCCCCGTTGTGTAGCGGCCTAGCACGCTGCCCTCTCAAGGCAGTAGCGCGGGTTCGAATCCCGTCGGGGCTACCAAATACCCCGGATCCCTCGTGAGGGATCCGGGGTTTTTCGTCGTCCCGGACGGACCGGGCCCGCCTCAGATGTTGCTGGTGGGATCCTCGGCAGGCGGGCCGGCGGGATCGGTCGGGTCAGTCTTCGCCGGGCCCGTCCGCTCGACTTCGAGGCGCAGCTTCATCACCGCACCGCCGAGGGCCGCCGCGCCGGCGACGAGGGGATGGGTGAGGAACAGCAGGCCGGCGCCCGCGGCCCCGATGGTCAGGGGCACCCCGAACAGTGTGCGCCCCGAGGCGTTCTTGACGATCACCTTCTGGGCGTTGGCATCCTTCACCAGGGCCATGAGTTGGCTTCTGAGCTGGTCGGCGGTGATCTCGATCTTTTCCACGAAAGGCTTGGTGCGGTCGGCCATGGCCTACTCCTCTGAGTCGATGCGTCGACAACAATGCTAGGGGCCGGGTCGAAACGACCCGGCCCCGGTTGGCGCAGTGGAAAGTGCTACTTGCCGCGCTTCTGGATATTCGCCCATTCGTCGCGCAGCCCCACGGTGCGGTGGAAGAGCAGTGGCTCGCGCGGATCATGGGCGAAATAGCCGAGACGCTCGAACTGGACGACCCGGCCCGCCGGAGTGTCGGCGAGCGCCTGCTCGATCTTGGCTCCCGTGAGAATCTCGACCGAGTCCGGATTGAGGTCGTCGAGGACCTCGCCCGTGCGCTCGCCCGGCACCTCGGCCGAGAACAGCCGGTGATAGAGCGCCACGGTCGCATCGACTGCGTGCGGAGCCGAAACCCAGTGCATGGTCGACTTCACCTTGCGGCCGTCCGGGGCATTGCCCCCGCGGGACTCCGGGTCGTGCGTGGCGTGCACCGCCAGGATGGTGCCGTCGGCATCTTTCTCGACGCCTGTCGCGGTGACCAGGAACGCGCCTCTGAGGCGTACCTCGCGGCCGGGCGACAGCCGGAAGAACTTGGGCGGGGGCACCTCGGCGAAGTCGTCGGCCTCGATCCACAGCTCGCCGGTGAACGGCACCCGACGCGTGCCGTCCTCGGCGTTCTCCGGGTTGTTGGTCAGCTCGAACCACTCGACCACGGGGTTGCCGTCGGCATCGGTGGGCCAGTCGTCGAGGATCAGCTTCAGCGGCCGGGTGACGGCCATCCGTCGCTGCGCGGTCGCATTGTGCTCGCGGCGCACGAACGACTCCAGCAGCTCGATCGACTGGCGCGAGTTGGTCTTGGTGACGCCGATGTAGTCACAGAACTCCCGGATCGCGGCCGGGGGATAGCCGCGCCGGCGCAGGCCGCTCAGGGTCGGCATGCGGGGGTCGTCCCACCCTTCGACCACCCCGTCGGAGATGAGCTGGCGGAGCTTGCGCTTCGAGGTCACCGTGTGGGTCATCTCGAGGCGGGCGAACTCGGTCTGGCGCGGTTGATCGCTGGGCAGTGGGAGCTGCTCCAGATACCAGTCATAGAGGGCCCGGTTGTCCTGGAATTCGAGTGTGCACAGCGAGTGCGTGACGCCCTCGATCGCATCGGACTGGCCGTGGGCCCAGTCATAGGTGGGATAGATGCACCACTCATCACCGGTCCGATAGTGATGGGCGCGGCGAATGCGATACATGATCGGGTCGCGCAATTGCATGTTCTCGTGATTCATGTCGATGCGGGCGCGGAGCACGCGGGAACCGTCAGGGAATTCACCGGCTCGCATCCGCCGGAACAGGTCGAGATTCTCCTCCGGGCTGCGGCTGCGGAACGGGCTCTCGATCCCCGGCTTGCCATAGCCGCCGCGCTGGGCCGAGATCGTCTCCGGATCGGAGTCATCGACATAGGCCAGCCCGCGACCGATCAACAGCTCGGCCCATTCGTAGAGTTGCCCGAAATAGTCGGAGGCGTGCTTGATCGGACGCGGCGGGTCGAAGCCGAGCCACTCGATGTCGGCCATGATCGACTCGACATATTCCGCCTCTTCGGTGTCGGGATTGGTGTCGTCGAGGCGAAGATTGCAGACGCCGTCGAAGTCCCGCGCGATCCCGAAGTCGATCACGATCGCCTTGGCATGCCCGATGTGCAGATAGCCGTTGGGCTCCGGTGGGAACCGGGTCTGGACGCGCCCGCCGAACGTGCCCTGCTCGTTGTCCTGACGGACCAGCGCGCGGACGAAATCGGTGTTGGCGGCGGGCGTTTCGGGCTCGGTCATGCCCGTCAACCTAGCAAAGGCGGCCGACAGATTTTCCGCGTCAGTACGCCCGCTTCGGCGCGGGTCAGCTGTGCTGTGCGGCGCCGGTCAGGCGGGCGCCCCAGCGCCACCAGGCGTACGCGATCCCGGCACTGATCGGAACGGTGATCACCGGCGAGATGTATTCCTGCAGGACGCCCGAGATCAGCAGGAGCAGCACGACCGCGCCGACCAGTTTCACGACCTTGCGGGTCGGGTGACAGAAGGCGAGGAAGGGGCCGCCCCACAGGACATACCAGGGCTGGATCGCCGTGCCCAACAGGCCGAAGGCGAGCAGGATGCCGGCGGTGAAGCGCATCGGCCTCCGCGCCGCGAATCGTCGGATGATCCAGAGGAAGGCCGCGAGGGTCAGCAGGGCCGAGACCCCGGTGAGGATCGTGTTCACCACGCCCTGGGGTGCGTCGAGCGCCAGCGCCCACTGGGCGAACCAGCTCAGCGGCGAATGGTTGATCACCAGGCTGGGGGAGCCGGCGCCGTCGCCGAGCCAGCCGAACCACAGCCCACGCGGGGCCGAGAGGGCCAGGAACACAGCCGCACCGACGACGCCGCCCACGACGGCCCGGACGCCGAATCGCGCCCAGGGGAACCGGCCCCGGTGCGCTTCCCCGAGCAGGTTCCACAGCACGACACCGGCGCCGACCAGCACGGCGGGCTGCTTCACCGCCGCGGCGACCCCGATCATGGCGCAGCCGAGCACCAAAGCGACCCAGCTCTGCCACGTCCCCGGGCGCGGATCGTGGGGGCGTCCGGCGCGGGAGAACGCGAGGCCCGCCAGCCAGAAGGCGACCATGATCAGCCCCACCATCAGGCCGTCGTTGTGGGCGCCACCGATGAACTGGATCAGCAGGAGTGGATTGAGCGCGATGAACCACAGCGCCGAGGCCTGGCTGGCACCGGCCTGCCGGGCCAGGGGGCCCGCGACGGCGAGCATGAGGACGAAGCCGGCGAGTGGGAGCAGCCGCATTCCGACGGGTGCCCAATAGGGATGGGCTCCGAAGAGGTCGACGATCAGGTGCTGCAGATGGAGCGCCAGTGGGGGATAGACGGCCGTCGTCGGCCGCCAGGTCGGATAGACGCTTTCGGCGAACGGGCTGGGAAAGCCCATGGCGAAGACATAGGGGTCGAGACCCTGGTGGAGCAGCCAGCCCTGCGCGGCATAGGCGTACGCATCCGCGGTCATCAGCGCGGGCACCGGCCAGAACGGCAGGGTCCAGAGCAGGCCGATGCGCCGGAACGGGATGCCTCCGGAGGCCGGCACGTGATCGGCTGCGCCGCCCGAGGGGCGCAGGCGCCACCACGCCACGAACAGGGCGATCGATCCGAGGAGGCCACAGATCCGCGCCACATAACGCCCGACCGAGCCGCGGACCCAGGGGGCGTTGCGCTCGAGTACGCCGCGGGGCCCGTCCTCGAGGTAGCCGACACCGAAGGCGGTGACGGCCACGAGGCAGGCCCCGACGAAACCAAGCACGGTCCAGGGCAACCAGTGACGAGCGGTCATGGGAGATTTGTCACTGGTCACGCCCACCGAGCTTGCCACAGTGGCCGCGATGACGACGGACCCACTGCGTAACGATCAGCTCTCGGCGCCGCTGTGGCGCAGAACCTCCGACAACCGGTCGGCGGCCGCCATCACAGCACGCGCGTGCAGGCGACCGGGCTGACGCGACAGGCGCTCGATCGGGCCGGACACGCTGAGGGCAGCGATCACCTTGCCGGAGGGGGAGCGCACGGGGGCGGACACCGAGGCCACGCCCTGCTCACGCTCGCCGACCGACTGGGCCCAGCCGCGTCGGCGTACGGACGCGAGCGCCACAGCCGAATATTGCGACCCGCGCAACCCGCGCTGCATGCGGTCGGGCTCTTCCCAGGCCAGGAGGACCTGGGCCGCGGAGCCGGCCGCCATCGTCAGCTGGCTGCCGACGGGCACCGTGTCGCGCAGGCCCGACATCCGCTCGGCCGCGGCGACGCAGATGCGCACATCGCCCTGCCGGCGGAACAGCTGGGCGGATTCGCCCGTGATGTCCCGCAGTCGGGCCAGCACCGGGCCGGCCGTGGCCAGCAGCCGGTCCTCACCGGCCGCAGAAGCAAGCTCGGCCAGTCGCGGGCCGAGTACGAAGCGACCCTGCAGGTCGCGTCCCACCAATCGGTGGTGTTCCAGTGCGACGGCCAGCCGATGGGCCGTCGGTCGGGCGAGACCGGTGGCGGTCACGAGGCCCGCCAACGTTGTCGGGCCTGTTTCCAGTGCGCTCAGCACCAGGGCCGCCTTGTCCAGTACGCCCACGCCGCTCGAGTTGTCCATAATCTGATACTGCCGGTTCGCCCAAGTCAGGTAAACCTTACGATCCGCTCTACGAAACGTGCCTGACGGGCGACTTTACCTCCGGCAGAGTGAGTCGACGTTCACGTGAACTTTTTCACATCTCACACCGGATGGAGCCATGGCAGACGAATCGACTCAGGTGCCGGCACGTGATGCCGGCCCGATGACCCTCAGCGAAAAGCTCTGGCGCGACCACGTGGTCCGCTCGGCCGATGGCGAACCGGACCTGCTCTACATCGACCTGCACCTCGTGCACGAGGTCACCAGCCCGCAGGCCTTCGACGGTCTGCGTCAGGCCGGCCGCGGCGTGCGCCGCCCGGATCTCACCCTGGCCACCGAGGACCACAACACCCCCACGATCGACATCGACAAGCCGATCGCCGACCCCGTGTCCCGGACCCAGGTCGACACGCTGCGCAAGAACGCCGCCGAGTTCGGCATCCGCCTGCACAGCCTCGGCGACCTCGATCAGGGCGTCGTCCACATCATCGGCCCGCAGCTCGGCGTGACCCAGCCCGGCATGACAGTCGTGTGCGGTGACTCCCACACGTCGACCCACGGCGCCTTCGGTGCGATCGCCTTCGGCATCGGCACCTCCGAGGTCGAGCACGTGCTCGCCACCCAGACGCTGCCGCAGGCCAGGCCGAAGACCATGGCCGTCAACGTCGAGGGTGACCTGCCCGAGGGCGTCACGGCCAAGGACCTGGCGCTCGCGCTCATCGCCCAGGTCGGCACCGGCGGCGGTCAGGGCCACATGGTCGAATATCGCGGCAAGGCCATCGAGAACATGTCGATGGAAGGCCGCATGACCCTGTGCAACCTCTCCATCGAGTGGGGTGCCAAGGCCGGCATGGTCGCGCCCGACCAGACCACCTTCGACTACCTCAAGGGCCGCCCGCATGCGCCCGAGGGTGCCGAGTGGGACGAGGCCGTCGCCTACTGGGAGACCCTGCGTACCGATGAGGGCGCCACGTTCGACGCCGAGATCACCATCGACGCCACCGCGCTCACCCCGTTCGTGACCTGGGGCACCAACCCGGGCCAGGGCGTACCGCTGGGCGCCAACGTCCCCTCGCCCGAGGACTTCACCGACCCGGTGGACCGTTCGGCCGCCGAGCGGGCGCTCGAATACATGGGCCTCACTGCCGGCCAGCCGATGCGCGAGGTCAAGGTCGACACCGTCTTCCTGGGCTCCTGCACCAACGGCCGCATCGAGGACCTCCGTCTCGCCGCCAAGGTGATCGAAGGACGACAGGTCGCCGAGGGCACGCGCATGCTGGTCGTGCCGGGCTCCGCCCGGGTTCGCCTGCAGGCCATGGGCGAGGGCCTGGACGAGGTCTTCCGGGCCGCGGGTGCCGAATGGCGCGAGGCCGGCTGCTCGATGTGTCTCGGCATGAACCCCGACCAGCTCGCTCCCGGTGAGCGCAGCGCGTCGACCTCCAACCGCAACTTCGAGGGCCGGCAGGGCAAGGGCGGGCGTACGCACCTGGTCTCGCCCGCCGTCGCCGCCGCCACCGCCGTGCAGGGCCATCTGGCCGCGCCGGCCGATCTCGACGCGGCAGCGTCGGCCGACAAGAACTGAAGGAGCTCGTGATGGAGAAGTTCACCACTCACACCGGCACCGCTGTCCCGCTGCGCCGCAGCAATGTGGACACCGACCAGATCATCCCGGCGGTCTATCTCAAGCGGGTCACCAAGACGGGCTTCGAGGACGGCCTGTTCGCCGCCTGGCGCAATGATCCCGACTTCGTGCTCAACCAGTCGGAGCGCAAGGGCGCCACGGTCCTCATCGCCGGGCCCGATTTCGGCACCGGCTCCTCGCGTGAGCACGCGGTCTGGGCGCTGCAGAACTATGGATTCAAGGTCGTCATCGGCTCGCGCTTCGGTGACATCTTCCGCAGCAACTCCGGCAAGGCCGGGCTGCTGATCGCTGTCGTGAAGCAGTCGGCGGTGGAGGAGATGTGGGATGCGGCGGACGCCGACCCGGCACTCGAATTCACCATTGATCTCGAGGAGCGGTCGATCCGTGCCGGTATCCGGGCGTGGGAGTTCGACATCGATGACTACACGCGCTGGCGCCTGATGGAGGGTCTGGACGACATCGGCCTGACCCTGCGGCAGGAGGATGCCATCGCCGCCTATGAGCAGGCGCGACCCGGCTTCAAGCCGAAAACCTTGCCTGCAAAGGTTTCCGCCAACTGATGCCGAACGGCCCGGGGTCACGACCCCGGGCCGTTTCCCGTTCCCCGCTCGGGCCATCCGAAACGCCGTGCCCGAAAGACGCGGACCGAACCGGACAGATTCGTCGCGCTGGGTAATTGTGCGAAGGCCCGTTGGTGCTTAGTTTTGGATAGCAGGCACCAGCGTGGGCGCCGCCTCATCGGGCAGACGGCCGCGCAGATGCCGTCCGGGCCGAGCGGGAGGACACGATGAACAAGGCCGAACTGATCGAGGCGTTGTCGGCGCATTTCGGGGGCAACAAGGCCGAGGCCGGTCGCATGTTGAACATCGTGGTGGAGACGATCATCCACGAGACTGCGCGCCACGGGAAAGTGGGCATCACCGGCTTCGGGGTGTTCGAGAAGGTCCACCGGGAGGAGCGGGTGGTCAGGAACCCGCGCACCGGGGAGCGCAAGAAAGCCGATGAAACCTATGTGGTCCGGTTTCGGCCGGGGTCGGACATGAAGGCGTATGTCGCGGGCGAAAGAGAGCTGCCCTCCGCACCCGTGGCGCGCGATGTCCGCGCGACCAGGAAGAACGGGTCGCGGCGCCGTGACGCGAAGGCCGCCAACAAGGGCTGATTTCAGATCCAGAGGTGTCGGATCGGCCCCTCCGGTGAGCGCACGAGATGGACCCGCTGCCCGGCAGCCAGCCGCACCACGTCCGCTCCCAGGGCGTCCGCCTCGGCGCGCACCCGGGAACCGCCTGACGTGAGCACGGCCCAGCCGTCGGCCTCGGGCCCGACGACGATGCCGGTGTCCCAGCGTCCGATCCGGCCCTCGTCGACCAGCGCCGCCACCGGTGGCAGCAGGCCCACCGCGGCTGCCGCCGCCAGGTCCGCCGGGGCATCGACATCGACGCGCAGACCGTCGGGTGCGTCGAGTTCGGTCGCGCCGGAGACCGCATGGTGCTGCGCCGAGCCCGGCCCGAAGCGCGGGTCGAGTTCGAGGCCGCGGGCGGCCAGCAGGGTGGTGCCTGTGCCGGCGGCGTCGGGCACGAACCAGCGGCCCCGGTCGGCACAGGACGCGAGCGTGCGGCGTACGGAATCGGTCGTGAGTGCGGGCAGATCGGCCATGCAGGCTACGACCAGGTCGGCGCCGTCGGCTCGCAGACGGGCAGCACCTTCGGCGAAGGCGGCGTTCAGGCCGGCGCGGGGATCGGCGATGATCTCGGTGGGCAGCCCATGGTCGTGCAGCAACGGCCCGATGCCTGGGGCCGTGGTCACGACCACGACGCGATCGAGCGCCTCGGTCAGGGCCCGCACCACCGTCACCGCCATCAGCGCTGCCAAACGGCCGCGCAGAGCCGGGCTCAGTGACGTGAGCCGCGTCTTGGCCCGACTCAGATCCTTGACCGCCACGACCGCGGCCGCATGTCCCGCTGGGAGATGACCGGGGTCGTGCAGGTGCGCCATGTCCCGGATGCTGCCACAATCACCGGACACATGCCGACGCGCGAGATCAATCAGGACCTCGCCCCGGCTCGGTGAGCGCGAGGTCTGCAGGAGGAACCCGTGAGTGGAGCCATCGCTCGTCTGCCCATGAATCGGGTGATCAGCGAGCCGGCCGAGCCGGTCCTGCGCATCACGGTGGGGGTGCTCGCGGCGCTGGTGCGCCGGATCACCGATCAGGACTGGCGGGGGCGGGAGAAGATCCCGTCGACCGGTGGCGTGCTGTTCGTCGTGAACCACATCTCCTATTTCGATCCGCTGGCCTTTGGGCATTTCCTGACGTGGGCCGGGCGCTGGCCGCGCTATCTGGCCAAGGAGGCGATCTTCCGCGCGCCGATCCTCGGGTGGATCGCGTCGCGAAGCGGCCAGATCGAGGTACGCCGCGGCGGTCCGGAAGCGGCCGCCGCCGTCGACGCAGCGATCCGGGCCATCGAGGCCGGACAGGGTGTGACGATCTATCCGGAAGGCACGATCACGGCCGACCCGCTGACCTGGCCCATGACAGGGCGCACGGGCGCCGCGCGTGTGGCGCTGCAGTCGGGCTGCCCGGTCATCCCGGTCGGGCAATGGGGCGCCCAGGAGATCCTGCCCGGCAAGAAGCTGACGCGGCCGCGACTGTGGCCGAAACGGACGATGCGGGTGTTGGCCGGAGATCCGGTGGAGCTCGATGACCTGCGGGCGATGCCCATGAGTGTGGCCGTTCTCGACGAGGCCACCGACAGGATCCTGGACGCGATCACCGCGCTGGTGGCCGAACTGCGCGAGGAACAACCGCCGCCGGGACGCTGGGACATGCGAGCGGGTCGTCGGGTGCGGGCTGGAGAGGAAAACTGATGGGCGTACGCGCGACCGTGATGGGGGCCGGCGCCTGGGGTACCGCCTTCGCGATGATCCTCGCCACCGCCGGCAACGAGGTGACGCTCTGGGCGCGACGTCCGGAAATCGCCGAAGGGATCAACAACACCGGATGCAATCCCGACTATCTCACCGGGACCCACCTGCCCGGCGTCACCGCGACGGCTGATCCGGATGCGGCGCTGACCGGCGCCGAGGTGGTCGTGCTCGCCGTGCCCGCACAGCAGCTGCGCGCCAACCTGGCCGGGTGGACCATGCCGGCGGAGGCGATCGTGGTCAGCCTCGCGAAGGGCATCGAGGTCGGCACTCTCCAGACGATGGGTCAGGTGGTGCATGAACACGGCATTCTGCGCGACCGCATCACCGTGGTCAGCGGGCCGAACCTGGCCGACGAGATCGCGGCCCGCCAGCCCGCGACGACGGTGGTGGCCGGCTGGGATCGCGCGGTCGCGGAGCAGGTCGGCGCGGTGTGCCGCACACCCTGGTTCCGTCCCTATACGAGCATCGACGTGATCGGCTGCGAGATCGCCGGCGCGACCAAGAACGCGATCGCCCTTGCGGTCGGCATGGGGATGGGACGTGGCTTCGGCGCCAATTCGATGGCCTCGCTGATCACCCGGGGCCTGGCCGAAAGCACCCGACTGGGCGAGTCCCTGGGCGCGGATCCCCACACCTTCGCCGGCCTCGCCGGGATGGGTGACCTGGTTGCCACCTGCATGTCGCCGCTGTCGCGCAACCGCAGCTTCGGGGAGCACCTGGGTCGGGGCCTGAGTGTCGCCGAGGCGACCACGGCGTCGCGCGGCGTCGCCGAAGGCGTACGCTCCAGCACCTCGATCCTTGCCCTCGCGCATCGCCAGGATGTGGAGATGCCGATCGTCGAACGAGTGGTGCAGGTGCTCGCCGGGGAGCTGTCCCCGGATGAGGCGATCCGGACGCTCATGGCGCGCGAGACCAAGCCGGAGCGGTGAACCGGAACTGGCGGACTGCTCGGGTAAGGTCGCTCGCGTGAATTCGATGACCGATCGCCCGACCGTCGCGCTCGTGTTCGGTGGCGGGTCCAGCGAACACCGCATCTCCTGCCTGACCGCTGCCAGTGTGGCGCGGGCGATCGACCCCGAGCGCTTCCGGGTCGTCGGCGTCGGCATCACGCCGAGCGGGCGCTGGGTGAGCGTGCCTGCCGAGGACGTGATGGCACTCGAGGTCCGGGACGGGGTCCTGCCGTCCCTGTCGGAGGACCGGCCCGAGGCGATCTGGCGGCGGGTCGATAACGGCACCGAGGTCGCGATCGTGGACGACGACCAGTTGGTCGAGGCCGTGCGCATCGACGTGGCGCTGGCCCTCCTGCACGGTCCGTTCGGTGAGGACGGGACGATCCAGGGCATGTTCGAGATGCTCGATGTCCGCTATGTCGGGTCCGGCGTGGCGGCCAGCGCGATCGGCATGGATAAGCACTTCATGAAGCTTGTCTTCTCGGCGCAGGGACTGCCGGTGGGGCCGTATGTGGCCATCCCGCCGCGGGAGTGGGCGGCCGACCGGGCGGCCTGCCTCGATGCGGTGGCGTCGCTCAACTTCCCGGTCTATGTGAAGCCAGCGCGCGGGGGCTCATCGATGGGGATCACGCGCGTCACATCGATGGACGAGGTCGGGGTGGCGATCGAGAAGGCCCGCGACTACGACCCCAAGGTCATCGTCGAGGAGGGTTTCACCGAGATCCGCGAGATCGAGTGCGGTGTGCTCGGTTCCCTCGGCGGCGGCCTGGCCGAAGCGTCCGTGCCTGCCGAGATCCGCATGCACACCGAGGACGCGTTCTATGACTTCGAGGCCAAATATCTGCCCGATGAGCAGGTGAGCCTCGACGTTCCCGCCGACCTGCAGCCCGAGATCGCCGACGAGGTGCGGCAGCTGGCGGTCCAGGCGTTCCACGCGGTCGACGGTGAGGGTCTGGCTCGTGTGGACTTCTTCGTCACCCGCACCGGCCGTGTCCTGATCAACGAGATCAACACCATGCCCGGCTTCACCGCGCTGTCCATGTTCCCGCGCATGTGGCACCACAGCGGGCTCGAATATCCCCAGCTCATCGAGCGCCTGATCGAGCTCGCGCTCGATCGGCCGGTGGGGCTGCGCTAGTCCTGTTGCGCAAGTCAGCGGAAGCTGAAGCGAGTTCGCCCGGAGCAGGGAGACGCTGAAACGGGTGCGACCGTCTGTTGTGGCACGGTGTGCCGGTTCTGTTGAGTGCGGCGGGCGGGGGTGGAGTCGGCGCCGTATGCAATTGCTTCCGTTGCGGAAGCACCCGCGGTGCCCGTTGAAGAGAGGCGTACCCCCGCGGGACGCTTCTCGGTGGTTGTCAGCGGGTCCGCGTTACCCGCATCCTCACGGTGCAGGCCAGTTCCTTGATCAATGAACACTGCTCTCGCTTCTGACAGGCGAGATCGGATCTTGGGTGCGCGCGACGCGCCGACCAACGGATCGCATCGTGCCACTTGGCACAACGTCATCCCCGACACCTGCGTGGCTCAACCGAACTCGTGCCACTGGGCCCATCATGACCCCCCATCCGGCGTGTCTCCCGCCCGCGCAGGTCGGACGATGCCGGGTGTGTCGGAGCGCTTCCGCATCGGAAGCACTTCCATAGGGCCCGACCACCACCCTCGGGGGCGAAATCGCTACAGCGTGCGCCAACCGACCCACTGCCCAGGGTTCGGCAGGCGGAGCGACCTCATAGACACGGCGTGTGTTGCGGGTCGTGCGCCTCGATGGCAGCAGCGACCTCGACCAGGGCGTTGGCCTCTGGGGCGTACTTGTTGGGCACGCCCAACTGCACCGTCACGTGGCGACCGATGGTCGTGAAGAGCCAGCCGCCCTCGCCTTCCTGCGCGAACCAGCCGATGCCACTCACCTCGAAGCAGCGGGTGTCGGTGGCCATGGCCGCCGGCTTGGGTACGCCGCAGAGGAACGTGATGGGCGGCGTCCCCCATGCGGCGCTGATCACGCCGGTGGTGTCGCGGCGGGGAGCATCGAGCACCGTCCGTGGGAGGTCGGTGACGATGTCGCCGCAAATGCGCCGGGTCTCGGGGTCGACCTCGGGTTCGGCAACGCTGACAGGGCCGGCGCAGGCGGTCGTCAGCGTGATGGCGAGCCCGAGGCCCACGAGCGTGCGCAGGCGGCTCACAGGGTGACGACGGGGCAGGTCACGGTGCGGGTGATGCCCGGGACACTCTGCACCCCCGCCACGACCAGGCGCCCGAGTTCGTCGACGCTGACAGCTTCGGCGGTCACGATGACGTCATAGGGCCCGGTGACATCGTCCGCGACGAGCACGCCGTCGATCCCACGGATCGCCCGGGCGACTTCGGCTGCTTTGCCGACCGTGGTCTGCACCAGGATGTAGGCCTTCACAGCCATGCGGACTCCTCGGGTTGCTCAGGTGATGGTCCGGTGTTGCGGTTGGGGTTCACGGTACCGTGTCGCCGGCGGATCGACCGCCCGGAATCCAGTGAAGGAGTGGTCCATGACCGTCCCACCCCGCTCCGAGCCGACCGAGGCGAACACCCTGGGTGAGGTGGGGGAGTTCGGGCTCATCCGCAGCATCACCGGTGACCTGGCCGCCGACCCGCGCGTGCTGGTGGGACCCGGGGACGACGGTGCGGTGGTCCGGATCGAGGGGGACCTCGTGATCTCCACCGACACGGTGGTGTCGGGGGTGCACTTCCGCCCGGACTGGTCGCTGCCGCACGAGGTGGGCCAGCGCGCCGTCGCAGCGGCCGTGGCCGACCTGATCGCGATGGGCTCCCGGCCGGTGGCGCTCGTCGTGGCCTTCACGGCGCCGGCCGACCTGGCTGCCTCGTGGGCCAAGCAGTGCACGCAGGGCATGAAGGTGGAGGCCGCCAAATCAGGGATCGCGCTGGTCGGGGGCGACGTCACGTCCGGCCCCGTGGTCGTGATCACGGTGACGGTCTTCGGCGACCTGGCGGGCCGGTCGCCGATCCTGCGCAGTGGCGCACGACCCGGGGACGAGGTGGCACTCCGGGGGCGGATCGGGTGGTCGGCGGCCGGTCTGCGGGTGCTGTCGCGCGGCTTCCGGTCGCCCAGGGTGCTGGTGGATGCCTACAAGGTGCCCGAGGTGGTCTACAGCGCCGGAGAGGAGGCCCGGACCGCCGGTGCGACATCGATGATCGATGTCTCCGACGGGTTGCTGGCCGATCTCGGCCATGTGGCGACCGCCTCCGGCGTGCGGGTGGACCTCCGGCGGGACGCCTTCACCGTGCCGGAGCCGATCAACGCGGTGGCGGCCGCGACCGGCGCCGACCCGTGGACGTTCCTGCTCACCGGTGGCGAGGACCACGCGCTGGCGGCGACCTTCCCGCCGGGTTCGGTGCCCGAGGGGTGGCTGGTGATCGGCAGGGTCGCCGAGACGGGCAAGACAGGACCCGAGGTGCTCGTCGACGGCCAGCCGTGGGCCGACGAGTCCGGATGGGATCACTTTCGCTGAGTTCGCACGCCGGGATCGCGGCGTGGGAGTTGCGGGCGTACGCGCGTGATCGCCTAGGCTGACGCCCATGGCGAGCCGCGCGACTTCCCCGGCGCGGACCTCGAGCTCGACGTCTTCGTCGGGCTCCCGTCCGCGTCCGTCCGGAACCAAGAAGACCACCCGCCCCGCACCCCGGGGCGGTTCTGCTGCCCGCCCCGCGGCCCGCGGCGGCTCGAGCGCCCGGAAGCAACCGGCGCGCCGACCGTCGACCAGCCGGTCGCGGAAACCACCGCGGCGGGGCATTCTCGAGCTGATCGTCGCCGGCATCGCCACCGTCCTGCGCGGCCTGGCCCACGGGGTCGGCGCCGCGGTGCGATCCATCGGTCACAGTGCGCGCGACCTGGATCCGGGTCTGCGCCGCGACGGGGCCGGTCTCTTCCTGCTCGGCGCGGGCATCGTGCTCGCCGCCGCATTCTGGTGGTCGATCCCGCCGCCTGTCGGCCCGGCGATCGTGTCCGGTGTCGGCACCGTCATCGGCAACCTGGCGTTCGCCTCGCCTCTGGCGCTGGGCTGGATGGCCTGGCGTACGCTGCGCCACCCCGATCGCAACGGTCCTGTCGGCCGCCAGATCGTGGGCTGGATCGCCCTGCCGCTGGGCCTGCTGGGCCTGATCAACGTCGCCCATGGGCTGCCGCGACCCGACATGCCGGAGCGCCTGCGCGCGGCGGGCGGCATCCTCGGGTTCATCTCGTCCAGCCTCCTCAGTGATCTGCTGTCGGTCTATGTCGCGGTGCCGCTGCTCGTCCTGCTGATGCTCTTCGGCGTGCTCGTCGTGGTGGGCCTCCCGCTCCACGAGCTGGGGGAGCGGGTCCGGACCCTCGTCCAGCGTGAACCGCGCGAGCCGGCGGACGACCTCGAGTACGGGGTCGACGAGGCCTATGACACCCCCCTCGTCCGTGACCGTGCGGAGCTGACCGAGGACGCGGAGGCCGAGCCCGCGCCGCGTTCCTCGAAGCGCCGCCGGCGTACGCCTGCCCCCGCCCTCTCCGACGGCCATGACCGCACCGACGGGGACGACTCTGTCTTCGACATCGAGGCGCTCGGTGAGGCAGAGCCGACGCTGTCGGGGTCGAAGACCCGGGGCCGCGGCGCGGGCAAGGTCACTGCAGGACTGCCGCCCGAGGCTGCCGCCCCCACTCCCGTGCCAGTCGCACCCGAGGTCACCCCGGACGCCGAGACCCAGGTCGTGGAGGCGCCGAACCATTCCCCGATCCCACAGCGCGTGGAGCAGCTGCAGCTGTCGGGCGATGTGCAATATGTGCTCCCGGACGCCGGCGCACTCAAGGCCGGCAGCGTGCCGAAGGCCCGCACGGCGGCCTCCGACGCCGTCGTGAACTCGCTGACCGAGGTCATGGACCAGTTCAACGTGGACGCTGCGGTGACCGGCTATACGCGTGGCCCGACGGTGACGCGCTATGAGGTCGAGCTCGGCCCGGCCGTCAAGGTCGAACGGGTCACCGCGCTGAGCAAGAACATCGCCTACGCCGTTGCCTCCCAGGACGTCCGCATCCTCTCGCCCATTCCGGGCAAGTCGGCCATCGGCATCGAGATTCCGAACACCGACAAGGAGATCGTCACCCTCGGTGACGTGCTGCGGTCCAGCCGGGCTCGCAACGATCATCACCCGATGACCGTCGGCCTCGGCAAGGACGTCGAGGGTGGGTTCGTCATCGCCAACATGGCGAAGATGCCGCACCTCCTGGTGGCCGGCGCCACGGGCTCGGGCAAGTCCTCGTTCATCAACTCGCTCATCACGTCGATCATGATGCGGGCGACGCCGGACGAGGTGCGGATGCTCCTCGTCGACCCGAAGCGCGTGGAGCTGACGGCCTATGAGGGCATTCCCCACCTGGTGACGCCCATCATCACCAATCCCAAGAAGGCAGCCGAGGCACTGCAGTGGGTCGTGCGCGAGATGGACATGCGCTATGACGACCTCGCCAACTTCGGCTTCCGTCATGTCGACGACTTCAACAAGGCCGTGCGCGCCGGTGCGGTGTCCCCGCAGGAAGGCTCCGAGCGCGAGCTCACGCCCTATCCCTATCTGCTGGTCGTCGTCGACGAGCTCGCCGACCTGATGATGGTCGCCCCTCGCGATGTCGAGGACTCGATCGTCCGCATCACCCAGCTGGCGCGTGCCGCGGGCATCCATCTCGTGCTGGCGACCCAGCGGCCCTCGACCGATGTCGTCACGGGCCTGATCAAGGCCAACGTGCCGTCGCGACTGGCGTTCGCGACGTCGTCGATGACCGACTCCCGCGTCATCCTCGATCAGCCGGGCGCGGAGAAGCTCGTCGGCCAGGGTGACGGACTGTTCCTGCCCATGGGCGCGAGCAAGCCCGTCCGTGTGCAGGGCTCGTGGGTGGGCGAGGGCGAGGTACGCCAGGTCGTCAAGCACATCACCGGCCAGCTCACCCCGACCTACAACGCCGAGGTCACTACTCCCGCGGCGTCGGAGAAGAAGGTCGCCGAGGACATCGGGGACGATCTCGAACTCGTGCTCGAGGCCGTTCAGCTCGTCGTCAACCTCCAGCTCGGCTCGACGTCGATGCTGCAGCGCAAGCTGCGCGTCGGCTTCGCCAAGGCCGGTCGGCTCATGGACATCCTGGAGACCCGGGGTGTCGTGGGACCATCGGAGGGCTCGAAGCCGCGTGAGGTGCTCGTGAAGCCGGATGATCTCGACGAGGTGCTGACCAACCTGCAGGGCAGCGCCTGACGGATCAACGGATTCGGAACGGACGACGGGCGTGGGAGAATGACCGGGCCATGACTGATGACACCCTGACTTCTGTCCACCTCGTCACCCTCGGCTGCGCGCGCAACGAGGTCGACTCCGAAGAACTCGCCGCGCGGCTCGAGGCCGGCGGGTTCCGCCTCGTCGACGAGCCCGAGGACGCCGATGCGGTGATGGTCAACACCTGCGGCTTCATCGAGGCCGCCAAGATGGACTCGATCAACACGCTGATGGCCGCGTCCGACCTCAAGGAGCAGGGCAAAGCCAAGGCGGTCGTCGCCGTCGGGTGCATGGCCGAGCGCTATGGCCAGGAGCTGGCCTCCGAGCTCACCGAGACCGATGCCGTGTTGAGCTTCGACGACTACGGCGATATCGCCGGCAAGCTCACAGCGATTCTTCACGGTGATCGGCCTGCGGCTCATGTGCCGCGCGACCGGCGTACGCTCCTGCCGCTGACGCCGGTCGACCGGCAGTCGGAGGCCGCTTCCGTTCCGGGTCACGGGGACGCGTACGCCGATCTGGGCGCCGAGCCGGGTGCCGCGTTCGGTGCGCGCGTGGTGCGGAAGCGCCTGGAGAAGTCGGTCATGGCGCCGCTCAAGCTGGCGTCCGGATGTGACCGCAGGTGCGCGTTCTGTGCGATCCCGGCGTTCCGGGGGGCGTACCTCTCCCGCCGCCCCGACGACATCGTCAACGAGGCCCGCTGGCTCGTCGAACAGGGCGTGAAGGAAGTCTTCCTCGTCTCCGAGAACTCGTCGTCCTATGGCAAGGATCTTGGCGATATCCGGGCGCTGGAGTCACTGTTGGGCGACCTGTCCAAGGTCGACGGGCTCGACTGGATCCGCGTGTCCTATCTGCAGCCGGCAGAGACCCGGTCGACTCTCGTCGAGGCGATGATCGCGACCGACAAGGTCGTGCCCTATTTCGATCTGTCGTTTCAGCACGCCTCTGAGCCCGTGCTCCGGCGGATGCGGCGGTTCGGGCATGCGGAGACGTTCCTCGGGCTCATCGAGTCGGTACGCCGGCTCTCGCCCCTGGCCGGCATCCGCTCCAACGTCATCCTCGGGTTCCCGGGGGAGACCGAGGCCGATGCCGACATCGTGGCCGACTTCCTCACCGACGCGCGGCTGGATGCGATCGGCGTGTTCGGATACTCCGATGAGGACGGCACCGAGGCCGCCGGGCTCGACGGCAAGATCGCCGAGGACGTGATCGAGGAGCGTCGTTCGCGGATCGCGGACCTGGCGGAGCAGTTGGTCGACCAGCGTGCGGCCGACCGCATCGGCGAACCCGTGCGCGTGCTCATCGAACACATCACCGACGACGGCGTCATCGGTCGCGCCGAACACCAGGGGCCCGAGGTCGACGGCGAATGCCTGGTGACCGGGCTCGAGTCGGTGGCCGTCGGAGACATCGTGTCGGGGGTCGTGGTCGACAGCGAGGGCGTGGATGTGGTGATCGAAGCAGAGGGACAGCCGTGACAGCCGAACAGACCGCCCCGTCGTCGCTGAACGGGCCCAACATCCTCACCTCCCTGCGCCTGGTCGCCGTCCCGATCTTCGCGTGGATGCTGCTGGCGCACGGCGATGACACGAACTGGCGGATCGCCACCACCATCGTCTTCGCCGTCGCGATCCTGACCGACCTGATCGACGGCTGGTGGGCACGCCGGGCCAACCTGGTGACCAACTTCGGCAAGATCGCCGATCCCATCGCAGACAAAGCGATCACCGGCATGGCGTTCGTCGGGCTCAGCATCCTGGGCGAGCTGCCCTGGTTCGTGACCATCATCATTCTGGTCCGCGAGTGGGGCATCACCCTGATGCGGTTCCTGCTCCTGCGCCGCGGGGTCGTGCTCGCGGCCAGCAAGGGCGGCAAACTCAAGACGGTCACCCAGGCCGTGGCGCTCATCCTGTTCCTGATGCCGTCGCCGGGCTATGTGTGGGGGACGCCGTTCACCCTCGCCGCCCTGCCCGAGGTCATCTCGTGGTTGGTCATGGCTCTCGCCACGCTCATCACCGTGATCACCGGCATCGACTATGTCCGCGGCGTCGCGGATGCCGAGAAGGCCGACGAGGCGGCGTGACGGGATTCCCGACAGTGCCGGGCCTCGAGTGCCGGCTCGATGACGAGACGCTCCAACTGGCCGCGCAGGTCGTCGCGGCCGCAGCAGCGGCCGGGCTTACCCTCGCGACGGCCGAGTCCCTCACCGGGGGCCTGCTGGGGGCGGCGATCACGTCGGTGCCCGGGGCATCGGTCATCTATCGCGGGGGCCTGATCACCTATGCGACCGACCTGAAGCACTCCCTGGGCGGGGTGGATGCCGAAATCCTCGCGTTCGACGGCGCGGTGTCGGCACCCGCGGTCGAGGCGCTCGCCGCCGGGGCCGCTCGCGTGTGCGGTGCCGATGTGGGTCTCGGGCTGACCGGCGTGGCCGGCCCGGGCGAACAGGAGGGCCACCCGGCGGGGACGGTGTTCCTCGGTTGGTATGCCGGGGAGTCCGGTCGCCAACGCCTTCGGCTCGGCGGAGATCGCGCCGAGATCCGGCGGACGGCGGTGACCAGCGCGTTGCGGAGGGTGCTGGACATCATGAAAGTTCCCCCGGGAATAGCCTGAACCGGCGAGCCGTTGAGGTCATACCTGTTCGGGGCACCGCAGGTTGGATAGAGTCGGTCCATGGTCGCGGAGGGTGAGAAGCCGGTGCTGTTGCGTGAGTTGGTCGGTGAGACCCTTCGATCCGAGCGTGCCGCCCAGGGGAAGACCCTGCGGGAGGTGTCGGCCTCGGCTCGGGTGAGTCTCGGCTATCTGTCCGAGGTCGAGCGTGGCCAGAAGGAAGCGTCCAGCGAATTGCTCGCGGCCATCTGTGGGTCGTTGGATCTGCCGCTGTCGACCCTCCTCGCCGTGATGAGCGAGAAGTGTGCCGCCCAGGAGATGCCGCTCGAGGTGCAGGCCGCGGCCTGAGCGCGCGACCCCCACCGCCCCTTCTCGTGGGTCGTGGGTGGGCGCTATGCAAGTGCTTCCGGAGCGGAAGCACCCGCGGGACCGTGTGAACGGTGAGTCATCCGAGGCGCAGCCGCATGCCCTGGGGAGTCATGGTGAAACCGGCGGCCTCCAGAGCCGTGCGAGCCTCTGCGTGGTCGAACACGTGGCGGCCGTCGACCTTCTCGATGGTGAGGCCGGCCAGACGGGCGTCCGCCACCGCGGCTGCGAGAGCAGTGAGGGCCTTCGGCAGATCGTCGGGCTCCCCTGCGAAGGTGAGGACGGTCTTCGCTCCGCGCTCCAGATAGAGCACCAGCCGACCGTTGACGAGCACCACGATGGCGCCGGGCTTGCGGCCGGGGCGGTGGCCGTGGTCGCGCTCGGGCCAGGGCAGAGCGGCTCCATAGGCGTTCGCCGGGTCGGTGGCCGCCAGCACGAGCGCACCGGTCTCCGGCTGGTCACGAAGCCGGTCCACCGTGGCCGAGGCCGCGAACTGGGCCGCGCCGAGACCGTCGATGAAATAGCCCCGCAGGCACTGCCCGGCATCCTCGAGACCGCTCAACCCGCGATAGACGGGCCCGAACGAACCGTTCGGCTGCTCCGACAGCACCGCGCCGCGGGTCACCACCCCGTGACGATCCAGCAGGACGAGGAGCCGGTCGATCGGGTCGACGGGCTCGTCGGGTGTGATGGCCGACCAGCGGCCGGTGGTCGTGGGGGACAGGACGGGACGCACGGGACGCCGCGCGGCCCGGAGCATGCCGCTGCGACTGCGCGTCCGGGGCGTACGCCGCGTCTTCAGGGCCCCGGCACCCGACAGCGCCCGCAACGCCGCGAAGGTGTCCGACCGGACACGACCGCTCCAGACCAGTTCCCAGAGCCCCTGCTCCCACTCGCTCCGCGCTCGGTCCCCGGACCGCACGAGGTCGTCGAAGAACCAGCCACCCCCGGAATCGAGGCGTTCCCACAACTCGCGGGCTGCCGGCGACTCCGGTTCGGGCCGCTCGGGCGCATCGACAAACGTGCCGGGCCACAGGCGCACCCACCCATCGGCGTCGCCGATCGCTCCGTCACCGGTCCACACGGCCTCACCCGACGCGAGGACCTCGTCGAGGAGGGCCGGGGCGTAGTCCTCCACCCGGGCCGGCAGAATCAGGGATTCCCACATGCTCGCCGGGATCGCACAGCCCGCCAGTTGGTCGATCACTCCCAGCAGGCCGTCCACTCCACGGGCCCGGCCACCGACGCCCTGCCACGCGGGCAGGAACCGGGCGTACGCCGACTGGTCCACCGGCTCGATCGCCGCGCGCAGGGAGGCGAGCGTGCGGCGTTTGATCAGGGCGAGGACGCGGTGGTGGCACCACTCACGCTCGGCCACACCCTCGCGGAAGCGGCCGTGCACCAGCGCGCCGGCATCGGCGAGGCGCCGACAGGCGGCGGTGACCACACCGACCCCGAGGCCGTAGCGCCCGGCCACGGTCCGGTCGAGGAACGGGCCGTGGGTGCGGGCCCAGCGCAGGACCAGGTCTTCGATCGGATCCCCGTCGCCCGGGTGGACGCCGAAGCCCGGAGGTGCGGGAACCCCGAGACCGTCCATGAGCCGGGCCAGGTCCTCGACGACCGCGACGCGGTCGTCACCGGCGATCCGCACGGGGGCGATGCGTCGGGCGGCCACCAAATCCTGGACGACTCGCGCGACATCCAGGCCATCGCTGCGGTCCGCCAACTCGGCGAGGGCGAACGGACCGGTGGTGCGGATCAGGTCGAAGAGGTGTTCGGCCGTGGTCGCCCGGCGGTCGGGGGCCAGGCCCTGGAGCTCGGCTTCGACACCGGCGATGATCTCGGGGTCGAGGATCTGGCTGAACCCGTCGGTGCCGAGCAGTTCTGCGAGGAGCGCGGTATCGAGGGTGAGGGCGGCGCTGCGACGCTCGGCCAGCGGCGAATCACCCTCATAGACGAACTGACCCACATAGCCGAACAGGAGCGACCGGGCGAAAGGCGAAGGGCGAGGTGTTTCGACTTCGACCACACGGATCTCGCGCGCATTGACAGCGCGCTGCACCCGCTCGAGCCCCGGCAGATCGAACACGTCATGCAGGCACTCGCGCATCGTCTCGAGCGTGATCGGGAAGTCGGGATAACCGGCCGCCACCTCGAGCAGTTGGGCTGCGCGCATGCGTTGCTGCCAGAGGGGAGCCCGGGCCTTCGGATCGCGCCGGGGCAGCAGGAGCGCCCGGGCCGCGCACTCCCGGAAACGCGCGGCGAAGAGCGCCGATCCGCCCACTTCCTCGGCGATCAGCCGGGTCAGCTCGTCGGGATCGAACGCGATGAGTTCCGCACCCGGCGGTTGGGCGTCTGTGTCGGGGATGCGGATGACGATGCCGTCGTTGGTGGCCGTGGCGTGGGCCTCGACCCCGTGGTGTTCGCGGGCGTTGCGGCCGATGGCGAGCGCCCAGGCCGACAGGACGGGCGTACCCAATCCTGAATGCAGGCACAGCTGCCAGTCGCCGAGATCGTCGCGGAAGCGCTCCAACACCACGGTCGTGTCGGTCGGGAGCGCGCCGGTGGCCTCCTGCTGCTCGGCCAGGTAGCGCAGGAGATTGCTGGCCGCCCGCTCGTCGAGACCCCTCTCGCGCAGCAGGTGTTCGCCCAGAGCCGGGTCGGCGGCGAGTTCTCTGACGAACGCACCGTGGGCCAGCCCGAGCTCCACGGGCCGACCGGGGGAGTCACCCTTCCAGAACGGAAGGCGTCCCGGGAGGCCGGGAGCCGGGGAGACCTGGACCTGGTCATGCGTGATGGCCTCGATGCGCCAGGAGGTGGTTCCGAGGGTGAAGACATCACCCACGCGCGATTCATAGACCATCTCCTCATCGAGCTCGCCGACGCGCCGGGCCGCCCCCGTGCCGATCAGGAACACCCCGAACAGGCCCCGGTCCGGAATCGTGCCGCCCGAGGTCACGGCGAGTCGCTGGGCGCCCGGGCGGCCGGTCAGGACACCGGACTCCCGGTCCCACACCAGTCGGGGCCGGAGCTCGGCGAAGTCCTCGCTCGGATAGCGACCCGACAACATGTCGAGGACGGCGTCCAGGGCGCTGCGGGGGAGCCGGGTGAAATGGGCCGACCGGCGTACCAACGCGAACAGGTCGTCGACCGTGATCGAATCACCGGCCGTGATCGCCACGACCTGTTGGGCCAACACATCGAGAGGATTCTCGAGCTCGGCGACCTCTTCGATGAGCCCCTCACGCATCCGTTGGACCACGAGGGCCGCCTCGATCAGGTCGCCACGATGCGTGGGGAAGAACGCGCCGCGGGACACCGCGCCGACCTGGTGGCCGGCCCGCCCGACCCGCTGCAGGCCGCTGGCGACCGAGGGCGGTGATTCCACCTGGATGACGATGTCGACCGCGCCCATGTCGATGCCGAGTTCGAGCGATGAGGTGGCCACGACGCAGCGCAGCGCCCCGGACTTGAGCTCGGACTCGACGACCGCGCGCTGCTCCTTGCTCACCGAACCGTGATGGGCGCGCGCGACGACACCGACAGGAAGGTCGGGGTCGATCCCCGCACTCGCGCCCGACTGGGCCATCACGGTCGCAGGGGAGGGATCGGACTCGACTTCATGGCCGTTGCGTTCTGCCCAGAGCTCGTTGAGCCGCGAGGTGACCCGCTCGGCCAGCCGGCGTGAGTTCACGAAGACGATCGTCGAGCGATGTGCCAGCACCAGGTCGAGCACCTGCTCGGTGACATGGGGCCAGATCGATCCGGATCGCGGCCCGTCGGGTTCGGCCCCCTCATCCGGCGCCGCGAGGTCGTCGACCGGGACGATGACGTCGAGCTGCCAGGTCTTGGCGGCCGGGGGCGCGACGATGCGGACCGATTCGGTGGCGTGGAGGAAACGGGCCACGCGTTCGGGCGGGCGGACGGTCGCGGACAACCCAATCCTCTGGAAGGGGTGCTCGGTGAGCTCCGCGAGTCGCTCGAGTGACAGGGCCAGATGGGCCCCTCGTTTCGTCGCCGCGAGGACGTGGATCTCATCGATGATCACCGTCTGCACGGTGCGGAGCGCCTCGCGCGCGCCCGAGGTCAGCATCAGGAACAGCGACTCGGGCGTCGTGATGAGGATGTCGGGCGGATTGCTGACGATCCGGCGGCGTTCGTTGGCCGGGGTGTCGCCCGAGCGTACGCCCACCCGGATGTCGGGCGACGGCACTCCGAGACGGTCGGCCGCGCGCGCGATGCCCCGCAGGGGTGCCCGGAGGTTGCGCTCCACATCCACCGCCAGGGCCTTGAGCGGCGACACATAGACAACCCGGCAGCCGGCCTCGGCATCGGGGGTGTGGTGGAGGGCGTCCAGGGCTGCGAGGAACGCGGCCAGCGTCTTGCCGGATCCGGTGGGGGCGATGACCAGCGCATGTTCTCCGCTGGAGATCGCCTGCCAGGCCTCGGCCTGCGCCGGGGTCGGGGCCGCGAACGAATGCGTGAACCACTCCCGCGTCGCCGGGCCGAACGCGGCGAGCGGGTCCGTGACAGGACTGGTCGTGGTCATGGCGCAAAGACTGCCACCAGGGTCCGACACTTTTCTGCGGACTCCGTTTCCGCGAGTAGGCTGCCCCGGTGCGTGAGACCGAACTGTGGGCCAGGATGACCAAGCAGCTCGGTTCGGCGTACGCCCAGGTCTGGGCGGACCAGACGAGTCTGGCCGGTCTCGGCAACCGGACCGTGCGAGAGGCGCTCGGGGCCGGGGTGCCGTGCAAGACGATCTGGCGAGCGGTCTGGGCGGCCCTCGAATTGCCGGCTTCGGAAAGATGACCGCGCGTCGCACTTGTGTTCGAACACCTGTTCGGTAAGTTATCCACCGGTGGAGCGATCCACCGAGCGTTGTCCACAGTCGCGACCTGAGTCTGAATAATTGTCGGAGCAGGTCCGTAACGTGCCGGATGACCACCAGAAGTCGCCCCCGGGTCACCCCGACCGGGTCAGAAAGGAATCCCAGCATGGCCGTGGCAGACCGTTCGAAGGCGCTCGAAGCAGCGCTCGCCCAGATCGACAAGCAGCATGGCAAGGGTTCGGTGATGCGACTCGGTGAGCGCACCATCGCGCCCATCGACGCCATCCCCACCGGCTCCGTCGCCCTCGACATCGCGCTCGGCATCGGCGGACTGCCCCGCGGCCGGGTCGTCGAGATCTATGGCCCCGAGTCCAGCGGCAAGACGACCGTCGCGCTGCACGCGATCGCGAATGCGCAGGCCCTCGGCGGCATCTGCGCGTTCATCGACGCCGAGCATGCGCTCGATCCGGAGTACGCCAAGAAGCTCGGCGTCGACACCGATTCGCTGCTCGTGTCGCAGCCCGACAACGGTGAGCAGGCGCTGGAGATCTCCGACATGCTGGTGCGTTCCGGCGCGCTCGACCTGATCGTCATCGACTCCGTCGCGGCGCTGACCCCGCGCGCCGAGATCGAGGGCGAGATGGGCGACAGTCACGTGGGCCTGCAGGCCCGTCTCATGAGCCAGGCGCTCCGCAAGATGACCGGCGCGCTCAGCGGTGCCGGCACGACCGCGATCTTCATCAACCAGCTGCGCGAGAAGATCGGCGTCATGTTCGGCTCGCCCGAGACCACGACCGGCGGCCGGGCCCTCAAGTTCTATTCGTCGGTCCGGCTCGACGTGCGCCGCATCGAGACGCTCAAGGACGGCCAGGACATGGTCGGCAACCGCACGCGCGTCAAGGTCGTGAAGAACAAGGTGGCCCCGCCGTTCAAGCAGGCCGAGTTCGACATCCTCTATGGCCAGGGCATCTCCCGCGAGGGCAGCCTCATCGACATGGGTGTGGACCAGGGCATCATCCGCAAGGCCGGGGCGTGGTTCACCTATGAGTCCGACCAACTCGGTCAGGGCAAGGAGAATGCGCGCAACTATCTCCGCAACAACCCCGAGGTCGCCAACGAGATCGAGCGTCGGATCAAGGAGAAGATGGGCCTCGGAGTCGTCGACAAGGACGAGGTGCCCGCGGGGGTTGACCCGACGACCGGTGAGGTCGAGTTCTGAGCCGCAGGCGCGGGTCGGGTGAGGCCCCCGACCCGCTTCCGGGCGATCGGGAGGCCGACCCCGAGGAGCTGGCCCGGACGATCGTGCTCCGGCAGCTCACGATGCAGGCGCGATCCCGGTCGGAACTGGCCGAGATCCTGCGCAAGCGCAACGTGCCGATCGAAGCCGCCGATGCGGTTCTTGATCGGATGACCGAGGTGGGGCTGATCGACGATGCTGCCTATGCCCAGTCCTGGGTGGATTCCCGACAACAACGCCGTCACCTGTCGCGGTCGGTGCTGCGACGCGAGCTGCAGCAGAAGGGCATCGACCGGGACGTCGTGGCCGAAGCCATCGGCCAGGTGACCGTGGATGACGAACGGGAGGCCGCGGTGGCGCTGGCCGAAAAAAAGCTCCGCTCGATGCGCGGACTGGACGCTGCAGTGAAGCGTCGCCGGATCGTGGGAGCTCTTGCACGCAAGGGATTCGGCTCGGATCTGGTGGGATCGGTGCTGCGCGACCTAGACCTGGACGCCGACGAAACCCAAGCGGTGTAACCTCGTTCCTTGAATCTCGGAGTCAGCGTGTTTAACCTTCGGGACAAATGCCCTCGCGATCCGATCCGGTGCGTGCAGGACGACAGTGAATGGACCTTCCCCGGCCCATCTTCGATATGCAGCCGGTGCCTTGTGTCCGGTGTCGTGCCTCATCGTCTCTGGTCCTGTGGGCGACTGGACGCAAAAGGAGGCCGGCATGGGCGGTTGGGAATGGATTCAACTCGTCGTGCTCGTGCTGGTCCTCGCGGCGACAGTGGGTTTGTCGCTCACCGTGCGTCGCAGCCGGGCTGCCGGCGCGGAACGCCAGGCGGAGCGAGAGCTGTGGCGATCCGAGGAAAAGGCCAGGCTCGAGCAGGAGCTGGCTGGTCTCCGGGCGGCTGCCCTGGAGCAGGAACAGCAGGGGCGCACTGCGGCCGAGGATCTGATGCGGCAGGTCGAGGCCGCCCGTGACGAACTGCGCAAGGCTGCGGATGAGCAGGAGGAGCGTCAGCGCCGGGCGACCCGCGAGCTGGATGCTCAGCGGGCCGAGATCCGCGAACTGCGCGCAGCGGGCGACCGGCGGGATCAACGCCTGGCGGCTCGCGAGGAGCGCCTCGATGCCGAAGCCCACCAGCACGACGAAAGGGCCCTGAGCCTCGACGAGCGGCAGCGTGAGCTGGAGGCGCGCGAGGGTGCACTCGCGGATCAGGAGGGGGCCAACCGAGCCGAACTGGAACGGGTCGCCGCGCTGACGGCGGCCGACGCGAAGGCCGAACTGGTCGGCAAGATCGAGCATGACGCGAAGCGTGAGGGCATGATCATCGCCCGACGAATCGAGGACGAGGCCCGACGAGATGCGGAGACGCGGGCCCAGCGGCTGATCGTGGACACGATCCAGCGCGTGGCGTCCGAGCAGACGGCCGAATCCGTCGTCTCCACCGTGGAGCTCCCCAGCGATGAGATGAAGGGCCGCATCATCGGGCGCGAGGGCCGCAACATCCGTGCGTTCGAGCAGATCACCGGCGTCAACGTGATGATCGATGACACTCCCGGAAGCGTACTGCTGTCGTGTTTCGATCCGGTACGCCGGGAGACCGCTCGCCTGACCCTCACCGAGCTGGTCACCGACGGTCGCATCCACCCCGCCCGCATCGAGGAAATCTTCGACCGCAGCCGCGGACGCATCAACGAGCGCTGCATCCGTGCAGCCGAGGACGCCCTGACCGAAGTGGGGATCTCCGACCTCCATCCCGAGTTGGTGCCCGTGCTGGGCGCGCTGCGCTATCGGACCTCCTATGGCCAGAACGTGCTGAAACACCTCGTCGAATGCGCTCACCTGGCCGGAGTCATGGCAGCCGAACTGCGGCTCGACGTCGCGACCTGCAAGCGGGCGGCATTCCTGCATGACATCGGCAAGGCTCTCACTCACGAGGTCGAGGGCACGCACGCCATCATCGGCGCCAACCTGGCCCGGAAATACGGAGAGCATCCCGACGTCGTCCACGCCATCGAGGCCCACCACAACGAGGTTGAGCCCAAGACGGTCGAGGCGATCCTGACCCAGGCCTGCGATGCGATCTCCGGTGGCCGTCCCGGCGCCCGGCGCGAATCGCTGGAGTCCTATGTGCATCGCCTCGAACGCCTCGAGGAGATCGCCGGCGCTCACCCGGGCGTCGAGAAGGTCTTCGCCATGCAGGCCGGCCGCGAGGTCCGGGTCATGGTCTCCCCGGAACACGTCGACGACATCGAGGCCCAGATCCTGGCCCGTGACATCGTCAAGCAGATCGAGGAAGAACTCACCTATCCCGGTCACATCCGCGTGACGGTGGTGCGGGAGTCCCGCGCCACCGAAATGGCGCGCTGAGCCCACATTTGCCTCCACCAACGGGCTCGTCACGATCGACTCCCCTGGCATTCGGCGCCACATAGGCCTGGTGCCTGTGACACGCCAAGCAGTGTGGACCGATGTGCCAAATGGCACGAGTTGCCATAGGGGCGCACGGTGTCGGAGGCGAAGTCGTGCCATCTGGCCCGTTGCGAGCTGTCCGGCGGCGTGTCAGGGGCGACCGTCGACGCTGTGGTGAACGAACTGACCCCACGTTCCCGCGGGAACGTGGGGTCAGTCGCGATCGGCTTCGGTCAGACGGTGGGAGCGTTGCCGCCGCCCTGTTCGATCGTGAACTGGGCCTTGGTGTCGCCCGCGGTCCGCGTGGACATCCGCTTCTCGAGCCACTGGGCAAAGGCCGTCAGGGCGTAGTTCAGGATCACGAAGATCACGCCCGCGACGATGAACGACACGATGAGGTTGCCCCGCACGGACGCCAGGGTCTGGGCGGCCCGCAGCAGTTCGGAGTAGCCGATCATGTAGCCGAGCGCGCTGTCCTTCAGCACCACGACCAGCTGCGTCACGAGCGACGGGAGCATGGCCCGGATCGCCTGGGGCAACTGGATCGCCGTGAGGGTCTGGGTTCGCGTAAGACCGACGGCCAGCCCGGCCTCGCCCTGTCCCTTGGGCAGGGAATGCACACCGGATCGGATCAGCTCGGCGATGACCGAGGCGTTGTAGAACGTCAGACCGATGACGACCGATGACAGCAACAGGATGTGACCGGTCAGGATGCCGTTGAAGAGCAGCAACGCCCAGGCGAAGATCATCATGATCAGAACCGGCACGGCCCGGAAGAACTCTACGAAAATCGACGAAGGAATGCGGATCCACGCCAAGGGGGACAGTCGGCCCGCGCCCAGCAGAATGCCGAGCAGCGACGCCAGGATGACCGAGATCAGGGCGGCCTGGAGCGTGCCGAGCAGACCCGGCCAGATATACAGCGTCCAGGTGGCCGGCTCGATGAAGGGCGCCCACTTGTCCGCGGTCAGCTGGCTGCGCATGCCATAAATCACACCGGCGAGCGCCGCCAGGAGCACGACGAGGGTGACCACGGTCATGATGATGTGGCGCCGCTTGGCCCGCGGGCCCGGCGCGTCGAACAGGACGGTTGCCTGCTGCGTACTCATCGCTGCACCGCCATCCGCCGCGAGAGCCAGGTGAAGAAGATGCCGGTCGGCAGCGTCAGGACGATGAAGCCGAAGGCGATGACAAAGAAGATCAGAAAGAGCAGATCGGGATTGAACTCGATCATGTAACGCATGATGTAGGAGGCCTCCGCCACGCCGATGGTCGCCACGACCGTCGTGTTCTTGGTCAGGGCGATGAGGGTGTTGCCGAGGGGAGCGATGGCGCCCCGGAAGGCCTGCGGAAGAACGACTTCACGCAGGCCCAGTCCGAAATCGAGACCGATGGCCCGAGCGGCTTCGGCCTGACCCTGCGGGACCGTGTTGACGCCCGATCGCAACGCCTCCGCGACGAACGCCGCGTGATAGACCGCCAGGGCAATGACACCCCAGGCGACGTTGTGCCAGCTCAGCGGTGACGACAGAGGCAGGGGGCTCAGCCGCATGTTGTTCCAGAACCCGAGGGCGCAGAAAGCAACGATCAGCGTGAGGGGGGTGTTCCGGACAACGTTCACATAGAACGTGCCCAGTTTCTGCATGAAGGGAACCGGGCTGACGCGCATGACGCCGACAATCGTTCCGAGGATCAGCGAACCGATGGCGGACAGCACGGTCAGGAGGAGGGTCATCCCGAACGCGGCGAGGACGTTGTATTCGGTGAACAGAGTTCTGATTCCGTCCACGGGGCCCCCTTCCTGGGTAGGCACTTGGGCGATCGGCCCGGGGCTGGTGCCCCGGGCCGATCAGTGAAAGATCACGAGCAGGTGGCCGGCTTCGGCGGGTTGGTCGCGGCATCGGGGGTGAAGCCCGAGGCGCCGACGGTCTTGTCGAGAGCCGCCTGCCAGTCACCGCTGTCGACCATCTTGGTCAGAGCGGTGTTGATCTTCTCGCAGAGCTCGACGTCACCCTTCTTGATGCCGACGCCGTAGTTCTCGGTCGAGAACGGCTTGCCGACAACCTTGAGCTTGCCGGCGTACTGCGGCTGCGCCGCATAACCCGCGAGGATCACGTTGTCGGTGGTGACCGCGTCAACAGCGCCCGAGTTCAGGGCCTCGACACACTTGGAATAGGTGTCGTATTCCTGCAGCTCCACATCCTTGGAATGCTCATCCTTGATGCGCTTGGCCGGCGTGGAACCGGTGACCGAGCAGAGCTTCTTGCCGTTCATGGTGTCGGGACCGGTGATGTCGGAGTCCTCACGCACCAGGAGGTCCTGGCCTGCGATGAAGTAGGGGCCGGCGAAGGAGACCTTCTCCTTGCGGGCATCGGTGATGGAGTAGGTCGCGAAGATCATCTCGACCTGACCGCCCTGGATCATCGTCTCGCGCTGGGCGGACGGGGTCTCGACGAAGTTGACGCTGCCGTAGCCGAGTTCCTTGGCCACATAGTTGGCGACCTCGACGTCGAAGCCCGTGTAACCCGAGGCCTCCTTCAGGCCCAGACCGGGCTGGTCGAACTTGATGCCGATGTTGACGGCCCCGCCGCCACCGGCGCCGCCGCTGGCACCGGGCGCGGCAGGGGTTGCACCGGGAGTGGTGTTGCAGGCAGACATGGTGGCCAGCAGGCCGATTGCGGCAATACCGGCAAAGATCTTGGACTTCGCTTTCATCGCTTCCTCCGTTGGTTCGATTTCGCTTGATGTGGGATCAGTGGGTCAGGATCTTGCCGAGGAAGTCCTTGGCGCGACTGCTCTGGGGGTTGGTGAAGAAGGTCTCCGGCTCGGCTTCCTCGACGATCTGGCCGTCGGCCATGAAAACGACGCGGTTGGCGGCCTTGCGGGCGAAGCCCATCTCGTGGGTGACCACGACCATCGTCATGCCCTCACGCGCGAGGTCGACCATGACGTCGAGAACTTCGTTGATCATCTCGGGGTCGAGCGCGGACGTCGGCTCGTCGAACAGGATGACCTTGGGGTTCATCGCCAGGGCGCGGGCAATGGCGACTCGCTGCTGCTGGCCACCGGAGAGCTGCGCGGGATATTTCGACGCCTGGTTGTCGACTCCCACGCGCTTCAGGAGCTTCATGCCCTCCTCCTTGGCCTTGGCCGAGGAGAGCTTGCGTACCTTGATCGGCCCCAGCGTCACGTTCTCGAGGATCGTCTTGTGGGCGAACAGGTTGAACGACTGGAACACCATGCCGACATCGGCGCGCAGCTTCGCGAGTGCCTTGCCCTCTTCGGGAAGGGTCTTCCCGTCGATCGTGATGCTGCCCTCGTCGATGGTCTCGAGTCGGTTGATGGTTCGGCACAGAGTCGACTTGCCCGAACCGGACGGCCCGATCACGACAACAACCTCGCCCTTGCCGACCGTCAGGTTGATGTCCTTGAGAACATGCAGCGGCCCGAAGTGTTTCTGCACATCCTTCATCACCACCAACGGCTCGAAGCTGCTGCTCGGGCGGATGTTGAGGGGCTCGTCAGCCACCGGATCCTGCGTCATGCTCGGAACCTTAGACGACATACGTACCCCCCGGTAGGTCGTAGTGATTACGACGTCATTTCGATTCGGGGTTAGCCTTGACCCGCCATGACGACCAGTGAAACCGCAAATCAGCCCCGCACCTACGAAGTGCGCACGTACGGCTGCCAGATGAATGTGCACGACTCCGAGCGCATCCAGGGCCTCCTGGATTCCGCCGGGTATCGTCCTGCCGACAAGGGTGAGCCGGCAGACGTCGTCGTGATCAATACGTGCGCCGTGCGGGAGAACGCCGACAATCGTCTCTACGGCAACCTCGGCCACCTGGCCGGCACGAAGCGCCAGCAGCCGGGCATGCAGATCGCGGTCGGCGGCTGCATGGCCCAGAAGGACCGGCAGACGGTCCTGGACAAGGCCCCCTGGGTGGACGTGGTGTTCGGCACCAACAACGTCGGTTCGCTGCCGGCTCTCCTGGAGCGTGCCCGGGTCCTGGACGAGGCCCAGCTGGAGATCAAGGAATCGCTGGAGACGTTCCCGTCGAACCTGCCGACGCGCCGGGATTCGGCGTACGCCGCCTGGGTCTCGATCTCGGTCGGCTGCAACAACACGTGCACGTTCTGCATCGTCCCGGCGCTGCGCGGCAAGGAAACCGACCGCCGGCCCGGTGACATCCTCCGTGAGATCGAGGCGCTGGTCGCCGAGGGCGTCCAGGAGATCACGCTGCTCGGCCAGAACGTCAATACCTATGGCGTCGAGTTCGGCGACCGCCAGGCGTTCTCGAAGCTGCTCCGGTCCTGTGGGCAGATCGACGGCCTGGAGCGCGTACGCTTCACGTCCCCGCACCCCGCCGCCTTCACCGATGACGTCATCGACGCCATGGCCGAAACACCCAACGTGATGCCGCAGCTGCACATGCCGTTGCAGTCGGGCTCGGATCGCATTCTCAAGGAGATGCGCCGGTCCTATCGCAGCGAGAAATACCTCGGCATCCTCGAGCGCGTCCGCGCCGCGATGCCCCGCGCAGCGATCACGACCGACATCATCGTCGGCTTCCCCGGCGAGACCGAAGCCGACTTTGCCGAGACCCTCGTGGTGGTCGAGCAGGCCCGCTTCTCGGCGGCGTTCACGTTTCAATACTCGATCCGACCGGGTACGCCGGCCGCGACGATGCCCGACCAGGTGCCGAAGGCGCAGGTCCAGGAGCGCTATCTCCGGCTCGTCGATCGCGTCGATGCCATCGCCTGGGAGGAGAACAAGTCGTTCGTCGGCGAGGCCGTCGAGGTCATGTTCGCCGACAACGAGGGCCGCAAGGACGAGCTGACCAACCGCATGTCCGGTCGAGCCCGCGACAATCGCCTCGTGCACGTCGCGGTGCCCGATGATCCCGGGCTGCGCCCGCGGCCGGGTGACATCGCCGAGGCCGTGGTCGACTATGCCGCGCCCCACCACCTGAATGCCGATGGTGGCATCGCGAACCTGCGGCGTACGCGCGGCGGTGACGCCTGGGAGGCTCGCCGCGCTCGGGCGGCCGAGTCGTCGCCGGGCGTCAGCCTGGGCATGCCGACCCTGCGGACGCGCTGAACCAGGAAGCCGCCCCATCCAGGCGGATGGGACGGCTTCGGAAGAGTCGGAATCAGGGAGCCGGGGGAGCGTCGGCCGGAGGAGCCTCAGCGGGGGGAGCGTCAGCCGGGGGAACGTCTGCGGGCGGAACCTCGCCCTCGCGATACTGGCCCTTGACGAAATCCTGGCCCTGGTCGACCTGGCCGGCGAACTTGCCACCGGTGCGCTCGTCGACCATGTCGCCGCCCTTGTCGACGAGTCCGTCGACCTGATCTGAGTGCTGTCCGGCCAGATCCTTGGCCTTGTCGAAGATGCCCATGCTTTCTCCTTCTGGGTTGAGTTGGCGTAGAGCCTCCTGCGTGGTCATCCGCGGACAACCAGGAACCAGTATGGAACCCACCTGCAAAGGCTTCGCATGCGGGGGTGGGCCGACCCCGACCGAGCGGTCAGCGCACCCGGTGGCCACGTGGGGCAGACTGTCCCGGTGCAGCAGACTCTCGTCCTGATCGGCCCGACCGCGAGCGGCAAGTCGTCGCTGGCGGTGGCGTACGCGCTGCACTGCCGACAGAACGGGCGACCCGCGGAGGTCGTCAACGCCGACTCGATGCTCGTCTATCGCGGCATGGACATCGGCACGGCGAAACCGGATGAGGCCGAGCGGGCGGGCGTACCCCATCACCTCATCGATATCGCCGAGATCACCGAGACGGCCTCGGTGGCCGAATTCCAGGCCCGGGCGCGGGCGGCGATCGCCGACTGCCATGCCAGGGGAGTGCTGCCGGTCGTGGTCGGGGGATCCGCTCTCTATACGCGGGCCATCATCGACGAGTTCGAGTTCCCCGCCACCGATCCGGAGGTGCGGGCGCGCTGGGAGGCCGAGTTGGAACGGATCGGTCCCGAGGCGCTGTATGCGGTGCTGGTCGAGCGTGATCCTGCGGCTGCCGCGGGGATCATTCCACAGAACGGGCGCCGGATCGTGCGTGCGCTGGAGGTCATCGAGCTCAGCGGCGGCTATGTCTCACAGCTGCCGGAGTGGACCTATGCGCTGCCGGGGGTCGTGCAGGTCGGTCTGGAGCTCGATCGGGAGGAACTGGATCGCCGGATCGCCGAGCGGGTCGCGGTGATGTGGGAGCTGGGTTTTGTCGAGGAGGTACGCCGGCTCGCTGCCGCGGGCCTTCGCGATGGGGTCACGGCGTCGCGGGCGCTGGGTTATCGCCAGGTGCTGGCGTACCTCGACGGGGCCTGCACCGAAGAAGAGGCGAAAGAAGCGACGATCGTCCGGACTCGACGGTTCGCGCGCAAGCAATTCGGCTGGTATCGCCGGGATCACCGCATTCACTGGCTCCCTGCCCTGGCCGATGACCTGGTCGAGCAGGTGGACCGCCTGATGACCGCGCCGCTGGACTCCGGCGCGCGCGAGTGAGACCCTGCGCCCATGCGCAGTTGGAACGTCGCCAAAGGTCACGGGACCGAGAACGATTTCGTCATCGTGCTCGACAGGCACGGCATGATGAACCCCACCCAGGAGGACGTCAGGCACCTGTGTGACCGCCGGACCGGAGTGGGCGGCGACGGTCTGTTGCGGGTCACCAAGGCCAGCGCGATCCCCGAGTGGGACGGCGACGGCCACATCTGGTTCATGGACTACCGCAACGCCGACGGGTCGGTGTCGGAGATGTGCGGCAACGGCGTACGCGTGTTCGCGAAGTACCTCGTCGAGGAGGGGCTCGCGCACGGGGCGAGCATCGAGGTGGGTACGCGAGCCGGGCTCCGGGTCGTCACCCAGGAACGCGACGGGCAGCTGCGGGTCGACATGGGACGCGTGCTCGTCGATTCCGAGACCACCCGGGTCGAGCTGAACGGGGAGCGGTTCGAGGCGACACCCGCCGATGTGGGTAATCCCCATGCGGTGTGTTTCGTCGAAGCGGTCGCGCCGCTGGACCTGACGCGGGCACCGGAGTTCTCGGGGGAGCGGTTCCCTGAGGGCGTGAACGTCGAGTTCGTTGAGTTCGTGGCGCCCGGGCATGTCCGGATGCGGGTGTTCGAGCGAGGGGTGGGGGAGACCCGCTCCTGCGGCACGGGCACCGTTGCCGTGGCGGCTGCCGCACAGGCCCGCTGGGGCGGCGACCAGTGGCGCGTCGATGTGCCGGGCGGCACCCTGCACATCGAGCTGCATCCCGGGGCGGACTCGGGGCGGATCGACACGGCGTACATGACGGGACCGGCCGTGGTCCAGCTCCGCGGTGAGGTGCAGGTCTCCGGCGACGACTAATTCACTCGCTTAACTTGGGGCGTCGTGACATTGTGGACAGACGATGACGCTACGCCTTCCTGATGACTATGAAGACGACCGGTTCGATGACGAGTACGCCGAGCCGGCCGCAGACGAGTTCGACGACTCGGATGACGACTTCGACTATGACGGCGATCAACTGGACCTCGCCGAACGACATTCGCTGCGCCGTGTGGCCGGGATGTCGACCGAGCTCGAGGACATCACCGAGGTCGAATATCGCAAGCTGCTCCTCGAACGAGTCGTGCTCGTCGGGGTCTGGACGTCCGGCACCGAGGCCGATGTCGAGAACTCGATGGCCGAGCTCAAGCAGCTCGCCGAGACGGCCGGCTCCGATGTGCTCGAAGGGCTCGTCCAGCGCCGCTCCAAGCCCGACCCGGCCACCTATATCGGCAGCGGCAAGGTCGAGGAGCTGCGCGAGATCGTGATCGCGACGGGTGCCGACACGGTCATCTGTGACGGTGAGCTCGCGCCGGCCCAGCTCCGCAACCTGGAGGACCGGGTCAAGGTCAAGGTCGTTGACCGGACCGCACTGATCCTCGACATTTTTGCCCAGCACGCGAAGTCGGTCGAGGGCAAGGCCCAGGTCGAACTCGCGCAGCTCAACTATCTGAAACAGCGTCTCCGCGGCTGGGGTGGCAACCTGTCCCGCCAGGCCGGTGGCCAGGCCGCAGGTGGTGCGGGCATCGGTGGCCGTGGTCCCGGCGAGACCAAGCTCGAAACCGATCGGCGCCGGATCCATCACCGCATCTCGCAGCTGAGGCAGAAGCTCCGCGACATGGACTCGACCCGCGAGGCCAAGCGAGCCGAGCGGCGTCGGCATCGGGTGCCGTCGGTGGCGATCGTCGGTTATACGAATGCGGGCAAGTCATCGCTGTTGAACAGGCTGACCGGGGCCGGCGTACTCGTCGAGGACGCCCTCTTCGCCACCCTCGACCCGACGACGCGGCGGACCGAGACGGCGGACGGCCGGATCTATACGCTCACCGACACCGTCGGGTTTGTCCGCCACCTGCCCCATGATCTGGTTGAGGCGTTCGCGTCGACCCTGGAGGAGTCGGTCGACGCGGACCTGCTGGTGCATGTCGTCGATGGCTCCGATGTGGATCCGCTGGGTCAGATCTCCGCAGTCCGCACCGTCCTCAACGACATCGGTGCCGGCGACAACGCCGAGCTGCTCGTGATCAACAAGGCCGATCAGGCGTCGGAGGACAACCTCCAGTTGCTCCGCACGCACTTCCCGGATTCCGTGGTCGTGTCCGCCAGGACGGGGCAGGGGATCGATGCGTTGAAGGCCGTCATCGACGGCCGCCTCCCACGGCCGGAGGTCGAGGTACGCGCGCTGGTGCCCTACAGCCGGGGCGATCTGCTCGACAAGGTCCATCGCTCCGGCGAGTTCCTGCTGAGTGAGCACACGGCCGATGGCACTCGGATCGTCGCGAGGGTGCACCCGGACCTCGCGGCCGAGTTTGCGGAGTTTGCCGAGACCTGAGTCCGAGGCTCCGTGGACTGTGATGTTCCTACGGTGACGGAGTGAAGAGAAAGCCCTGGTGGTTCTGGTCCCTGCTCGGCTGTGGCGGAGCGCTCATTGTTGGTGTCCTCGTTGTGGTGCTCGCCGCAGCCTGGTGGTTCCTGCCCAAGGAAACGGAGATCGGGCGGTGCCAGACGTATCTCGGCGTCGACTGTGACCGGGTCAAGCCCGAGGTGATCGGCGAGCTGACCGGCATGACCCTGCCCCCGGGGACCGAGGTCGAGTCGTCCAGCTACAACCGTTTCCAGGACTGGCGGGTCCGGGCTGTGTTCATCGTTCCGGCCGATCAGGTCGAGGTCTGGGAGGCGTCGATCCAGGGCTATCCCGAAGCGGAAGCCAAGGGGTGTGTGGACCTCGAAGGCCGCGGCGACGATCGGCGGTGTGCCGAGGTCAATGATCCTGCGGATCTGCCCGTCCGTGGCTACACGCGCGTCACGCGCTCGGACGGTGCTGTCGTCGTGCACGTGGAGGCGTTCAGTCTGTAGGCCCGGATAACGACTTGGAAAACAACGCTGCCGCCGTGGAAAACCCTCCGCTATAGTCCCATCACGTATCTCAATGCCGAGATGCGCTGGCGTTTTCATGGTTGAGGCGGGGACAACGTTGTTCCCGCAAAGGCACTTTCTTTGTGTCCCACTGTTTCGAGTCCTGTCCCATCCCCGAAGGACATCTCATGGCCTCTCCCAGCATTCCCGTTGACAAATCCGATCTTGTTCCCAAGAGTGAGCGCTATCGCGCACTCATCGCCAGTGCCGTCGGCAGCGTTATCGAGTGGTACGACTATTTCCTCTATGGAACGATGGCCGCGATCGTTTTCGGGCCTTTGTTCTTTCCGTCCGAGGATCCGGTGATCAGCCAGATCCTGTCGCTCACGTCGTTTGCGCTCGCCTTCCTGGTGCGCCCCATCGGTGGCGTTCTCTTCTCCCATATGGGTGACAAAGTCGGCCGCAAGATAACCCTGATCATCACGCTGTCGCTGATGGGCATCGCGACCATCGCCATGGGTCTCCTGCCGACTTATGCCTCGATCGGAATCGCGGCCCCGATCCTGCTCACCGTTCTCCGTCTGATCCAGGGTTTGGCGCTCGGCGGCGAGTGGGGTGGCGGTCTGCTCCTGGCCGTCGAATACTCACCGAGTCATCGACGAGGCTTCTACGGCGCCATCCCCCAGACCGGTGCCCTCGCCGGTCTGGCGCTGGGCAACCTAGCCGTCACGGGCAGCCTGGCCATCTTCGACGAAGAGGCTTTCCTGTCCTATGGCTGGCGCATTCCGGGCTCATCACAATCCAGGGTGTAGGGGTTGTTTGAGTTCGTTGGCGCGTCGGTGAGTGGATAGGGGTCGAGGTCTCCCGAAGATGAAGGTTCTCACACGCCTCATCGGGAAGACCTCGACATGTCTGACGTTACCTTCACCGCCCCGGATCTGACCACGTTCACGGGCCTGGACGAGCTCGGTTTGGAGGTCACTGGCCAGTGGCTGGAGCCGGAGCGGGCGGTGCTGGCGTGTCGGGTGGTCGAGCCGGATGAGTGGTGCCGTCGCTGCGGTTGTCAGGGCATCCCCCGTGACACGGTCACCCGGCGGTTGGCCCACGAGCCGTTCGGGTGGCGCCCCACGACGTTGCTGGTCACGATCCGTCGCTACCGGTGCACCGGCTGCGGCCACGTGTGGCGCCAAGACACCACCAAGGCCGCCGCACCGCGGGCGAAGATCTCTCGCAGCGGGCTGAGATGGGCGCTGGTCGGCCTCGTCTGCCAGCACCTCTCGATGGCGCGGATCGCGGAGGGGCTGGCGGTGTCGTGGAACACCGCGAACGACGCCGTCCTGGCCGAAGGCCGCCAGCAGCTGATCGACGATCCGCACCGCCTCGACGGCGTCCGCGTGGTCGGCGTCGACGAGCACTGCTGGCGCCACACCCGCCGCGGGGACAAGTTCGTCACGGTCATCATCGATCTCACCCCGGTCCGTGACGGCACCGGGGCGGCGCGGCTGCTCGACATGATCGACGGACGATCGAAGCAGGCGTTCAAGACGTGGCTGGCCGACCGGGACCAGGCCTGGCGCGACGCGATCGAGGTGGTGGCCATGGATGGCTTCAGCGGTTTCAAGACCGCCACCACCGAAGAACTCCCCGACGCCACCACGGTGATGGATCCCTTTCATGTCGTGCGGTTGGCGGGAGAGGCGCTGGACCAGTGCCGGCGCCGGGTCCAGCAGCGGCTGCACGGTCGCCGCGGCCGCAAGAACGATCCGCTGTATCGGGCCCGACGCACGCTGCACACCGGAGCCGATCTGCTCACCGATCGACAGCAGACCCGGCTCGAGGCGCTGTTCGCGGGCGATGAGCATGTCGAGGTCGAGGCCACCTGGGGGATCTATCAACGGATGATCGCCGCCTACCGAGAGCCCGATCGCGCGAAGGGTCGGGTGCTGATGCAGCAGCTGATCGACAGCATCAGCGCTGGTGTTCCGGGCGCCCTGACCGAGGTCATCAGCTTGGGCCGGACACTGAAGAAGCGAGCCGAGGACGTGCTCGCCTACTTCGCTTGGCCCGGCACCTCCAACGGACCCACTGAAGCGCTGAATGGTCGCTTGGAGCATCTGCGCGGACTGGCCCTGGGGTTCCGCAATCTCACCCACTACATCGCCCGAGCCCTTCTGGAAACCGGAGGATTCAGGCCACGACTACACCCTGGATTGTGATGAGCCCGCATTCCGTTCCTGATTTCTGCAGCTCTGGTGCTGTTGGGTCTCTGGATCCGAAAGGCTGTCGGCGAAACGCCGTCGTTCAAGAAGGTTCAGTCCGAGCGTACGCAGGAGAAACTCCCCATCGCCGCCGTCTTCAAGAAGAACTGGCGTGAGGTCCTCATTGTCATCGGCGCAAAGGCGATCGAAACTGCGACGTTCTTCCTGTTCGCGACCTACACGATCTCCTACATGGTCAGCATCGGCTATGAGCGCGTTGAGTCGCTCAATGCGGTGCTGATCGCGGCCGTGGTGACTATTCCGCTCATGCTCATCGCGGGCAGTGTCTCGGACAAGGTTGGGAGAAAGAAGGTTTATACGGTCGGAACGATTCTGGCCATGGCCTTCGTGATTCCCTATTTCGAGCTGCTCAAGACAGGGAACTGGTGGATGGCGCTTCTGGCCATTTTCATCGGCTTCAGCTGCATCTGGGCACTCGTGGGCGCGACGCTCGGCTCCTACTTCGCCGAGAGCTTCCCGCCAGCCGTTCGCTACACGGGTGTCTCCCTCGGCTATCAGGTCGGCGCGGCCCTGTTCGGTGGTCCGCTTCCGCTGATCGCCACGGCGCTGGTCGCGCGCTACAACAGCACGCTTCCCGTTGGGTTTGTGGTCATCGCCTTCGGTGTCATCGCGCTGATCGCCCTGGCCTTCACCCGCGACCGCACGGGTCAGCCGCTGGACGACTGAGGGCATCTTTGAGATCGACCTGACCGCGGCCGCCCGGGAAACCGGGCGGCCGCGGTCACTCGTCTGAGGCACTCGCGAGGTTCACGGACCGCCGATGATCGATGAGATATGTCACATCGACGTCCAGTGCATTGGCAAGGGCGAAGACGGTGTCAAGCTGAGGGTTTCCGGGACCCGGGCGACCATCGGAGTTCTTCTGGTTGTTTCGGTTGGCCTCAATGTTCTGCACCTGATTGCGGCTGATGCCGGCGGCCTCGGCGAGGTCTTCCTGGGTCATCTGGCGATGTTCGCGATGTGCCCGCACCTTCAGCGCAAACGCCCGGCTGATGTCTGACCAGTCCTCCGGGACGTGGCGAGCAGACATGCCGACAGCCTGTCCGCCGTCTTTCGGAAAGTCCGCCCAATAGATTTGGCATTCGAGAGGGGTGTGGCATGAGGCTTGAGGACATCGAACCTGGGATGCGTCTCACTGGCGTGATCCCTGGTGAAACGGTGCAGGTTCGGGCAGCGCACTGGATCGGGAGCGATGCGGTTGAGTTGACGTTCCGAGGAGAGCGGGGCTTGGCCGAGCAGGTGCTGCATCGCGACGACGAAGACCAGATTGCTCGCGCCGCGATGGCCAGGCGACCATTTGACGCCGACCCTGCCCGCTTCCGACTGGCAGCGGAGGCGCAGCGCATTTCCCGGGCCGGCGCGGTCGAGTCGATGGCGGCGGTCGCGAGCAGCGCGATCCAACCGTTGCCGCATCAGTTGCGCGCCGTCTATGACGAACTGGTGCCGCGTGCGCCTCTGCGGTTTCTTCTGGCCGACGACCCCGGTGCCGGGAAGACGATCATGGCGGGTCTGTATGTCAAAGAGCTTCTGCTGCGCGATGACGTCCGTCGTTGCCTCATCGTTGCTCCGGGTGGGCTGGTGGAGCAGTGGCAGGACGAGCTCCTGTTCAAGTTCGGACTCGGGTTCGAACTCCTGACGCGCGATCTCATGGAGGCCCCGCGACCGGGAACAGTGGTTGATCAATATCCACTCCTGATTGCGCGCATGGATCAACTCGCCCGCAACCCGGAATGGCTCGAGCGACTCGACCATGTCGAGTGGGACCTCGTCATCATCGATGAGGCCCACCGAATGGGTGTGCACTGGTATGGCCGAGAACTCGACCGCACCCGTCGTTACCAACTCGGTGAATATCTCCGGGATCGCACTCGCCACCTTCTTCTCATGACCGCTACCCCACACACCGGCAAGGCGGATGACTTCCAGGCGTTCCTGCAACTGCTCGACGTGGATCGATTCGCTGGACGCTATCGCTCCGGCGTACATTCCGTCGACACAGAGGGGGTCATGCGCAGGATGGTCAAGGAGGACCTCCTCACGTTCGAGGGCCTGCCGCTCTTCCCGCAGCGCATTGCACAGTCCGTGCCCTATGAACTGACGGATGCGGAGCTGGAGCTCTATGACGCGGTCACCGACTATGTCGGCACGGAGATGAACCGTGCGGATCGTCTTGATCCCTCGCGGCGGGTGACCGTGGGCTTCGCCTTGACCGTACTCCAGCGGCGTTTGGCCTCGAGTCCGGAGGCGATCCATCAGTCCCTGGTACGCCGCAGCGATCGCCTTCGCAAGCGTCGTCAGGACGTGCTGGCGGGGCGTACTCCGGAAGCACCGGCCGCGACGCCGGACTGGACCGATCCCGACGACTGGGAGGAACACTCCACCGCGGAGATCGAGGACTGGGAGGAGCAGATCGTCGACTCGGCCACGACCGCGGAGACGGTTGCAGAATTGGATGCGGAGCTGGGAGTACTGGATGAACTCGTCCGCCAGTCGCGCACGGTGCGGGATTCGGGCACCGACCGCAAGTGGGTGGAGCTCCGAGAGATGTTGGAGCAGAAGGCCATCCGGGACGGCGCGAAGCTGATCGTGTTCACCGAACACCGCGACACGCTGGACTACCTGGCGCGACGGATCCGGGCCCAGCTGGGGCGTCATGAGGCGGTGGTGGCGATCCATGGTGGGGTGACGCGTCCGGAGCGTCGACGAGTCGTCGAGGAGTTCACCCACAACCCCGGTTGTCAGATCCTGCTTGCGACCGACGCGGCCGGAGAAGGCCTCAACCTCCAGGTCGCTCACCTCATGGTCAACTACGACCTGCCCTGGAATCCGAACCGGATCGAGCAGCGCTTCGGTCGCATCCACCGCATCGGCCAGCTGGAGGTCTGCCGACTGTGGAATTTGATTGCCCACAACACGCGGGAGGGCCAGGTGTTCCAGGCGCTGCTCGGCAAGATCGAGGAACAGCGCAAGGCCTTTGGCGGCAAGGTGTTCGATGTGCTCGGTGAGGCACTTGACGGACACTCCTTGCGGGAGCTGTTGGTGGACGCGATTCGTTATGGAGAGCAGCCCGAGGTTCGTGAGCGGATGCGTCAGGTGATCGACGAGCGGGTCGGGGACGGCATCGACGAACTGCTGCAGGAGCGGGCGTTGGCAACGCATTCCATCGGCGAGGCCGATGTGGCCGCTCTGCGCAAAGAGATGGACGAAGCCCGGGCGCAGCGGCTACAGCCCTACTTCATCGAGCGCGCTTTCGTGGAGGGCTTTCGCAAACTCGGTGGCCGGATGGCCCAACGGGAAGCCAAGCGCTGGGAGATCACGCACGTGCCGGCAGCTTTGCGCCAGGGGCGGCCGGTGGCGAGTCGGTATCGCCGGGTCACGTTCGAACTGGATGGTCTCGAGCGGGAGGCCGAACGGGCGGAACTCCTGGCCCCGGGGCATGTGCTCCACGATGCCGTGATGGACACGGTCCTCGAGCGCTGGGGAGGTGCGCTGGGTTCCGGCACCGTCCTGGTCTCTGACAAGGTCGATTCGCCCCAGCTGCTCGTGGGGTCGTTGCAGAAGATTGTCGATGGCGCGGGGGCACAGATAGCGAGTCGTTTTCACTATGCACTGGTCGATGAGGCCGGTCGGGTGACGCCCGCGGGACCGGCACCGCATCTGGACGCAGGGCCGCCCGCAGAGGGTGTTGATGTCAGCTGGGCGGTGGACCTGTCCTGGCTGCCGGGTGCAGAGTCCCGGGCGCTCGAATGGCTGGCAGCCGGCGATGGGGTGGAGTTTCTGCAAGCTACGCCGGCGGCGGGCCGATGAGCTGGCGCGGACGAGGGCACAAGTGACGTTGCGCCTGACCGGTGAGGTGAATCGCCTTGCAGCAGATTCGCTGGTGGCCCGTGCCAAGGGCGAGGATGCCCAGGCGACCCGCTTGCTCCAGCAGTCGGAGGAGATGGAGGCCCGGCAGGATCGCAGGCTCGGGCTGCTGGCGAAGCAGGAACAGATGCGACTTGTGCCGCCGGAGCTTGCGCTGGTTGCGGTGGTGGTCCCGCTGGCGATGGTGTCGCCGGAGGGCGCCGCCCATGCCCGCGAAACGAAGCGGGTGGAGCGTCGCGCTGTCGAGGCTGTGATGGCGGCGGAGTGGGCGCTGGGGCGTACGCCCGCGGAGCAGGCTTTCAACAACAAAGGTTTCGACATCTTGTCTGAGGTCGAGGGGGATGACCCGATCCGGATCGAGGTGAAGGGGCGCATCGCAGGGGCCGATTCGTTCGACATCACCATCAGTGAGATTCTGTTGGGCCAGAACGCCGCGCCGCGGTATCGGTTGGCATTGGTCGTCGTCGATCCCGACGATCCGTTCAAGGACGAGGTGCGCTACCTCGATGACCCGTTCCGAGGCATGAAAGTCGGCGACTTCAGCATCGATCGTGTGACAGCAGATCTGCGCAAGGAGTGGACGAAGGGTCGGGAGCCGTTCTGATCCTGCACTGATTCGGTTGCCGCATCACGTCTCGCCGGGCAAGTCGATGCGACGCAGTGTTGAGCGTGATGCCGAATAGATGAACGGCCCTGTGGGCGGGAGTGCTTCGATCTTGCGCCACTGGTGCATCAGAATTTCGAGTTGCGCCCACGTTCCGCGCTCGTCGGTTTCGTTGATCGCAATCAGACGTGCGCCGTAGTCCCGGACCGCGCGGAGTTCTCCCGGCCTTCGAGAGATCTTGCTGTCCTTGGTCACAATGAGCCAACCGGACTGGGTGACGCTAGGGATCCATTCTTCGTCCGGGGTGCCGCGTGTGATCGGGCAAGGCGCTCTCAGTCGACCCTTCACGAGTTTCCCGGGGTCTTCGGGAAAGGTCACATCGGAGCGGAGGTCTGCGACGACCTTGGCGAGACCCAGCACGTCCTCGTCGAAATAGAAGCGGACGATGGCTGAGCGGGGTGCCATCAGGCGGCCTCGGGTGTGCTCTCGTAGCTGACGGCCCATCTGACCTCGGAGGTGCTCAGGTCGAACAACTCAGCGACTTCATCCACTGTGTAGCCGGCCTCGACGTGTTCCCAGAGCACTGATGTGCTCGTCCCCTTGATGCTGGGGGCGCCGAACCTGCGGAGAGGGTCGATCACTACAGGCGACGCTGGGTTGGGCCTTATGCGTTCTGCCAATCCGGAGACGCCGAAGTCCACGCGACTGAGAAACCACGACGCGGGTTCGAGTGGCAGCAAATCCTGGTTGCGAGTGGGCGTGAAAAGCCAGAAGTCGGAGGGAAGACTCGCGGCCTCCTGGGCATCAATGACCAGTTGTTTCCCGTCGGTCCAGGGTTTCGCCGTGGCCAACGGATGAGGCACGCCCAACTCGTCTCTGAGCGTGGTGATGAAGAGCCGCAGCTCCCTCAAAGCCACGTTCAGGTCGCGGTGATAGGCCCTGAGCAGGGTGGCTTCTACGAACTCGGCCCACGTGAGGTTTCGGCTGCCGGTGGGTTCGGGGCGAAGCACTGGGGGGTAGGTGACTCCTCGCGACCTGCCGCCCTCGAGCCAGTAGTGCAGCGTCGATTGAGGCACGCGCAACAGATGCGCGGCCTCGGACTCGGCGTAGAGCTCGCCTTCGAGAAGGGTGACCGACATAGGCCGATTCTGACACTTCGCACTGACATAAAGCGCGGGCTGCGAGATCAGGACCGCCGGAACCTTCCTGTTTGGTCGCGGCCGCCCACCCACCCCCAAGCAAGCTTCGATTCAACGCCCAATAGATTTGGGGTTGACCCCGTCTGGTGGACATCGGTTAAGCGGCTTCTGAGGCCGCAGTGATGGTCCGGTGCTCGAACGCTACCGGAGGGATCTGGCCGAGGCCGCTGTGCCGCCGGCGGCGGTTGTAGACGTTCTCGATCCAGGAGCTGACGGCGTGGACCGCCTCGGCCCGGGTGGCGAAGGCGTGGCGGTCATAGAACTCGGTCTTCAGGGTCGACCAGAAGCTCTCGATCTGGGCGTTGTCCCAGCACACGCCGGTGCGCCCGACTGACAGGAGCACGCCCAGCTCCTCGGCCGCGTCGGCGAGCTGGGTGGAGGTGTACTGGCAGCCCCTGTCCGCGTGGAAGATGACGCCAGTGGTGTCGCCGTCGCGGAAGGTGACCGATCGGCGCAGTGCGGTCTCCACGACGTCGGTGTGAAGGCTGTCGGAGAAGGCGTAGCCGATGACGCGGCGGGAGTGCCCGTCGCGGACGGCGCACAGGTAGAGCCAGCCCTGCCCGGTGGCCAGGTAGGTGATGTCGCTCGTCCACACCACGTTGAGCGCGCCGCGGTCGAAACGACGCTGGACCAGGTCGGGGATGGTGTGCGGTACCTGGTCCGGCAGCGTGGTCACCGGCCGCCACGGCCGCGGACTGATGCCGCGGATCTCGTCCTGCCGCATGAGCTTAGCGACCGTCTTCTGGGAGACGACCTCGCCGTCCTCGCGCAGGTCCGCGGTGATCCGCGGTGCGCCGTTCACACCATCACTGTCGGTGTGGAACTGCCTGATCTTCACCAGCAGGTCCTCGTGGCGTCGCTCCCGGGGCGAAGGGCCGGAAGCCTGTCGATCGACCCACTTGTAGTACCCCGACCGGGACACCTCGAGCAGCTCACACATCCGCACGATCTCATGGTTGGCCTTCTCCGCGTGGATCAGCTCGAACGCCCGCTCTGGTTGTTCGAGGCGTTCTCCGTCACGAAGAAGGCCGCGGCTTTTTTCAGGAACTCTCGGTCCATCCGCAGCTGGGCGTTCTCGGCCCGCAACCGCTCCAGCTCGGCCCGCTCGTCCAGGTCCAGCGCACCAGGCGGATCGACCATGCGGGCCCGCTCGGCCGCGACCCACCGGCCCAGCAGCGCCTCGCCGACACCGATCTCGCGAGCGACCTCCACGATCGTGCGACCGGTATCGATCACCAGATGAGCAGCGTCACGACGGTACGCCGGGGTGTACCTCTTCCTCTTGGCACCCATAAGGGCATCCTCTCCTGCCAGGCTCACCTGGCCGGTCAGGATGTCCACCCAACGGGGTCAACCTCAGATTGTGCAGACGCTCACAAGGTTGGGCTGCGATGTCGCTGAGGATGGAGTGAGTCATGGCCGGGCGGAAGCTGATTGAGGTGGCTCTGCCGCTAGAGGCGATCAACCGTGAGTCCGCGCGGGAGAAATCGATCAGGCACGGGCATCCCTCGACGCTTCATCTGTGGTGGGCTCGGCGACCGCTGGCCGCTGCGCGAGCGGTTCTGTTTGCCCAGTTGGTGGATGACCCCAGCGCTCGGCCTGAGGAGTTTCCGACCGAAGAGGATCAGCGCCGCGAGCGGGAGCGACTGCACGACTTGATCGAGCGGTTAGTCGTCTGGGAGAACACGCGCGACGAGAAGCTCTTGGCCGAAGCCCGCGCTGAGATTCAGAAATCCACCGATGGCAACCCGCCTCCGATTCTGGATCCCTTTGCCGGTGGCGGGACTATCCCTTTGGAGGCACAGCGTCTCGGCTTGGAGGCTCATGCGTCTGATCTGAATCCCGTTGCGGTGCTGATCAACAAGGCCCTCATCGAGATCCCGCCCAAGTTCGCCAACCAGCCGCCGGTGTTTCCCGGTTTGGCCGACACCAAGCAGGACTGGCGCGGCGCCGAAGGGCTTGCCGCCGACGTGCGCGCCTATGGCCAATGGATGCGGGATGAAGCAGAGAAGAGGATCGGTCATCTCTACCCCAAGGCCCAACTGCCTGATGGGACGGAATCCGATGTCATTGCGTGGATATGGGCTCGCACTGTGCGATGCCCGAATCCTGCCTGCGGCATCGAGATGCCGTTGGTCCGCTCGTGGTGGTTGGGAAAGAAGAAGGGGAAAGAGGCTTACATCGTTCCGTCCGTGGTGTCGTCCAAGGGGGGAAGACATGTGGTGTATTCGATCGGGCATGACCCAGCGGCTGCTCCGACTGCCACCAACGACGGGACTGTAGGCCGAGTAGGCGCCCGGTGCGTGGCATGCGATGCGTCCGTTCCGCTGGCCTACATCCGGGACCAAGGACAAGCTGGAGCGTTATCCGCAAACTTGATGGCCTGTGTGGTTGAAGGGAATCGCCGTCGAATCTACTTGACCCAGGACGACTCTCATGAAGAGATGGCACGCATTCCGAGGCCTCCAGGCGTCCCTGATGGGGAAATGCCTCCTGCCGCACCTAGTTTCCGTGTTCAAGCCTACGGCATGAAGAAGTATGTTGATCTCTTCACGGCGCGTCAGCTCGCAGCCTTGGTGACCCTTGCCGAATTGGTCCCCAATATTCAAGGTCTGGTTGGGTTCCGACTTTGGGAGAGCCTTTCCCGACGTCTCTGCTGAGGACTCCTGCAGAGCTCAGGAATACGCGAACGCGATTGCGACTTATTGCTCATTCGTTGTGAGTAAGATTGCAGCGCGAAACAATGTCATGTGCACTTGGGAAACTGGCATGGATCGACTGAGGGGCGCCTTTCAGCGTCAGTCAGTGCCTATGACGTGGGATTTTGCCGAAGCAAACCCACTGGGGACAGCCGGTGGGGGCTGGCATGCTGTGTTGGAGTCCGAAGTTGAGGTAATCGAAGAGCTGACCTCCCGGCCGGTAGCCGGAAAGGCGATCCAGGCGGATGCGACGACTCGCGATTTTGTTGGATTGATCTCAACGGATCCTCCGTACTACGACAACATTGGGTACTCCGATTTGTCAGACTTTTTCTATATTTGGCTGCGGCTTTCTCTCGGGCGCTTGGAACCAGCCCTCTTTGGAACTCTGTTGGTTCCGAAAACAGGCGAACTAGTGGCGAACCCCTTTCGACATAAGGGGCTCATCACAATCCAGGGTGTAGTCGTGGCCTGAATCCTCCGGTTTCCAGAAGGGCTCGGGCGATGTAGTGGGTGAGATTGCGGAACCCCAGGGCCAGTCCGCGCAGATGCTCCAAGCGACCATTCAGCGCTTCAGTGGGTCCGTTGGAGGTGCCGGGCCAAGCGAAGTAGGCGAGCACGTCCTCGGCTCGCTTCTTCAGTGTCCGGCCCAAGCTGATGACCTCGGTCAGGGCGCCCGGAACACCAGCGCTGATGCTGTCGATCAGCTGCTGCATCAGCACCCGACCCTTCGCGCGATCGGGCTCTCGGTAGGCGGCGATCATCCGTTGATAGATCCCCCAGGTGGCCTCGACCTCGACATGCTCATCGCCCGCGAACAGCGCCTCGAGCCGGGTCTGCTGTCGATCGGTGAGCAGATCGGCTCCGGTGTGCAGCGTGCGTCGGGCCCGATACAGCGGATCGTTCTTGCGGCCGCGGCGACCGTGCAGCCGCTGCTGGACCCGGCGCCGGCACTGGTCCAGCGCCTCTCCCGCCAACCGCACGACATGAAAGGGATCCATCACCGTGGTGGCGTCGGGGAGTTCTTCGGTGGTGGCGGTCTTGAAACCGCTGAAGCCATCCATGGCCACCACCTCGATCGCGTCGCGCCAGGCCTGGTCCCGGTCGGCCAGCCACGTCTTGAACGCCTGCTTCGATCGTCCGTCGATCATGTCGAGCAGCCGCGCCGCCCCGGTGCCGTCACGGACCGGGGTGAGATCGATGATGACCGTGACGAACTTGTCCCCGCGGCGGGTGTGGCGCCAGCAGTGCTCGTCGACGCCGACCACGCGGACGCCGTCGAGGCGGTGCGGATCGTCGATCAGCTGCTGGCGGCCTTCGGCCAGGACGGCGTCGTTCGCGGTGTTCCACGACACCGCCAGCCCCTCCGCGATCCGCGCCATCGAGAGGTGCTGGCAGACGAGGCCGACCAGCGCCCATCTCAGCCCGCTGCGAGAGATCTTCGCCCGCGGTGCGGCGGCCTTGGTGGTGTCTTGGCGCCACACGTGGCCGCAGCCGGTGCACCGGTAGCGACGGATCGTGACCAGCAACGTCGTGGGGCGCCACCCGAACGGCTCGTGGGCCAACCGCCGGGTGACCGTGTCACGGGGGATGCCCTGACAACCGCAGCGACGGCACCACTCATCCGGCTCGACCACCCGACACGCCAGCACCGCCCGCTCCGGCTCCAGCCACTGGCCAGTGACCTCCAAACCGAGCTCGTCCAGGCCCGTGAACGTGGTCAGATCCGGGGCGGTGAAGGTAACGTCAGACATGTCGAGGTCTTCCCGATGAGGCGTGTGAGAACCTTCATCTTCGGGAGACCTCGACCCCTATCCACTCACCGACGCGCCAACGAACTCAAACAACCCCTACACCCTGGATTGTGATGAGCCACATAAGGGCCGAGAAGAGGCTCGTAAGTTCTTCGAATCGGGATTCGAGTCAGTTTTTAGGAGGGCTCGAGGGGGAGCGCTGGACAGGTTTCCGATTGCTGTCTACTACGCCTTTAAGCAGTCGGAATCCTCGCACGAGGGCCGCTCTTCGTCTGGGTGGGAAACTTTGCTCGAGGGGATGGTTAAGTCAGGGTGGGTCATCACAGCGACTTGGCCTCTGCGAAGCGAATTGGGCAGCAGAATGTTGGGAAACGCCACCAATGCTTTGGCATCGTCTATCGTCCTAGCACTCAGGCCTAGACCCGATGATGCGGGGACGGTGGACCGACGTACCTTCATTTCTCTCCTCCGCAGCGAGCTCCCGGATGCGCTGCGTACGTTGCAGCAGGGTGCGATCGCGCCGGTGGACCTGCCCCAGGCTGCCATTGGCCCAGGCATGGCGGTGTTCTCGCGCTACGCCGGCGTACTCGAATCGACTGGCAAGAAAATGACTGTCCGTTCGGCCTTGGCGCGGATCAACGAAATCCTCGATGAAGTGCTCAACGAGCAGGAGGGTGATTTCGACGCGACAACGCGATTCGCGATCGCGTGGTACCGCCAGCATGGTTATGGCACTGGGATTTTTGGCGATGCGGACAACTTGGCCCGTGCGAGGAATACGGCCGTGGACGCGCTCGACCGCGATGGCATTCTCGCGTCCCGCGCAGGCAAAGTCACACTGATCAAGCCCGACGACCTCGACGCGGCGTACGACGTCCTCGCAGACTCGTCCACCAGTGCCTGGGAAGCGCTGCACCACTTGGCCCGAATCCTGGCGACCGACGGGGTACCGGCTGCGGGGGCATTTCTGGCCGCTGCATTGAGCCGTCCGGACGCTGCGATCGACCCCGACATGATCAAGGAGCTGGCGTTCCTGCTCTTCTCGATCGCGGAAAAGAACAAGTGGTCAGCCGATGCGCTGGTGTTCAACACTCTGGCCACCTCCTGGCCCGACCTCATCGAAGCATCCCGGTCGGCACCCCTGGAGACCCAAGGCCGACTCGACGAGGAGGACTAACCCATGGCCCTTTCGAATCGCGATCGCATCGGCCGGATGTTCGAGATTCTGGCCCCTGCACTCGACGCCTACCTGTCACGGACGGTGGACGGCCACTTGAACGGTCTGTGCTGGTTCGACCTGTTCGACGAGTTGGACCGCCGTAATGGCCGGTCCTCTCGGCCGGTTGATGCGGGCGATGTCCAGGTGCAGTTGCGCTTTATCACAGAGGGAATCACCAACCAGCTGAACCGCGGTTGGCGGCCGATTCGGGATGAGATTGGTCACGCGGGGGAGAGCTACGCTTCGGAGCTCCGGGAGGTCCGCAACGACTGGGCCCACATGAAGCGGTTCACCGACGATGACGCTTATCGGGCGCTGGACACGTGCCAGCGGTTGCTCAAACTGATCGGTGCCGCACCCGAGGCGGAGGGTGTCGGGCGTCTCCGGCAGGAGCTGCGCCGGGTTACGGCCGAGAAGGATGATCGGCGTACCCTTTCGACCACCACCTCGGCCGAATCGCACGGGCTCCTGCCGTGGCGGGAAGTCCTGCCGCCCCATCATGACGTTGCCTCCGGCAACTTCCAGGCCTCCGAGTTCGCAGCAGATCTTTACAAGGTGGCAACCGGACAAACCGACACCGGCCGGGAATATGCCGATCCGATCGAGTTCTTCGATCGGACCTATCTCACCGACGGCCTTCGGGACCTGATCAGTCGCGCCGTTCGCAGGCTGGGTGGAGATCTCAACGCCTCGCCCGTCATCAACCTCCAGACCAACTTCGGTGGCGGCAAGACCCACTCGATGCTCGCACTGTGGCATCTGGCAGCGGGTCGTTCGCTGGGTGAGTTTCCTCAGGAGGTCCAGGACCTGCTGGATTCGCGTGGGTACGCCGACCTGCCGGCCCACGGCGTACGCCGTGTCGCGCTGGTCGGGAACCACCTGGCTCCCAGCGGCCGGACCACTGCAGATGGCACCCGAATCAACACACTCTGGGGTGAACTGGCGTGGCAGCTCGGGGGCGCTGAGGCGTACGAACTGGTAACGGATGCAGACCGATCCGGAACCGCGCCCGGTCAGGCGCTGCACGACCTGCTGCAGCTGTACGCCCCAGCGGTGATCCTGATCGATGAGTGGGTGGCGTACGCCCGCCAGCTCTACGGGCGGGACGATTTGCCGGGCGGCACGTTCGACACCCAGTTCACGTTCGCACAGGCCCTGACCGAGGCGGCGAAGGCGACCCCCGGCGTACTTCTCGCGATCTCCATCCCGGCGTCCCACACCGGCGACTCCGAGGACTTGGTGCCCGGCAGCGCCGAAGAGGTCGGTGGCACCAACGGCATTCAGGCTCTGCACCGCCTGCAGAACGTGGTGCGCAGAGTGGCGGATCAGTGGCGTCCGGCCTCGGCGGGCGAGGCGTACCACATCGTGCGGCAGCGCCTGTTCGTCACGCCCGATGCGCGGGCTCTCGCCGCGATCAACGCCACTGCCAAGTCGTTTGTGGAGTTCTATCGCAAGCACAGCGACAGCTTTCCCCGCGAGGTGCGCGAGAACGAATATCAGGAACGCATTCGACAGACCTATCCGATTCACCCCGAACTGTTCGAGCGGCTCTACGAGGACTGGTCGAGCCTGGAGCGCTTCCAGCGCACCCGTGGTGTGCTGCGCCTGATGAACTCGGTCATCCATGCCCTGTGGGTGAACCAGGATGCTGGTCCGCTGATCATGCCGGGGTCGATCCCGTTGGCCTCTGCGCAGGTCAACTCCGAACTCACCCAATATCTCCAGGACTCGTGGAAAGCGGTCATCGATGCCGATGTCGATGGCCCGGATTCTGAGCCTGTCCGCCTGGATGGTGAAAGACCCTTGTTCGGCGCTCGCGCTACCACCACCCGGCTGGCGCGAACGGTGTTTTTCGGTGCGGTACCCACGATCGGGACCGCTCAGAAGGGCATCGAGACGCAGCGGGTCTTCCTGGGGACGGCGGTTCCCGGTGACGTGCCCGGCAACTTCCATGCGGCGCTGACGAACCTGTCCGATCGCGCCACGTACTTTTACAACGCGGGCGGCAAGCACTGGTATGACCTCCAGGCCAACATCACCCGGCGGGCCAAGGATCAGGCCGAGAGGCTGCATCCCGAAGAAGTATGGGCCGAAATCGGCCGGAGGCTTCAGGACCAGTCCCGGAGCCGTGGGCCGTTCGCGGGCGTGCACGTCTGTCCCGAGGACTCAGCCGAGATCCCGGATCTGGACGAAGCGCGGCTGGTGGTGCTGCCACCCTCGCGTACGCACAAGAACAAGGCGACCGATTCGCCGGCGCTCGAATGGGCATACACCGCGACCCAGCGCCGCGGGACTGCGAGTCGGACCTTCTGCAACATGCTGATCTTCGTAGCAGCCGACACCGACCGCATGGCTGATCTCGACACGGCCGTACGCGACTACCTCGGCTGGAGCGATGTTCTTGAGCACGCCCACGAGTTGGACCTCACCGCCAACCAACGGGCCCAGGCGACAGAGCGGCAGCGGCAGGCCGACAAGACTGCGTCCGATCGGCTTGAACTCGCCTATGTCTGGGCGATCATCCCCACTGCTGCGCATGGCGAGGGCTTCACCCTGGACACCCGCAAGTGCGACGGACAGTCGTCATCGCTGGCCGAACGCGTCGGGCGGAAGCTGGGGAACGACGGAGAGATTGCGACCCAACAGGCTGCCAACGTCATCCGACAGCAGCTCAATCAGGTTCCAGGCCTGTGGCCCGATGGATGGGTGAGCGTGGGGGACCTGTGGAAGGCCTTCGCCACCTATCCGAACCTGCCACGACTCAAGGACTCGGACGTACTGCGCCAGGGCGTCCTCCAACAACCATTCCTCTGGAATACCGAGGGTTTCGCGCTGGCGCAGGGTCTTGAGGGCGACGTCTTCACCGGGCTGGTCCTGCCCGGGGATCCTGACTTCGACGCGACCTTGGTGACCGACAGCGTGCTCCTCGTCCGTCCCGATCTGGCCGAAGCCCAGCGTCGTCGCGAGAAAGACCGCGACGACGAAGAGGACAGGGATGACGACGAGGAAGGCGAGAAGGAAAGGGATAGGGAGAAGGACGTCATCGACAGGGACCGTGTGCGTCCTGCTGGCCCAAACCGCTTCTACGGCAGCGTGCGACTCTCAAATGCGCGTTATGGTCCTGAGTTTGCGCGTGTTGTCGAGGGTGTGATTTCCCAGTTGGCGGCCGCGCACGGAGTTGATCTCGAGATCACGCTGGAGCTGGCGGCCACGGTGCCCGATGAGTTTGATGAAGCAAAGATTCGGACCGTGTCGGAAAACGCCACCACGCTGAAGTTCGACGAGTCAGGATTCGAGCGAGACTGAGTTCAGTCCGGGTTGGCGTACGCCACAAACTCCTGCCACGCGGCCAGGAACTCATCGTGCTTCTCGAGCTGGGCCCAATGGCCACAATCGGGTACGCGAACCAGGCGGGCGTTCGGCATGAGTGCGTGCGCGGCTTCGGAGCCGTGGATCGAGACCATGGGGTCGTCCTCGCCATGGAAGAACAGCGTCGGAGCACCGATCCGCGTGACATAGGGGAGCAGATTGTTCGTCATGCGGGTCGGGCTGATGTTGTGGCGGTTGTATGTCCCGTAGGCAACTCCCGTGCCCGGCCGATGCGCCTCGGCAACGAACTCCTCGATGACCGGTTGCGGAAGCGGGTTGCGGACGATGGCGTTCATCGTGCGGCGGGCGAGAGGGGCGGTCGCTCGCGAGATCGCGTTCATGCCGCGATCGCCGACCCGGGTCGTCAGCCACAGGAGTGCATTCGTCGCGGGGCCGCCGAATCGCTCGATGAGGCCGCCGGGTGCGACGGCGACAATCGCAGCCGTGCGCCCGGGGTGACGCAGACCGAACTGCAACGCGATCTCACCGCCCATGGACACGCCGCAGACGATCACCCGTCCGATCCCGAGGACATCCAACAAACCCGCAAGCTGGTCCGCCACCAGATCGGCCCGGCCCTCCACCGCCACACCCTGCGTACCCCCACAGCCGGGCAGGTCCGGCGCCACGACCGGACGCTCTGCGCCCAGCGCCTCGATGAGCCGGAACCACGAGATGGCCGCATTGTCGAAGCCGCCGCCGTGGACCAGGAGGACGGGCGTACGCTGCGGCGCCGGAGCGGATTGGGTGAGTACGTGCCAGTGGCCCCCCACGGCTGCAACGCTCTCGGCTTGGGCTCCGGGTGGGACGAGGAGGGGCGCGGTCATGCAGTCAGCGTAGGCAGCGTCAGCAACCGTCGGACTTCGGAATCGTTGGCTAGGGTTGGCCGGTGACCTCCTCCGACCATCGCGACGTGTTGACCGCTGCCGTTGAGCAATTGGGCGGCAGCGAGCGACCCGGTCAGGTCGCCATGGCGGATGCCGTGGCGGAATCGCTGGCGACGGGACAGCACCTTCTGGTGCAGGCCGGGACGGGCACGGGCAAGTCGTTGGGATACCTGGTTCCGGCGCTGTTGCGCGCCGCCGGGGCGTCGGAGCGCATCGTCATCGCGACCGCAACGCTGGCCCTGCAGGCGCAGTTGGCCAACACCGACATCCCGCGAGCCCTCGACGCCGTCGAGAAGGTGACGGGGAAGCGACCGCGAGCCGCCATTCTGAAGGGCCGCAACAACTACGCCTGCCTCCTGCGCATCCGCGACCAGTCCGCGGAGGACCAGGACACGCTGCTCGGGTCGGCTGAGGTCGTCGATGCACTGCGTGCGAGTGCCCAGTCGCCCGACTCGGTCGTGGGCGCCGAAGTGGTGGCCCTGCGCGAGTGGGCCGAGCAGGAGGCCATCGACGGCGGCCTCGCCGACCGTGACGACGCGCCGGCTCACACGGTGAAGGCCTGGGCGCAGGTGTCGGTGCCCGTACGCGAGTGCGTCGGGGCCCAGCGCTGCCCCTATGGGCAGGAGTGTTTCGTCGAGAAGTCGCGCGAGGTGGCTCGGGCGGCCGATGTCGTGGTAACCAACCATGCGCTGCTGGCGATCGATGCCATGCACGGCGGCACGGCGCTCCCCGAACACGACCACGTCATCATCGACGAGGCTCACGAACTGGTCGCCCGGGTGACCGGCGCCGCATCGGCCGAGTTGTCCCCCCAACAGATCGAGCGCATCGCCAAGCGTGCCCTGCCCTGGCTGTCGGACGAGCTCGGCCTGGACTTCCTGGAGGTCGGCGACATCCTGCGTACGGCTCTCGACGCAGCCCCTCTGGAGCAGGTGCCCGGACCCGATGCGCCCGTGGTGCGGGCGTTCGAGCAGGTACGCGATGTCACCCGCAACGTTGTCTCCGCCATGGGCGGCAAAGAAGCCGACAACGACGAACGCCAGGCCCAGGCCGCGGTCAAGGAGATCTTCGACGTGGCGGAGCGCATGGCCACTCTGTCGGAATACGACGTGGTCTATGTGGGGGAGCGCGATCGCATAGGCAGGGAGGCGCGGGTCGCGCCGCTCAGCGTGGCCGGTCTCATGCGCGAGAAGGTCCTGAGCGAGGTCACGACCGTCCTCACCTCGGCGACCCTGCGCATCGGCGGGGACTTTGAGGCAGCCGCCGGGTCGGTGGGCCTGCGGCGGGACGAGCGCCGCGAGGTGGCGTCACTTCCGGCAGAGGACGAAGAACTGACCTGGCGCGGGGTGGATGTCGGGTCGCCCTTCCATTACGCCCAGCAGGGGATTCTCTACCTCTCGCGCAACCTGCCCCGGCCGGGGCGCGACGGGATCACCGACGAGGTCCTGAGTGAGGTGTCCGAGCTGGTGTGGGCGGCGGGAGGGCGTACGCTCGGCCTCTTCGCCTCCCAGCGATCGGCTGAACTCGCCGCACGGCACGCTCGCGAGAACCTGAAGGGTCACACGATCCTGTGCCAGGGCGACGCGCAACTGTCGGAACTTACCCGACGGTTCGTCGCGGAGCCCGAGACCAGCTTGTTCGGCACGATGTCGCTGTGGCAGGGCATCGACGTGCCGGGGGACACCTGTCGTCTCGTCATCATCGACAAGATCCCCTTCCCGCGGCCCGATGATCCCCTCATGCAGGCGCGCCAGAAGGCGGTCGCGGAAGCCGGTGGGAACGGCTTCATGGCAGTGGCGGCCACGCACGCGGCCCTGTTGCTTGCGCAGGGCGCGGGCCGACTCATCCGGCGTTCGACCGACAGGGGAGTCGTAGCCGTGCTCGATCCCCGACTGGCGACCGCACGATACGGATCATTCCTCCGCGCCGGCATGCCGCCCATGTGGCTCACGCACGACCGCGAAGTCGCCGTTCAGGCGCTGCGCAGGCTGGCGGCCGGCAGCGACGCCTGATCGCCCGCGATTCCGGTGGGTCAGACGCGCCGGAGGACCGCCACGACCTTGCCGAGAATCGTGGCCGCGTTGCCGTCGATCGGGTCATAGACCGGGTTGTGAGGCATGAGCCACACCTGGGATCCGGTCTTCTTGAACGTCTTGACGGTGGCCTCGTTGTCGAGGAGCGCCGCAACGATGTCGCCATTGTTGGCGGTCGGCTGCTGACGCACCACGACCCAGTCGCCACTGCAGATCGCCGCATCGATCATCGAATCGCCACTGACCTCGAGCATGAAGAGTGTGCCGTCGCCCACCAGTTGCTTGGGAAGCGGAAACACGTCTTCGACTCGCTCCTCGGCCAGGATCGGCCCGCCCGCCGCGATGCGGCCGAGCACGGGAACCCGGATCGCGTCCGGGAAAGCGTCGCCGATGCCGGTGGGGTCGACCGACGTCTCGGCGGCCTGCCCCGAACCCGACCCGGAACCCGGGAGCAACACCTCCAGCGCGCGAGGACGATTGGGATCCCTGCGAAGGAAACCCTTGCTCTCGAGCACCTTCAGCTGATGGGACACCGATGAGGATGACGCCAGACCGACCTGGTCACACATTTCGCGGATGCTCGGGGGATATCCCCGGGACTCGACAGCGTCCTTGATGACTTCCAGGATCCGGCGCTGGCGGGGTGTCAGCCCATCGGCGTCGCGGGGCCCATCGGGCAATTCGCTGACCGATCCGCCTGCGGCTGCGATCTGGGCCTCGACCTCTGCTTTGCTCGGCCTCCCGCGTCGTCGACGGGGTGCAGGAGTAGGGGTGTCTTCGCTGTCTGCCATGTGCGGAATCCTACGCACGAATCGAACATGATTCAAACACCTGTTCGACGAAGCCGGGGGCGTGTCGTCGATGCGAAAAAAATGTCAGAGGGCCCTGCTGAGCTTGGAGTCATGACAGAGATCGCCAGGGGTTCGGGAAGCAATAGGGGTTGTGTTCGAATCGATTGCGATCTAGGCTCTCTTCATCGAACACAGGTTCGATCATCTCAGGAGGCAGTGATGAACGCAGGTGTGCAGGCCGGGTTGGCTGAGGATGCGATCCGCATCGATGTTCGCCGTCGGCGTTCCCCGCAGCGGGAATCCTCGACCGGGGTGCGCCGGGCCGAGCGACGGCGTCAGCAGCGGGTCAAGGTGGCGCCTCGTGCGGTGGCCCAGCAGCCCCGACGCGGCTCCGGTCCGCGCGGCGTACGCGGGCCTGCGGTGTCCGGGCCGGCGATTCGCGGGGGTGGCGGCACCGCCCGATCGGGCTCGGTCGGGGTGGCGGCTCAGCCGGTGGTCCTCACCGACCGTGGGCTCGCCCTGGCGATGGTGCTGATCGTGTCGCTGGTGATTGCCGCGTTGTTCTGCATCACCACGACGGCGCTGCGCGTCACCGGGGAGCCCGGCTCGCCGGCCCCGGTGGTGGCCACTCGTTGATAATGGATCGGTGACCACTCTGGCTCCTGATGTCGTCGGGGTCGACGGTCGGCGGAGATTCGCGCTGCTGTCGATCCTCGGCGGCACCTGCCTGGCAGCCGGGGGTGTCTACGTCGTTACTGGCCAGGGGGTTCCCTGTCCTTTCCTCGCCCTGACCGGCCTGCTGTGCCCGGTGTGTGGATCATCCAGGATGGGCGCGGCTCTCCTGGGGGGCGACGTTGCCGGCGCCTGGGGCTGGAATCCATTCGTGCTGGTGCTCGGGGTCGCGCTGGGGTTCGCGTGGCTGTGGACGGGGGTTCGGCTGATGGCGGGCCGGCCCGCGGGTCTGCCCGGGCCGTTGGGGTTCCTGGACCGTCTTTCTCCGCTCGCTCTCGTGGCGGTTCTCGGCGTTCCGGCGCTCGTTTTCGGCGTGTTGCGCAACCTTCTGTGACGCCCATCCGGGCTCTGACTAGGGCCGTCGGATCGAACGCTCGAGACGTGTCCAGGGTTTCTCTTCCATTACTTGCTCTTGTGGTGGTTCGGTCGTAGGGTATCATATCTAGTAGTTACAAGCGTGTGCTTCATCCACAGGTTGTGGTTGTTGTCCACAACGTATCCACATCGAATTCACATCCTTGTCCCCAGAGTTATCCCCAGGTGGGTCTCTCAAAGGGCAGGGGGAACCCCGCCGGAAGGGAGTTGTCATGCGTTGCCCCTATTGCCGCCATTCCGACTCCCGCGTCCTCGACTCCCGGTCCGTCGACGATGGCGCCGGCATCCGGCGTCGGCGACAGTGCCCGGCGTGCGAGCGTCGGTTCACGACGCTGGAAACCATGCAGATGGTGATCGTGAAGCGTTCCGGAGTGGTCGAGCAGTTCAACCGCGACAAGGTGATCAGCGGCGTGCGGAAGGCCTGCAAGGGTCGTCCGGTGACCGAGGAACAGCTGGCGCGGCTCGGCCAGGAGGTCGAAGAGGCTCTCCGGGCTTCCGGTCTTCCCGAGATTCCCGCCGACGAAGTCGGGCTGGCCATCCTCAAGCCTCTCGGGGCGCTCGACGAGGTGGCCTATCTCCGTTTTGCGAGTGTCTACAAGCAATACGAATCCGTCGACGATTTCGAGAACGAGATCGCTCGACTGCGGGCCGAGCAGGCCACCGTCGCCGAATAGGCGTCAACCGCAATCAACACGCAACACCCACCACCAAAGACGCGTCGCCGTGACGCATCACCCGAGAGGAACGTCCATGACCGAGACCGCGCGCTCAAGCCGCAAGACCGGCAAGGCCCGCACCGGCCTCACGATCGAACGCGTCTTCACCACTGAAGGTATGCATCCCTATGACGAGGTCACCTGGGAGCGGCGCGACATCGTCCAGACCAACTGGAAGACGGGTGAGAACGTCTTCGAGCAGCGCGGCGTCGAGTTCCCCGACTTCTGGTCGATGAACGCCTCCACGATCGTCACCACCAAGTATTTCCGCGGCGCGCTGGGCACCGATGCCCGCGAGCAGGGGCTCAAGCAACTCATCGACCGTGTGGTCAAGACCTACCGGGCCGCCGGCGTCGAACATGGTTACTTCGCCACCGATGCCGATGCCGAGATCTTCGAGCACGAGCTGACCTGGATGCTGCTGCACCAGGTGTTCAGCTTCAACTCGCCGGTGTGGTTCAACGTCGGCACGCTGTCGCCGCAGCAGGTCAGCGCCTGCTTCATCCTGTCGGTCGACGACTCGATGGACTCCATCCTGAACTGGTACAAGGAGGAGGGCTTCATCTTCAAGGGCGGCTCGGGCGCCGGCCTCAACCTGTCGCGCATCCGCTCCTCGAAGGAACTGCTCTCCTCGGGCGGCACCGCCTCGGGCCCCGTGTCGTTCATGCGGGGCGCCGACGCCTCGGCCGGCACCATCAAGTCGGGTGGCGCCACGCGTCGCGCGGCGAAGATGGTCGTGCTCGATGTCGATCACCCCGACATCGAGGAGTTCATCGAGACCAAGGCGCGCGAGGAGGACAAGATCCGCGCGCTGCGCGACGCCGGATTCGACATGGACCTGGGCGGCCGGGACATCACCTCGGTGCAATATCAGAACGCCAACAACTCGGTCCGGGTCACCGACGCTTTCATGCGCGCTGTCGAGGACGGCACGGACTTCCCGCTGACCGCGCGTACCGACGGTCGCGAAATCGAGCGCGTGGACGCCCGCAGCCTGTTCGACAAGATCGCCAAGGCCGCCTGGGAGTGCGCCGATCCGGGTCTGCAATATGACGACACGATCAACGACTGGCACACCAACCCGGAGACCGGGCGGATCACGGCCTCCAACCCGTGCTCCGAATACATGTCGCTCGACAACTCGTCCTGCAACCTCGCCAGCCTCAACCTGCTGAAGTTCCTCACCGACGACGACCGGTTCGACGCGGCCACCTTCGCCAAGGCCGTCGAGATCATCATCACCGCGATGGACATCTCGATCTGCTTCGCCGACTTCCCGACCGAGTCCATCGGCGAGACGACGCGCAACTACCGCCAGCTCGGAATCGGGTACGCCAACCTGGGCGCCCTGCTGATGGCCACCGGTCACGGCTATGACTCCGACGGTGGCCGGGCGTTCGCGGCGGCGATCACCTCGCTGATGACCGGCACCTCCTACCGCCGTTCGGCGGAGCTGGCCGGGATCGTGGGTCCCTACAACGGGTACGCCCGCAACGCCGATGCTCACCAGCGCGTCATGCGCAAGCACCAGGCGGCCAACGATGCGCTGCGCACGGTGTCGTCGATCGACGGTGACGTGCACAAGCTGGCCACCAAGGAGTGGGCCCAGGTCGTCAAGCTCGGTGCTGACAAGGGATTCCGCAACGCGCAGGCGTCGGTGCTCGCGCCGACCGGCACCATCGGCTTCATGATGGACTGCGACACCACCGGCATCGAGCCGGACTTCTCGCTGGTCAAGTTCAAGAAGCTCGTCGGTGGCGGCTCGATGCAGATCGTCAACCAGACCATCCCGCGGGCGCTCAAGAAGCTCGGCTACACCGCCGAGACCGCGGAAGCGATCGTCGAATACATCTCCGAGCACGGCCATGTGGTCGACGCGCCCGGGCTCAAGACGGAGCACTACGAGGTCTTCGACACCGCCATGGGCGTACGCGCGATCAAGCCGATGGGCCACGTGCGGATGATGGCGGCCGTCCAGCCGTTCCTCTCCGGGGCCATCTCCAAGACGGTGAACCTGCCGGAGTCGGCCACGGTCGAGGAGATCGCCGAGGTCTATCTGCAGGGCTGGAAGCTCGGCCTGAAGGCACTGGCCGTCTATCGCGACAACTGCAAGGTCGGCCAGCCGCTCTCGGACGCCAAGAAGAAGGCAGAGCCGGTCGCCGAGGCACCCGCGGCTGCGCCGGTCGTTGAATATCGTCCGCGACGCAAGCGCCTGCCCAAGAAGCGCCCGTCGATGACCACCTCGTTCACCGTGGGCGGTGCGGAAGGTTATCTGACCTCCGGCTCCTATCCCGATGACGGCCTCGGCGAGGTCTTCCTCAAGCTCGGCAAGCAGGGTTCGACCCTGGCCGGCGTGATGGACGCGTTCTCGATCGCCGTGTCGATCGCGCTGCAGTACGGCGTCCCGCTCGACACCTATGTGCAGAAGTTCACCAACATGAAGTTCGAGCCGGCCGGCATGACCGACGACCCGGATATCCGCATGGCGCAGTCGATCATCGACTACGTCTTCCGTCGCCTGGCGCTGGACTATCTGCCGTTCGACGAGCGAGCCGAGCTGGGCATCTATACCGCGACCGAGCGGGCCCGCTATGTGCAGACCGGTTCCTACATCGACGAGGGTGCCAGCGCCAACGAGATCGAGTCGGAGTCGCTGAAGAACGATGAGGGCGACATGGTCGACACCGATCCGTCGCCCAAGCCATCGTCGTCGATCACGCTGGGCTCGCTGGGTCAGATCAGCAGCCTGATCAAGCCGGCTCCGGCCGAGGCGCACACCTCCGCCGAGCTCATGGAGTCGCTGACCGGCAGCACTGTCGACGCACCGCTCTGCTTCACCTGCGGCACCAAGATGCGTCCCAGCGGTTCGTGCTATGTCTGCGAGGGTTGCGGCGCCACCAGCGGCTGCAGCTGATCGTTCGGATCACGCGAACAAGCCCGCCGGCGCCTCACGACCGTGAGCGCCGGCGGGCTTGTTTCCACGAACGTTGGTGGGAGCTGAAGAGCGCAACGCAAGCTCCTGACGGGCAACAGTGGCCAGGGCTTGCTCAGGGCTTGAACGGCCTGGAGCGCAGCACCGCCACGCGCCGGGCTTCCGCCTCGAGCGCATCCGCACGATGGGCATGATCCAGGTGCAGCTGCACGACGGCGGGAGACGTGCCGAGCGCCCCGAAGTCGCGGGTGGCATGCAGATAGCAGTCGATACGACATTCGTCCCGGATCCACCGGGCGTTGAACCCACCGTCCGGGTCGTCGTCGCTGTCGAGGGGTTCGAGCCGACCGTTGAGTTCGTCCCGCAGCTCGGTGGCGAGCTGGCGTACCCAGCCATCCTTGCCGGACCACAGGAACCACACGAGACCCACGAACTCGTTGCGGAAGGTGTGCCAACCCGGGCTCTCGACATTCTGGCTGGCCGGGCCATAGACGCGCCGGCCGGGCAGCTCATGCTCGCCCATGTCGACCTCGGCGCCCTCGGCTTCCAGGCCGTGCCGTCCGAACCAGTGCACGCGCTCCAGTTCGCTCGTCGGCCAATCGGAGGTCATGAGCCGTTCGAGCAACTCGGCCACCTCACTGGGTCCCGCAAATGTCATTCCCAATTTTATCCCGCAAAAGCGAAGCGGGCCATCAACCATTCGGCGACAGCTTCGTCATCGTTGGTCGTACTCAGCACCTCGTCGGCCACGGCTTGTGCCTGGGGGACCGCGTTGGCCATCGCCACCCCGTGGCCGGCCCACTCCAGCATCGCAACATCATTGCGAGCATCCCCGAAGGCGACGACCTCCTGCGGTTCGATCCCCAGGTCGGCGCACAACCGGGCCAGGCCGGTCGCCTTGCTCACCCCGGCTGCCGCCACTTCGACGAACGGGGCACCCGAGAGCGTGGGTGCGATGCCGTCCAGTCCCAGAGCCTCGATCTCGGCGTACAACTCCGGGGGAGTGTGCCGGTCGGACCGGGCGACGAACTTCAAACAGGGCTCGGAGACCAGCTCGGCGGGCGTACCTCGTCGCATCACCCGCGGCTGCATCGCATGGTCATGGAAGACCGACAGGGCGGCGTACCCCTCCTCGGCGACGAAGTCCCGGCCGAAGTCCCGGACCACCGCGAACCGCGCGGCCGGTACGCGCTCCCCGAGCGCGGTGACGAGCTGCGCCAGCGGTTCCGGCTCGAGCAGCGTGACAAAACCGGCGCGTTCCTCGGTGAGGTGCCAGGAGTAGGCACCGTTGGAACACACGGCCCAGTCAGTGAAGCCGGCGTTCCCGGCGACCTGACGGATCCCGACGGGTTGGCGGGCGGTGACGGGCACGACGAGTACGCCGGCTGAGCGGACGAGATCGAGGGCCTGTCGCGTGCGGTCACCGACCGTGGTGTCGCTGCGGAGGAGGGTGCCGTCGAGGTCGGTGGCGATCAGGCGGGGCAAAGCAGGTTCGGTCACGCGGCCAGACTACGGATCTCCACCGCGGCCGCAGACTCTCGCCCATAGACCCACAACAGCACCTCGATCGGTTCGCCGATCACGGAGCTGCCGCCGGGCCGGCCCCGCACCACGATGACGTCACCGCCCTGCGGGCGTTGCAGGATCAGGCCGTCGCGTCCACGTCCCCGGAGAATCCGGGCCGCCACGCCGACCCGGCGCCACAGGGCGTTGCGGAGTGCTGGTGTGTCGGGCAGCGGCGGAAGGTCGTTGGGGCGCCGGATGTCCTCGGTGTGGATCACATATTCGCCGAGTGCATGGCGGTGGCCCTCGAACCCGTCTCCCGGCATGGCGGCGATCCCCGGCCCGTGTTCGCGCAGCCGATCGATGAGCGCGGCATAGCTCCAGCGGTCCTTGATCGCTGCCAGGCGCGCGTCCGTGACGTGGGCCAGGAACGGCAGCGCCATCCCGGGCCAGCCCGCCGGATCACGCTTGATCAGCCAGACATGGGCTGCCAGGTCATGGACGGTCCAACCGTCACACAGCGTCGGGGCGGAGGGTTCGACAGAGCTGAGCGTCTCGCAGAACAGCGCATAACGCTCATCGCGCAGCTTCCTGGTCACGGCCCCAGCCTAGGCAAGGCCGGGGCCGCAGAGGTCAGGAGAAGCTCACCTGCGGCGTACCCTCGGCGAGTTTCACCGTGACGAACGCCGGGTTGGACTGCGTGGCCGGGACGAGCGTGCCGCGGTTGCCGTTCTGGGTGGCGGAGGCGCGGATCTCGTGCTCGATCGTGACGGTC